>JANOKL010000551.1:0-10796 GCA_031419215.1 Luteolibacter sp. | reverse complement strand
GGCAAAGTTCGTGAGCAGCGAGGTGGGCAGGAAATCGTCCGTCGCAGTGCCTGGAGTGCCATTGTTGTTGATGTCCGACTGCTTGGCCGAGGCCTTGATCCTCCAGTTTCCGCTCGAGGCATCCCAGAAGTAGGCGTAGAGCAAATAACGGGTGTTGGGGCTGAGTCCGGTGAGGGTGGTGACGAGCAGCGGCGCATTTTCGGCGGCCTCGGCGCAGGATTCATAAACATTCGCCGTGTTGCCGAGGTTGCGGGTTTCCCAGTTATTGTCGGCTCCGGTCACGCCGTTGGGAGCGGGGCTGAAGGTCTGGTTGTCCCAGCGCCCGGTGTTGGACGAGTTGGCATCGACGTAGAACACGTTGTTGGGAGGCGGGGTCACAAACTCGTAGGCCAGTCCGTCATACCAGGTGCGGAAACTCGCGGAGGTGACGGCATTCCTGTCATCGAGGTAAACCGAGATCTTTCCGTTGCTATCGGCGGTCAGGGTGCCGATGGAGGCGGCGAGCATCGCGCGACTTCCGCTGTCGAGCACGGTGGTGGGAGCGGTGGAAAAGGTCTGGGTGCTGGCGAGGACGGCGGCGGTGGAGCCGAGTTCGGTGGTGGAATCCGCAGCGGAGAAAAGCGTGTTCGCCCCTGGGTTGGCGATGACACCGGCGCGGAGGTTCCAATCCTCGGTGGTGTTAGAGGTATCCCAAAAGTAGGCGAAGATCCGGTAGGTGGCTCCCGGGGACAGGCCGGTGAGGGTGGTTTTCAGCTCCGGGGCATTTTCAGTGGGAGCCTCGGCACCGGACTCGATCACCGTTCCATCTGACCCAAACCCCGTGCGCAGTTCCCAGTTGTTGTCGTTGCCGGTGGTGCCGTTCGCCGCCGGATTGAAGGCGCTGCCATTTGCCAGCGTTGTGTTGCTGGTTGTGGCATCGACGTAGGTGAGGTCGGCCCGCAGTGCCGCACCCAGGGTGAGCCAGAGAATCGGGACAAGGTGTTTGGGCGAGGGCATGGCGAGAGGCTGGACCTGAGAACAGCAGCGGAGTTTCATTTCGGCAGGGATCGGCGGCAGCGTCATGAGTTTCGACTGAAACTGCCACAGCTTGACGGTCATGCAGCTCTTGGAAAGGTTGACGACGGACAGCGCTGCTCGCTTAAAGCCTCAGCAGTCCATGGGTGATGATTCAATATTGACGAGGCTTTTCATCCTGAAAAGCCGGAATACCGACACCTCTGGCCCCCTTCCTGCCACTGACGGAGATCATGCCCAGTGAACCGCATTTCCTGCGCAATCCCCCGGAACTTTCTCTTTGCCGCCTCCGCGACGGCTGCCTAGCGTGACGACGTGCCTGATTTGGACGTTAGACCTTTCGCTGATGTGGCGGTGATCGACCGGGAGTATCTCCGGAATACGTTTCGCGCGATGCTTCGTGCGCGGCTCTTGGAAAACAAGCTCTCCAGCCTCTACAAAGCGGGCAAGATTGTCGGCGGGGTCTATCTCGGACGCGGCCAGGAAGCGGTCAGTGCCAGCCTCGGGGCGGCCCTGATTCAGGGAAAGGACATCTTCGCCGCCCTGATCCGCGACCAGGCGGGCCGCACGGCCTTTGGCGAACCGATGATCGACTGCACCCGGACCTACCTCGGCTCGGTGCTCGGCCCGATGAAGGGACGCGACGGCAACATTCATCGCGGTCGCCCGCTCGATGGGATGCCGGCGATGATTTCCCACCTGGGGGCGCAGGTTTCGGTGGTGGCAGGCATGCTCTTCGCCCGGCGGATGAAAGGCGAGCTTCCGGGCGTGGTCGGCGCGACCTGTGTCGGCGATGGGGCGACCTCGACCGGTGCCTTTCACGAAGGCGTGAATCTCGCGGCGATGGAGAAGCTGCCGCTGGTGATCGTGGTGGCAAACAACCAGTTCGCCTACTCGACCTCGACCGAGCGCCAATTTGCCTGTCATGATCTGGTCGATCGTGCCCGAGGCTACGGCATCCCCGGCTATTCGGTGGATGGCACGGATTTCCTGGCCTGCACCTCGGTCATCGGCGAAGCGGTCCAGCGCGCCCGCGATGGCGGTGGGCCGCAGTTGATCGTGGCGAAACTGCTGCGCCTCTCCGGTCACGGCGAGCATGACGATGGTTCGTATGTGCCGGATTATTTGAAAGCCGGTCACTACGGTCGCGACTGCATCGAGGTCGCCATGCGCCAGATGGCGGAGGGCGGCTATGCCACGGTCGATGAACTTTTCTCCTGGCAGGACGAGACGGCAGAGGAGGTCCAGCGAGCCGTCGCCCAAGCCCAGCAGGAACCCATTCCCGATCCCTACACGGCGGAATGGAATGCCCTTTCCACCCAATTCTTCAAACCCGAGTGAGTGTCACCTATATCGACGCGATCCGCGAAGCACAGGCCAAGCTCCTGCGCGACGACGAGCGCGTATTTCTCTACGGCCAGGACATCGCCACCTTCGGCGGAGCGTTCAAGGCGACGAAAGGTCTCGCAGAAGAGTTTCCCGGCCGTGTTTATGACGCGCCGATTTCCGAAGACGCCATGATCGGACTCGCCGTCGGAGCCGCCATCGAGGGCATGCGGCCGATCATTGAAATGCAGTTCGCGGATTTCTCGTCGATCGCGTTCAACCAGATCGTCAATCAAGCGGCCACGCACTTCTACCGCACCGGCGTGCCGGTCCCTTTAACAGTCCGCCTGCCCTCCGGCGGCACACCCGGCTCGGGACCATTCCACAGCCAGAGCATGGAGTCGATCTACGCCCATTATCCCGGCCTGATCGTTCTAACACCTGCAACGGTTTCCGATGCCTACCACATGCTCATCGATGGCGTGAACATGGCGGACCCGGTGATCTACTGCGAGCACAAGTTCCTCTATCGCTGGTTGAAGGCGAAGTCGATCAACGGCGATCATCTGCCGATCGGTCAGGCGCGTATCGTCCGTCCGGGCAAACATGCCACCGTGGTCGCGTATTCCGCCATGGTTCACGAGGCTGTGCGCGCCGCAGAGCGACTGCATGAGGATGGCTGGGAAATCGAGGTCGTCGACCTGCGTTCCGTGAAGCCGCTCGACATGGACACCGTGCTGGCCTCGGTTGCGCGGACCGGCCGCCTGCTCGCCGTCGGCGAAGCCTTTCCCTGGGGTGGCGTCACGGCTGAAGTCGTCGCCCGTACCGCCAGCGAGGGCTTCCATCTTCTCGATGCCGCGCCGATGCGTCTCAACGCCCGCGATACACCGGTGCCCTATCACCCCAAACTCTGGGCCGCGCACCGCCCGACCCCCGAGTCGATCTGCGAAGCCATCCGCCAGCTCCTTTCCTTCTAACCGTTTCGAATTTCCGATTTAGAATTTCGAATTTTCTTCAAGCCATGCCCTCCGTTCCGATCCTCATGCCGCAGCTCGGTGAATCCATCGCCGAGGCCACCATCGTCCGGCTCGATGTTGCGCTGGGTGACCGCGTGCGCACCGACCAGGAAATCATCGAGGTGGAGACCAACAAGGCCGTCATGGGGGTGACCACGCTTTGTGATGGCGTCGTCTCCGATCTGCGGGCGCAGGAAGGCGTTTCCTACTCGGTCGGCACGCTGCTCGGGATGCTTGAGGTGACCGAGGAAGAGGTCATCCGCACCGGCGTGGAAACCGTCGAAATGCTGGAGGCCAAGCGCAATGCCGGACCTGCTCCGGGCACGCCGCAGGCCGAGGCGAATCTTCATTTCGGATCGCAGGACGATAGCTATGAGGAGGCTCCCGCCGTGGTGCCGAGTGTGAAGGGTCTGCCGGTTCCCACTGGAATCATGGGTGCCCATTACATCTCTCCACGGATGCGCGCGCGGATGGACGACCTTGGTTTGCGTGAAGCTGACATTTCTGCTGTGGCGGGTACTGGTGCCGGTGGTCGCGTGACTGTCGGCGACCTGGAACGTTTCCTTGATTACATCGCCACCTGGCCAAGCAGCCAGGCCTCGCCGATGCGGCTCGCCGTGGCTGATGCCATGCGTCGGAGTTGGACGCGTCCGTTGGCGACCGTCGGTCTGCCGGTTAAACTCGACCGCGTGCTCGAACACCGCCGGGCCACCGATCCGAAGCCCGGTCTCACGCTTTATCTACTACGTGCCTTTGCCCGTGCACTGGCTGAAGATCCTGCGAGCGCCGGTTTCCTGATTGGGGAAAAGGTCGTGCATCCGCGCTCGTTCGACATCGGCGTGGCCGTGCAGGTCGAGGACGGCGTCGTCGTTCCGGTGGTGAGAAAAGTCGATCAGAAGCCCGTTCGCGACCTCGTCGTGGAATACGCCGATCTCGTCGACCGCTCCCGCCGCCGTCGCCTGACCGACGCCGATCTCAAGGGCGGCATCGCCACTGTCACCAACTTCGGCACCTTCGGCCTGACCTCCGGCACACCGATTCCACTGCCGAATGAAACGCTGATCCTCGGCATCGGCGCCGGGGTGAAAAAGCCGGTCTGGAGCGAGCAGGTCGAGGCCTTCCTCCCCGCCACCGAAGCCGATCTCGTTCTCACCTTCGACCACCGCGTCGTCGACGGCGGCGGAGCCGGACTCCTGCTTAACCGCGTGGCAGAACTCCTCCAGAAGCCGGAGGAACTCTGAGGAATTTCCCAATCTCCGCTTTCAACTTTCCGCTTTCTCCTCCCCCCTGTGGACAAGATCGACATCCCGAAGAAGGCCATCTACCGGCTTTCGATCTACTACCGCTGCCTCCAGCGGTTGAAGGAGAACGATGTCGAAACCGTCAGCTCGGATGCCCTCGCGCGCGCCGCTGGAGTGAAGCCCTCGCAGCTCAGAAAAGACCTCGCTTACTTCGGCCAATTCGGCACTCGTGGTCTCGGCTACCCGGTCGAGGCCCTTGCCACCACGATCCGTGAAACCCTCGGTCGCGAACGACTTCAACCCGTCGTCCTCATCGGCGCGGGCAATCTCGGCTCCGCCTTGCTCCGCTACCAAGGCTTCCAGAAGGAGGGCTTCGAGGTCGTCGCCGCCTTCGATGCCAATCCGGACTCCGCCCGCACTCGCGTGGTTTCCATCCCGGTTTTTCCGGAAAGCGAACTCGACAGCTTCGTCCGCGAGCACTCGATCAAGCTCGCCATCCTCTGCGTGCCGGCGGAATTCGCCCAAGCCGTCGTCAACCGCCTCGTCGCCGTCGGCGTGCAGGGCATCCTCAATTTCTCCCCGCTCCTCCTCGAAGTTCCGGCGGATGTCACTGTGAACAATGTCGATCTCGCCCTTGAACTCGAACACCTCAGCTACTTCATCCGCTGAGCCTCCGGAAAATTCCTCTAAGGAAACCTCCGACTCCCCCGTTCCAGCTCTGACACCCGCGGCACGACGCCACGGACAACCGATGCAGGAAACGCGCGAACAGTTCATCGAACGGGCCTTGGCCGACTACGAGTCGCCACTGGTCGGCTACGCCATGAACATCGTCCACGACGTCGAACGCGCCCGCGACATCGTCCAGGACACCTTCATCCGCCTCTGCCAGCAGGACCTCGGAAAGGTCAGCAGCGGCCTGAAATCCTGGCTCTACACCGTCTGCAAAAACCGCGCGCTCGACGTCCTCCGCAAGGACCGCCGCATCGAGCCACTTGACGACGTCCGCTGGAAACGCATCGCCGGACCGGATGCCGCTCCCGACCGCCAGCTCGACCAAGCCGAGCGCCTGCGGCTGGTCATGCTCAACCTCGACCGCCTCACCCAGAACCAGCGCGAAGTCATCATTCTCAAATTCCAACAAGGCCTCAGCTACCAGGAAATCAGCGAAAAGACCGGCCTAACCTCCGGCAACGTCGGCTTCCTCATCCACACCGGCCTCAAGCGCCTCCGCGATCTCCTCCCTGCCGATCTGATGCAGGACTAACTTTCCATTTCCACCGCCATGAAACTCCATCCCGAAGATCCCAGACTCACCGCCTATCTGCTCGGTGAACTGTCGCCGGACGAAGCCGCCGCCGTCGAGCGCGCCGCCGATTCCGATGCCACGGTCCGGAAAGCCTTGGATGAATCCTACAAGGTCCAGCGCATACTGATGGGGGCCCTCGCCCCGGACTCCACCGCCCTCCTTCCACGTCAGCGGGAAAACATCCGCCGCGCCGTGCGGGAGAGCACGAATGCCGGAGAGATCGTTCCTTTTCCGGCCCGGAAAAAATCACCAGCGCCCTATCTCATGCCGCTCGGCATCGCGGCGGCGATCGCGCTCATTTCGTGGATCGCTTTCAAAAAGCCGGACACTGCGGCGGACTCCGTCGCCAACGCGCCCACCACACCGCCCGCCGAAACGGACAAGAATTCCGCGCAGCAGCTCCCCTTCGCCGTCGCCATCCTCCCCGCCCCGGGCCCGAAGGTGCCTGGAGCCACCGCTTCCACGGCCCCTGTTAGAAACCAGCTCTCCATCAACGCCCAGGCGCTCGATGCCGCGCTTCAGCAAGACTCCGGCCGGATTCTTGCGCAAGTGGCACAGCAGCTTGCCGATGCTCCGCTCCCAGACACCTCGTCGCTCCCGGAGCTCGTCACACGCGGACCGGTTTCCACGGCGATGAGTCATGAAATGGAACTGCCCGTGCTCGCCGGTCGCGCCAGCCTCGGGTGGATCTACAAAAGCGTGAAGGACCAGGGCCGCCGCCCGGATGCCCGGACCGTGCGGCTTGAGGAAATCCTCAACGCCTTCGAATTGCGCCCGAATGGCACCGCTTCCATCGCCAAGGGCACCAGCGTTTCCGCAGAATCACTGGCCTGTCCGTGGAAGCCTTCCGCCACCCTGCTGATGATCCATTTCCAGGGAGCGGCAAACGGTTCGCGCAAGGTCGAGGCCGTGCTCAATGTCGATCCCACCGCCGTTGCCAGCTATCGACTGCTCGGCTTTTCCCCGATCCGCGGACTCGAGAGCGGCCCGATGCCTGCCCATCTTCCGGAAAAGACCGGCACCACCCTGCTGGTGGAAATCGAGCCACGCGCCAGTGCCACCAATCTAGGAGAAATCCGCTGGAAGGTCGAGGGTGCCGATGCCGCCCCGTTGCCGATCCTCCGCAAGCCCGAAGCCGAACCCTCGGACGACGCACGCTTCGCCGCCCTGCTCGCGTCCTACTCGCTCTGGCTCACCAAGGACCAGCCGGACAGCATCGACACCGAACTCGTCTCCGGCCTCGCCCGCGAATGCGCCGCCAGCGACCTGCCCCTCAACCGCCGTGAACTGCTGGTGCTGATCGGAAGAACGATGGAGTTGAAATAACTCAGGAAAGTTTGAGATAAGGCATATTCATTTTTCAAGCCCGGTCACGTTCACACGCGATCGCGGAACTTGATTGAGAGGGGTATTTTGGTTAGAAGGCATCCAGTCTGCTTCCTCCCCCCGCTTCATGCCTCCTCGCCCCGTCCCCCCGGCGGAGAAGGTTTCCGATGATCGTTTTCAAGATCTGAGAACCCTTTTCCTGTTCGATGACCGACTGATTCGTCGCGTCGTCATGCTGCTGTTAGCCTTCTGGCTGACTGCCACGGTGAATGCCGGGATGGTTTATTGGGGCAGCGAAAGCTTTGCGCGGAACATCGATAGCAAGGGCCGCGAATGGGACGCGGGATTTTCACTGAGCCTCGGGGTTTTCCAGAGTGGGTTCAGCCCGACCAGCGCGAATCGCGAGCAGTGGTTGCAAAACTGGACCCCGCTCGGAGTCGCGGAGTTTGATGCATCCGAATCCAGATTCGCCGGGGTCATCGATACCACTTTGGTTCAGCCCAACCTCGCCGGACGAAGCGTGTATTTCTGGGCCAGCAATGGCAGCGATCTCACCAAAGGCCCCGAGTGGCTGTTGCTGACCCATCCGTCCTGGCTCTGGCCCCCAGCCTCCGCTTCCGCCATGACTCCGGCCATCACCTGGACCTCCAGCGATGCCCTGACCTTTGTGCTGGGACAGGTTTCGGGCCCGGGCTTGCGAACCAGTTCCGTGCGTCCCGTGCCGGTGCCGCAGGGTCAGTGGCTGGCAAAGTTTTTCCAAACCAACCCATCCTCCGCCGAGCCGGGTGCCGATCCCGATGGCGACGGCATGAGCAATTCGCTGGAGTATTTCCTGGGCTCCGATCCCAGCAAGGCCTCGTCAACCGTGCAGCCGGAAATCCATCTCGATGCCGGCAAGATTCACCTTGGCCTGAACCGGAACCCCTATGCGGTCGGAGGCTTCATCTTGAAATCCAGCACCGACCTCCGCACTTGGAACACCCGCACGGTAACACCTGTCATGGATCGCCCGGACCGGCTCGAGCTGAGCCTCGACAAGCTGCCCGGCGAACCTGCCGCCTTCTTCCGATTCGAACTCCACGAGGAAAGCGAATGACCGGCCTGTCTAACAGCTCCACTCCGGAAAGGTGCCTGGCGATGCTCCTCGCCTTCGCCCTGGGGATCGTCGCGGCCACGGCGCAGAACAAAGTGGATCCTGCGATCCGGCTCCAGTTCTCGATCCTCTCGAAAGGTGCGCCGCTCGACGTGAAAAGCGGCGGCATTTCCCGCTTCGAGTTCCTGCTCTCGGAGCTCGCGCTGAAGGACTCCAGCGGCAAATGGATTCCCAGCGAGGACTGGTTCGCCCATCTCAGCGCGGCAGAGGGAAAGCTGCATGCCGACACCGTTGGCAGTCCGTCGGGGGACTATCAGGCGATCCGGTTCCGTATCGGGCTCGATCCGAAGACCGATCTCGGCGACCCGGCCCAATGGGCTCCGGGACATCCCCTCCACCCAGACGTGAACCACCTCCACTGGGGCTGGCAAGGCGGCTATGTCCACCTCGCCTGCGAAGGCAAATCCGCGCTCGGCCCGTTTTCCTATCACCTCGCCGGACAGGAAACCCCGATGATCGTCGAGCTGCCGGTGCGCTTCCACGGCGGTGGCCCGGTGACACTGGCCATTCAGATCGATGCCGACCGGATCCTGTCCATGGCCGAGGAGAAAGACGCGCCCAACTCCACTCACTCCCGCCCCGGCGATGACTTCGCCAAGCGGATGAAAGCGCAGACGATCGAGGCCTTTTCATTCAGCGGACTTTCGCACGATCTTTTCCAAACAACGAAACCCAGCGAAGCCATCGCGGGCAAAATCCCAACGGGCACTCACCCGTATCCGCTCTCGGTCACCCGGCGTTTTCCTCAAGTCGTCCATCCTGCGGACAACCCACTCACCGTCGAAGGAGTTTCTCTGGGAAAGCGCCTGTTCTTCGATCCGATCCTCTCGATCAACGGCAGCCAGTCCTGCTCCTCCTGCCACTCTCCGGAGGCCGCGTTTTCCGACCCGAGACGCGTCAGCCTCGGTGCCCACGGGCAGCCGGGAAAGCGCAACGCGATGTCGCTCTTCAACCTTGCCTGGTCGCAGGACGGCCTGTTTTGGGATGGTCGCGCGAAGTCACTCCGTGAGCAGGTGCTGATGCCAATCGTCGATCACGCCGAGATGGGGGAATCGATCAGCAATGTCGTCGCCAAGCTTCGGACGGACGCGACCTACTCTGCCGATTTCCAGAAAGCCCATGACGCGCCGATCTCGGCGGAAACGCTTTCCAAGTCGCTGGAGCAGTATCTCCTCACCCTCATTGCCCAGGACTCCCGCTTCGACCGCGCAGCCCGCAAGCAGGTGACTCTAACAGACGAGGAAAAGCTCGGGCTTTCCCTCTTCGTCACCGAGAACGACCCGGCCCGCGGCCTGCGCGGTGCGGACTGCTTCCACTGCCATGGCGGCACGCTTTTCACCGACAACCGCTTTCACAACAACGGGCTCACGCTTGAGGACAGCGACCGTGGCCGGATGGGCATCAGCGGAAATGACTCGGATCGAGGAAAGTTCAAAACACCCACGCTGCGGAACATCGCACGGACCGCGCCCTACATGCACGACGGTCGCTTCGCCACGCTGGAAGAAGTCGTGGAGCACTACAACAGCGGCGTCGTCCGCAGCGAGACGCTGGACCCGAATCTCGGCAAGCATCCCGCCAGCGGACTCGGTCTGAACGGCGTCGAAAAGAAGGCCCTCGTCGCCTTTCTCAAGACCCTGAGCGAAGAGGTCATCGAACCCCAAACCGCCGCCCAGCCATGAGAATCGCCCAGAAACGATTCATCCTGACGGGCCTGCTCTTGGTTGCAGCCATGGTGGCACAGGCGGACACCGATCCACATTTGATCCAGGATCCGCTCGTCGCCGAAGCGGCCGCTCTCACCGACGGTTTTGCGGTCGAGGCGGCGGCACCCGCTGTCGCCCAGCCTTCCGTTTCCGGCTCATGGGGTCCGGTCATTTCCTGGACGCCGCACATCCCGGTCACCGCCGCCACCCTGCCGGATGGTCGCCTGCTGACCTTTGCCTCAAATCAGCGTACCAGCTTCCCCAGCGGCCCGGAGTTCACCTACTCCTCGGTCTGGGATCCGAAAACCGGTGTCTTCACCGAAATCAACAATCCACGCCACGACATGTTCTGCGGTGGCACCGCAATGCTCCCGGATGGCCGCGTGGTGATCAACGGCGGTCGGGCCACCACCGTGCTTTCCAGCATCTTCGATTTCCGGACTTCCCAGTGGAATGCGCTGCAGAACATGAACGACCCACGCTGGTACAGTCCCAGTGTGGCCCTTCCAGATGGAACGGTCTTCACCGTCAGTGGCAGCGGCGGCTCGAACACCGCCGAACTCTGGAACGCCACGACGGGTTGGCGGAGACTCACCGGAATCGGCTGGAGTCAGGTCACCAGCCAGCCCGGCTACATCAACATCTGGCACCCCTTCCTGATGCTCGCCCCGAATGGCAAGCTGTTCCACTTCGGCCCGACCGATG
>JANOKL010000550.1:0-1664 GCA_031419215.1 Luteolibacter sp. | reverse complement strand
GGTCGCGCCTTGTTCGATCCATCGGCGGATGAGGGCTTTCTGGAGGGCGGTCAGGTCCTTGTGGAATTCCGGCGGCGGCATCACCTCATCCGGGTCGTCGGAGAAGATGCGTTCGAGTATTGCGCTTTCGTCGGGCTTCCCGGGGACGATGGCGCGTTGTTCGGAGTCCTTCAACTTGGCGTAGGCCCCTTCCGGTGTATCGAGCCGGAGGCCCGCCTTGCGCTTTTTGGAATCAAAGCCGTGGCAGGCGAAGCAGGTGTCGGAAAAGATCGGCCGGATGTGGGCGTTGAAGCTCACCTTTTCGGGCAAGGCCTTCGGGTCCTCGGCCGGCAAGGTGGCGGCGTGGTTCTGCTCGCAGGCTGTCTGGAGCAGGCCGCCGACGAGCAGCAGGCTGAAGGGAAACCATTTCATGTTCAGGGTGACTCGATACGTGGAAATGCCTTGGATCAATCACGATTTCCAACCGCGCGACCCGCTCTTACCAGCTTCACTTGGGAGTTGGGGAGCCGTAGGATTTCTGGGTTTGCTGGATGAATTCCTGATCGACTGCACTGAGTCGGGTGATGGCCAGCTCGACCGGCTTTTGCTTGATCAACAGGCGGACCTTTCCATCCCGCACCACGGTCGGGTGCGCCGGTGGTGTCTGGCTGGCTGGCGGAGCGGCTCCGACTTCCGTCTCCACGACGAGATCCTCGAAGGCGATGAGCTTGCCTTCCACCAGCTTGTTGTCGGTGCTCATCCATTGGCGCGACACCGAGAGGACGATGTGGGTGACGTAGCGGGCCTTCTTCGGCTCAGTCCCGCCGGGTGGGATCACCTGGATGCCGCCTGTGGACGCATCGCCGATGCCCCGAGTTTTGAACTTGGTGGGATGGGCTGGGACGACCTGGCCCATCGATGGGAGCGCGAACAGCAGGGTCGCCAGAACACAGGTCGCGTGGAATTTCATGGATTGACTGATAGCCCGGTTTTCGTCGCAGGCCAATCCATCAAACGAAAAACGACCGCAGGGTTCCCGGCGGTCGTTTTCCATTCAGGCCACGCCATCGTTGCGGGAAACTGGGTCTCTCTGCACAGCGGGAACCCCTGCCAGTCGCTATTCCGGTCGACTCGATGAAGAGGGAAATCGAAGGTGCCAGAGCTGCTCGATTGGTTCGATGTTACGATGCGCGGAGCGACCCTCGCCGCGGGCTTCAATCCCGGTGTCGGAGTGCTGAAAAATGCTCGCTTACGTCGGGACGCTTCATTCACGAGACTGCTCGAAGATTAATTGAGCGCGATCAAGGTTGTGGTAAATCAGCGATGGTAGAAAACCCTCAATCATTTCCATTGACTCCGATTGATCAACAATCTAATCAGCCTTAACTAGTTCTTCCAATGCGTTTTAAAACTCATCTGCTCACTGCCCTGATTTGCTTTCCGGTTCTTTCGGGAATATCCACCTCGCAGCCACCTTCGCCACCAACTTGGAACTTTCTTGAAGATGCCGATCAAGATGGAATGACGGATGTTAATGAAATCCTTCTGGGCCTAGATCCACTTGATCCTGCCGACGGACTTTCTGATTTGGACGGCGACGGGCTTTCCTTGGCTTGGGAATTTGCCATCGGCACCCATTCCTCAATCGCAGATACAGACGCAGACGGTTGGAGTGACTCGGAAGA
>JANOKL010000549.1:0-9484 GCA_031419215.1 Luteolibacter sp. | reverse complement strand
AGGCAGCCACACATCCCAGCCTTCAATGCCGATACGATTGAGCGAAATCGAGTAGGCACTTTCGGGGAGCGGGGGGGGCTCACTGCCGGTGACATGAAACCTCGTCCACGCGGTGCTGATGTCTTCCAAGGTGGCATCGTCCGCGATCAAGTAACGATCCAGTCTGGCGAAAAGCTCCTTCGCACCCTCGTGCTCGCAGGAAACACGAATGGCTCCATCGGCAGCGGCGTGGATGTACACCCGGAACTGGAGGCGTCCCTTCGCATCGGTGACGCAGGCGGGCAGCGCTTTTCCGCAAGAAGCGAGCAGACGAACATCCTGGGTCAACTGGCCGTTGAGATAGCGGACAGCATCAGGTCCGCGGGCCTCGATGAGGACCGGGGAGGGGAGAGGTAGCCGTTTCCAGTCCGTGGGGTTCACAGGTAGGTTTTGGCGACGGCTGAGTAATCGAGGTCGGCCAGGCCGGAGGCGCAAAGGTCAGCCATCCGCTGGGATACCGCATCGATGGCTGGTGTTTCCAGTCCGGCCTGTTTGGCGAGTTCCCGGACGTAGCGGCTGTCCTTTTCCATGTTCCCGAGAGAGAAATGCGTCTCGAAGTCTCCCGCAGCCATGGACGGCAGCTTGATCCCGGAGAGCACCGAGGAGCAGGCGTTTTGGGAAACCGCGTCGATAAAGGCCTGCGGGTTGATTCCGTGATGGGTGGCGACCGCCATGCCTTCTGCCAAAGCTTGGACGGTGCAGGCGGAAACCAGATTGGTCGCGAGTTTGACGATGGTGGCCGCGCCGATTTTTCCGCAAGGAATCAGGTCTTTGGCGGTCACCCGGAGGTAGCCTTCGGCTTCCTTGAGTAGCTCGGCATCTCCCGCAGTGTAGTAGACTAGATTTCCTCCTGCGGAAGCCAGCTTGCTGCCAGTGAAGGGGACGTCGAGAAAAGCACAGCCGAGGGATTCACACTGATGGGCCAGCCAGAGAGTGGTCGCCAGATCGACGGTGGAATGGTTCATAACCACTTGGCCCGGAACCAAGTTCGACGAGATGGCCGCAAAGGTTTCCCGCACGGCAGGTGCATCCTTCAGGTAGAGGGAAATCCAGCGGGCTCCGGCGATGGCCTCGGCGGGGTCGGAAACTTCACCTTGGAGGCCCTTTGGTGTGCGATTCCAAGCGGTTACGGCCCAGGCCTTTTCCACCAGTCTTGAGAATGCCCGGGAACCAATGATGCCCAGCCCGAGAACCGCGGCTTTGTGAGACGGGGAGCTGTTCACTTCTGTCTCTGGAGTGCGAGTTCGACAAGCTTGTCCGCTTGCTTCCGGATCTCGGCCACTTTCTCCTCCGTCGGTGCTGCATCCTTTTCGAGGGTCATCTCTGTGCGGAGCCCAGCCAGGATGTCGCGCATCTCCAGGTAGTTGGGTCGTTCCGAAATTCTGGGTTCAAGCGAGGCGACCGACTCGGTGTAATAGTCGGCGATGTCTTCGCGCATGATCAGTTTCGCCCGTTCCACGGAAAACTGCTTTTCGACTGCGGACGAGGAAACGCTGAGGGCCCGGACCCAGCCTCCTAGAGAAATCAGGTGGGCGAGATCGGCATCCCGCAGGGTGACCAGCTCCCGCTCAACATCTTTCTGGGTGGCGGCCAACTCGACTTTCAACTGGTCGACTTTCTGATCGCGCGCGCATTCCAGCAAGCTTGCGGCGTGTCGGTTGACCCGATCTCCAGCTCCCAAGGCCTTGCTGTATTTGGTCAATTCCGCTGCAAGTCCTTCGACCTTGTCCATCTGCCCCGATTGGACGATCAGGAATCCGTCGGCGATCAGGAATCCAAGTTCGACAGCCAGATCCGCACGATCCAAGGGCATCCGTGCTCCCTGCTTTTGCGGAATCGGAACCAAGGGCATGGGCCCGAGGCCTTTGAGTGTATCAAACAACCTGGCGATCGATGGAGCCGTGAATTCGTTAACGGCCAGCTCCTCACGGACGTGGGGATCGTCCAACAGGTCGCTCGGAATCGGATTATCGGCCTTTTTGGCCTCTTGGGCAGTCGCTTGGAGGCAGCAAACAATCGCGATTCCTAGTCGCACGGAGATGGGTAATTTCATGGCGTGATCCTGACACCACCGTGCTCTTTCCGCAATCGGCAATCACGGATCCACGGTGGCCCACAGAATTTCTAAGGAGGGCACTTCAAACCAAGGTGGAGAGCATCCGCGTCAGAGTCCGAGAGAGTCTTCAAGCTCAGTGCGGCTCAGCGAGCGATCACCGTTCTTGTTGAACTGATCGAAACGTTTCGAGGCGGCTTCCTGATCGGCTTCACCGGCGAGGTATTCGTCCTTGGTCAGCGAACCGTCATCGTTCTTATCCTTGGCGTCCATCACCTTGTTGATGGCCTCGCGCTTGTTGTCCTTCGCTTTTTTCTTCTGCTGTTCGACCTGCTTGGCCTTAGCGGCCTGTTTGGCTCTTGCGGCATTCTGCTTGTTTGCCTGGGCCTCGACAGAGGCAGTGAGCGACAAGATGGCAATAAGAACGGTTAAGGGCTTCATGGTGATTCTGATTGTAACGGACTTTTGGGAATCTTTCAAAGTCCCATTTCATTCGATACTCCCGACGAGGCGGACAATCAGCTGGAGAATTCAGCCCAAATTGAAAATTTGGCCCCCTGAGGCCTTACTCCAGGTCGGGGCCCTTCCAGCTTTTAAAAGCAGCATCCCCAAGGAATTTCATCGTTCCGCTCCGGGGGCTTGACCTGCGGGTTGTTTCGTGTTGGCCTTCGGCAGGGCGATTTCTATTCATTTTGAACTTTGTCCCTGATCAGCTCCAGTCGTGCACGGCTTGGCTGAAATTTCAGAATCCTTTCAACCGTAACGGACCCCCACAGCCATGGATTGGACATCACCCATTTGGTACGCCAGCTACCTTCTCGTTCTCATCGGTCTTTCCGGCTACGGATTCCACCGCTTGACCATCGTTTTCCTTTATTGGAAGCACTCGAGGAATCACCCCACACCTAAAAAGCAATTCGAAGAGCTGCCCTTGGTGACGATCCAGTTGCCGGTGTTCAATGAAATGTATGTGGTGGACCGCCTGCTTGATTCCGTTGCGGCGATCGACTACCCGAAAGACAAACTCCAGATCCAGATTCTTGACGATTCCACCGATGAAACGGTGGAGATCTGCCGCCTAGGCGCTGAACGACTTCGCGTCCAGGGCTTTGATGCCGAGCACATTCACCGGACTGATCGGACCGGTTACAAGGCAGGAGCCTTGGAGCACGGCACCAAGTTTGCCAAGGGTGATTACCTCTTCATTCTCGATGCGGATTTTGTCCCGAATGCGGATGTGCTTCAAAAGACCATCCACTTTTTCTCGGATGACCGGATTGGCATGATCCAAACCCGTTGGGGCCATTTGAACCGAACGTTTAATGTGCTCACCCGCATTCAGGCAATGTTCCTCGATGGCCATTTGGAACTCGAGCAAACCGCCCGCAATCGCAGCGGCCGCTTCTTTACCTTCAACGGCACCGCTGGCATTTGGCGGAAGTGCTGCATCGCAGACGCTGGTGGTTGGGAACACGACACGCTGACCGAGGACATGGACCTCAGCTACCGCGCCCAGCTCAAGGGCTGGCGCTTCATTTTCCTCAACAATGTGGAGACCCCCGCCGAGCTTCCGGTGGACATGGACGGATTCAAGAGCCAGCAGCATCGTTGGACCAAGGGTTCGATCCAAGTCTGCAAGAAGGTTCTGCCCGCGATCTGGAAGAGCAATGTGCCTCTGTCCGTGAAACTGGAGGCCACCGCCCACCTCACGTCCAATTTTGCCTACCTGCTCCTGATCTGCCTCTGCTTCCTGATTTACCCCAATCAGCACGCTCAGCAGGATCTCGGGACCTTCGGCTATTACATGGTGAACGGCTCGATCTTCTTCTTCTCCTCGGCATCGGTCGCCCTCTTCTACTTCATGTCGCAGAAGGCCCTGAGACCCAAGACCTGGTGGAAGGAAATTCCCTACCTACCGTTGCTCCTGGCGCTTGGAATCGGGATGTCGATCAGCAACGCCAAGGCAGTTCTTGAGGCGATCTTCAACCACCAGACCGCCTTTATCCGGACCCCGAAATACGGCATCGAACAGAAGGTCGCCAGCGATTGGAAAAAGAGCAGCTACAAGGCCATGAAAACGCTCACTCCGTTCATCGAGCTGCTCTTCGGATTCTTCTTCCTTTTTGTCGTGGTGGAGGCCGCCATGCAACATCGTTGGGCTTCAGCGATTCTTCTGCTTCCCTTTCCTGTCGGTTTCTTCTACACGTCTCTCTCGTCATTGGCCCGCCTACTTCCCTCCGGTCGTGCTGCTGACACGCAACCCGTGTCCCGCAACATCCCCTGAAACCATGTCCGGCAAACTGCTGAGAAACACCCTATTCCCCCTGACCTCCCTGCTTGCCACGCTCGTTCTTTCGAGCTGTGGCACGACGAAAGACACCCGCAACAAGGTTCTGGTCAGCGTCCGCGACCAGAAACTTCTCCTTGTGCGCGATGGAAAACCGGTAAAAGCCTACCGCGTCTCGACGTCGAAGTTCGGCATTGGCGACCGCCCTGGCAGCAATTGCACGCCACTCGGCCACATGGAAGTGGCGAAAAAAATCGGTGACCGCAATCCGGCGGGCATGGTCTTCAAGACCCGCCGTCCGACTGGTGAGGTCATCAAGCCGAATGCTCCCGGTCGTGACCCGATCGTCAGCCGCATTCTCTGGCTGCGCGGAAGAGACCGCCAGACTTCCAATGCATTCGGGCGTTGCATCTACATTCACGGCACGGCTGAGGAGTGGCGGCTCGGCACGCCGGCCTCCTATGGCTGCATCCGCATGGGCTCACGGGATGTCATCGATCTCTACGGTCGTCTCGGTGAAGGGGCGGATGTTCACGTGATTCGTGGTCCTCTCTCTTCGACTGCCCCTGGTTTATCCTACGTTTCCCTGGCCTCTGCCAGAGGGGCGCACGCAAAGGGCGGTTGAAAATCCGCCGCAGAAGCTTGACAGGTCACTTCGATTGCCTATCTTTCGCCCCCCACGCCTTCGGGCTACATTATTTCTCCTACCATCATGGCCAATACCAAGTCCGCCCTCAAGCGCTCACGCCAGACCATCGTCCGCACCGAGCGCAACCGTGCTCAGAAGAGCCGCCTGAAGACCCTCCGCAAGAAGGCCCTCACTGCCATCGCTGCTGGTGACAAGGAAGCTGCAAGCAAGGCTCTCGACACCCTCGCTTCCGCTGCTGATCGTGCTGCGAAGACCAATCTGATCCACCCGAACAAGGCTGCCAACCTGAAGAGCAAGGCTGCCAAGGCGCTCGCAGCGATCGCCTGATCCGGAAATTCCTTAGAACGAAACAAGCGGACCGGTCATCCGGTGCCGCTTTTTTCGTGTAGTTTCCCATGTCAAAGCCCCCGTCCAAGCCTGATCCCTCGCGCGAGCAGAAAGCCGCGCGCATCGCGTCGAATCCCTCCGCCTACAAGGTTTGTGAGGGTTGTGACTCGATCGTCGGAGCCGGCGCGGCGCTGTGCCCGAACTGCCACAGCTTCCGTTTCGACGTGACGGCGGAACGGGTGGTGAAACAGGCCCATTTCCTCGGATCACGCGAGCAGAACTCCGTGACCGCCGAGGACATCAGTTGAGCCTTAGCGCGGACGCGGTGGCGCTGGCCGTGTCGCAGCAGGATTCGCGGACGCTGGTGACGCATCCTTTCTGGAGAACTCCGCCGTTGAGCTGAGATACCAGATCAATCCTCCGGTCCCGAGCACCGCGACGACGACGAAGAGGACAAGCAGCATGCCTAGGCAGGATTTCATGGCGGGGAGAGTTTTCGGGTTTCAGGCGGATATTTCAAGCCGCGCGGCATAAGCACCGTCAGTTCCGTCGCGGAATGGAAGTGCCTGGCGGGATCCGGTCAGTGTGAGCTCCGGATGAGAGGAAAGGAATGCCTCGACCTGCTTTTCATTCTCATCGGTCTCGATCGAGCATGTCGAGTAGATCAGTCGGCCGCCGGGCTTCAGGCAAGGCAGGGCATTCTCAAGAATTGCTCGCTGGGTGACGACGAGGGCCTTGATGTGGTCTGGTTGGAGCCGCCAGCGGACGTCGACACGGCGACGGATAACGCCGGTGTTCGAGCAGGGCACGTCGAGCAGGATCGCGTCGAATTTGCCATGCCAGGATTCCGGTGCGGGCTGGGTCCAGTCATGTACGGAAATGGCTGCGCTGGAGCAGCCAAGGCGTTCCAGGTTTTCGCGCAGGCGGGGTAAGCGTTTCTCGTTCGAGTCGGTGCAGGTGAGCGTGTCGGAGGAGCCGAGCTTTGAGGCGATGAGGAAGGCTTTTCCGCCGGGTGCCGCGCAGGCGTCGAGGATGTGTTCGCCGGGTTGTGGGTCTAACAAGTCCACCGAATGACGAGTCGCCGGATCCTGGATGTAAACATGTCCTGAGGCGAGAAGCGCCGTCGGAAGTGGACCGTTCATCTTGAAAAATCCGGGTGCGCCCTCGACCGGGATGCCGTCGATTTCAGGGCTTCCACCGCGCATAGGATTGACGCGCGCGAAAGTCTCGGCGGGTTGGTTGTTCCACTTCATCAGCGCGGCGGTGTTGGCCTTGCCGAAGACGGTTTTCCAGCGGTTGAACATCCAGTCCGGATGCGAGAGCGCGACGGCGGGCGGCAGCTCTGCGACGGCTTCCATCAACTTGTCCTTTTGCGTGATTGAGCGGCGCAGGACGGCGTTGATCAGCCCGCGGACGTTGGCTTTTCCGACCTCCACTGTTTCATGCACGGCGGCATGATCGGGCAGACCGAGGATGAAAAGCTGGCAAAGTCCCACGCGCAGGATGTCGCGCGTGTCAGGGTCGAGCTTGCCGTCCCGGAGTTTCGTAATCCAGTGATCGAGCAGGCGACGGTTTCTCAGCACTCCGAGAAGGATGGCCTGAAGCAAACCGCGGTCCTGAGAGGAAAGCTGACGTCGGTGGGCATGGCGCTCGACGAGGGTCTCGGCGTAGTCATGACCCTCAGCCCAGGCATGAAGGGCGGAGACTGCGGCTTGGCGGACGTGAAAATTCTTCGGAGGCATGAGCAGGAGGCGACTGCCGGGTGACGCGATGCCTCACCCGGCGCGACGCAGGCTATGCCCCTTCCAGTGGCCGGGGACAATGCTTTTCCCGGCTAGGCAGGGAATCACGCAGTCTTCACGGCAGGGCGCCCGATCGAGTGATACTCAATTCCAGCGGCGGCGACTGTCTTTGGATCGAGTAGATTGCGCCCGTCGAAAATCAACGGCGTACGCATGCGCTTCTTGATCTCGTTCAAGTCGGCATTGGCGAAGTGCGGCCATTCCGTGCCGATGACCAGAGCGTCCGTACCATCGAGGCAGGAAAGCAGGTCGTCGGCATAGGTGATGCCGTCGCCGAGTTCTCCGAAGCGCTTGGCGGTTTCGATCGCTTCCGGATCCCAAGCGGTCAGTTCGGCCCCTTCGTCGATCATGCGCTTGGCCAAGCGGATGGCGACCGACTCGCGGACATCATCGGTGTTCTGTTTGAACGCCAGACCCCACAGGGCGATCTTCTTTTCACGCAGCACCCAGAGCTTTTCGCGGATCTTGTTGAGGAAACGGTCGAGCTGCTCGCCGTTGATGCGTTCGACCTCCTTCAGCAGGCCGAACGGCGTACCAAGGGATTCGGAAATGGCGATGAAAGCCTTCACGTCCTTCGGGAAACAAGAGCCGCCATAGCCGAGGCCAGCATTGAGGAATTGCCGACCGATGCGCTTGTCCGTGCCGATGCCCTCGGCGACCTTCTCGACATCCGCGCCGGAGGCTTCGCAGATCGCGGAAACGGCGTTGATGTAGGAAATCTTCAGGGCGAGGAATGAATTCGCGGCGTGCTTGATGAGCTCCGCGCTGTTGATGTCGGTCACGAGGACTGGTGCGACGAAGGGCTCATACACCTTCTGCATCATCGCGAGCGCCCGTTCATCATTCGAGCCGATGACAATGCGGTCCGGGTGGAGCAGGTCATCCACCGCGCAGCCTTCGCGAAGGAACTCAGGATTCGAGACCACACCAAAATCCACCCCCTTTGGAGCATAGCGGCGGACGGTTTCGCCGACCTTCTCGCCGGTCTTCACGGGCACAGTCGATTTGTCGACGATCACGCGATAGCCTAGTTCCGGTGTCATGCGTTCGGCGATCTCACGGGCGACCTTTTCAATGAACGAAAGATCGACCGAGCCATCCGGTTGAGGTGGTGTGGGGACGGCGATGAAGATGATCTCGCTGTTCTTCACTCCGTCGTCCGTCGAGGTCGTGAACTTCAGGCGACCTGCAGCCACGTTCTTTTTCACCAACTCGGCCAAGCCGGGCTCATAGATCGGAATGCGGCCTGCGAGCAGGGTTTCAATTTTCTCCGGATTGTTGTCTACACAGGTCACGTGGTGGCCGACTTCCGCGAAGCAGGTTCCAGTGGTGAGTCCGACATAGCCGGTGCCGATGATCGTCAGGTTCATTGGGAAAGGTCAGGGCGTGAAAAACCCGCTGCAGTCAAATGCTGTGGCGGGCTGGGCTCAAGGCTAATTCACCACGCGAAGGCGTCAGGCGATGATTCCGAGCGGCTTGGTGGTCTTCCATCCACCGCGTGTGAAGTCCGGGAAATCCTGCGGGGCGCCATCCTCGGTCACCGATTTCTCGGAAAGTGGGCCTACGGAGGACCAGAAGCAGCCTTCGTAGACATTCTGGTCGAGCGGCTCGCCGTTGCGCAGGCACTCGATGATCCGGAACAGCATCAGGAAGTCCATTCCGCCATGACCACCCATTTTCTTGGCCATCTCGCCCATGCGCTTGAAGAGCGGATGCTCGTATTTGGCGGCAATTTCCTCCCAAGCGGCTTCTTCCGCCCATTCGTGGTAGGATTTGGTCACTCCTTCGATCGCCATCCGGTTCGGGAAACCGGCGAGCGTGCCGAGCGTGCCCTGAATCAGGTTGTGGCGGGAATAGGGGCGGGGGGAGGTCTCATCCCATTGGATCATGATCGTGCGGCCGAGCTGCGTCTTGATGATCGAGGTGTTCATGTCACCGCCCTTGAAATCGAGCTTCTTGAACTCGGGATTGGTGAGCTTGGTCGACTTCGCCGCGTAAAGGTTTCGACCCTTGGCAGGTGAGGAAAAGGAGACGATGCGGCTGAAACTGTCATCACCTCGGGCGAGGCTCATGTACTGGGCGACGGGGCCGAGACCGTGGCAGGGGTAGAGGTTTCCGTTGCGCTTGGCATAGTGGAAGGTGCGCCAGGAACCTGTGGAGCTGCCCCCTTCCATCTGCCCGCGCAGTTCGTGGATGTAGGCGGATTCGCCATGAAGTAGCTCACCGATCACACCTTGGCGGACCATGTTGAGATACAGCAGCTCCTCGCGGCCATAGTTGACGTTTTCCATCAACATGCAGTGGCGACCGGTGGCCTCCGAGGTGTT
>JANOKL010000548.1:0-9730 GCA_031419215.1 Luteolibacter sp. | reverse complement strand
GGAAGGGTTTGTCATACAATTGAAGCTGGCAGCGACTCCAGAGTGTCCATCCTCCGAGCGCAAGAAAGAAGGGAGGGGTCACTTAAATGGTAGTGCCTCTGATTTCGATTGTCCTTGGCCGGAAGTCGGGAGCAATTATCTCTTCGCAGGCCCACTTCATTGAAAGCAGGCCAGTTTTCCAACCCACCATCCACTCGATCTCCCATGAAATTCGGAATTATCGGTGCCGGCATGATCGGCCGCTTCCACGCCAAGGCCATCCAGGAAATGACCGGAGGCGAACTCCACTCGGTCTTCGATCTCCGCGCCGAGGGTGCGGAAAAGCTCGCAGGCGAATTCGGCGCGAAGGCTTACAGCGACATCACTTCCTTCCTGGCCGATCCGGAGCTGGAAATCGTCACCATCGGCACTCCCTCAGGCTCGCATCTCGATCCCGCCATGGCCGCGCTGAACGCCGGCAAGCACGTCATTTGTGAAAAGCCGCTGGAAGTCACCCCCGAGCGCATCGACCTGATGATGGCCGCCGCCGAGACCAACGGGAAAACCCTCGCCGCTGTCCTGAACCGCCGCTTCCACCCGGCGATGGAGCATTTCAAGGCAGCCTCGACTTCAGGCCGCTTCGGCAAGATCACCTCGGCCTCCTGCTACGTGAAATGGTGGCGCACCCAGGAATACTACGACTCCGCCGGCTGGCGGGGCACCTGGGCCCTCGATGGCGGCGGGGCTCTGATGAACCAGTCGATCCACACGATCGACGCCCTGCTGCACATCGCCGGACCGGTGAAAGCTGTCATCGCCCGGATGGACCTGATCGCCCACGAGCGCATCGAGGTCGAGGACGCCGCCGTGGCGGTGCTTGAATTTGAAAGCGGAGCGCTCGGCGTGGTCGAGGGCTCCACCGCTTGCTGGTCGTCCACCGGACACCCGGCCGAAGTGCAGGTCTGTGGCACCCAGGGCTCGGTCTTCCTTTCCGACGAATCCTTCAAGATCTGGGACTTCGCCGACAGCCGCGACGAGGATGCCTTCATCCGAGAAAACCTGATGACCACCTCCGCGAAGGGCCTCGGTGCGAACGATCCCACCGCGATCAATGTCACCGGCCACATCCGCAACTTCGAGGAAGTCGTGCAGTCGATCGAACAGAAGCGAGTCCCAACCGTCAGCGCCGAAGAGGCCCGCAAGGCCGTCGCCCTGATCTGCGCGATCTACCAGTCCGCTCGCGAAGGCGGAAAGCGCATCGTCCTCTGATCTTGAGTCTTCCAATCTTGCGTCTTAAGTCTATCCACCCATGAAACTCACCGGATTCGCCGACGAAGCCTCCCGCGATCTCGACAAGCAGATCGTCGCCACCCGTGAACTGGGATGGTCCTGCATTTCCGCCCGCATGGTCGGTGGCAGCAACCTCCATGAGCTCCCCGAGGTCGAGTTCAACCGCGTCGCCGACCGACTCGACGAAGCCGGCATCCACATCCCGGAGTTCGGCTCGCTGATCGGGAACTGGGGCAAGAAAATCACCGGCGACTTCGATGTCACCCTGGCGGAAATCGACCGCGCCATCCCGCGAATGCAGAGGCTCGGCTCGAAGATTGTCCGCATCATGTCCTACGCCCAGGAGCCCTGGGGCGAGGACCAGCACGAGGGCGAACGGTTCCGTCGTCTGCGCGAAATCGTCAGCCGCTTCGAGGCTGCCGGACTCACCGCTGCGCATGAGAACTGCATGAACTGGGGCGGCTTTTCCGCCGAACACACGCTGCGACTCGTCGAGGAAGTGCCGGGGCTGAAGCTGGTCTTCGACACCGGCAATCCCGTCTTCCAACTCGACCGCTCGAAGCCCGAACCTTTTCCGTGGCAGGATGCCTTCGCCTTCTGGGAAGCCGTGCGCGACCACGTTATCCACATCCACATCAAGGACTGCCGCTACCCGGAAACCGAGGGCGTCGAGCCGGTTTACACCATGCCCGGCGAGGGCGAGGCCAAGGTCGCGCAGATTCTAACAGACGCGAAGTCGCGCGGCTACGACGGCTACATCGCCATCGAACCGCACGTTGCCACCGTCTTCCACGTCAAGGACCAGTCGCAGGTGGATTGGCAACAGTGCTACGATTCCTACGTCGAATACGGCCGGAAGATGGAAGCCCTGCTCGACTCCATCGGCTGGGCCCGTTCCTGACATGAAGCGCCCGACCGCTGACGACCGCCTGAACGCCCGGCTCCGTCCGAAGGGCTTTCCGGTGATGCGTCAGCGCTGGTCGGGGCTGTTGTTCCTGCATTGGCCGGTGCCTGCGGAGCTCATTCAGGCGACTCTTCCTCCCGGTCTCCACTTCGATACCTTCGAGGGCCAAGCCTGGATCGGGGTCGTGCCGTTTTTCATGGATTGCGTCCGCCCCAGCCTGCTGCCACCAGTGCCGGGCTTGTCATGGTTTCGTGAACTGAACGTCAGAACTTATGTCCACGATGATCGGGGTGTGCCCGGCGTGTGGTTCCATTCGCTCGACTGCGATCAACCGCTCGCCGTGGAGATCGCACGCCGCTTCTTTCATCTCCCCTACGAACACGCGCGGATGGACATCGCCCGCAGCGGCCAGCGGATCGACTACCGCTGCCAGCGCAAGGGCCGAGTAGACGAGGCCCGATTCATCTACGAGACTCCCCGTAGCACGACTGAAGCCGTGGAAGGCACGCTGGAATGGTTCCTCGTCGAGCGCTACGTGCTGTTCTCAGCGAAACAGGACGGCACGCTCTGTGAAGGCCGCGTCCATCACCCACCCTATCGCATTGCCGAGGCGGATTGCCAGCAATGGTCCGCCGCACCGATTGGCTGGGACGGCCTTGAAATGCCCAACAGCCCACCGATTTCGATCCTTGGAGCTGAGACGGTGGACGTGGAAGTGTTTCCGCTAAGAACAATCTGAAAAAATCCGGGTGAATAATCCGACACGCCACCCGCGTAACCATGCAACTTGATTATGATTGACCATTTGAAACCCATCCTGCTGGCCGCGTCACTCGTCGCTGGATTCGGACAAGCGTCTGCCGAGACCCTGCTCATCGAGGCGGAACAATTTTCCCGCAAGGGAGGATGGTCGGTCGATACGCAATTCATCGAAACCATGGGATCGCCCTACCTCATCGCCCACGGCCTTGGCGAAACGGTGGCGGATGCCGGCACGGATATCGAAATCGTGGATGCCGGTAGCTACAAGGTCTGGGTTCGCACGCTCGATTGGTCGGAATCACTGGGTCGCCCAGGCGGGGCGGGACGATTCACCCTGAGCATTGACGGCAAGCAACTCGGCGGCAAACTCGGCAAGGGCGCTGCGACCTGGCATTGGGAGGAAGTGGGGACCGTCGATCTCGCCAAGGGCAAGTCCTCGTTGACTCTCAAGGATCTTTCAGGCTTCGACGGACGAGTGGATGCAGTGCTGCTAAGCCGGAAAGCCGGCATGAATCCGCCGGAAAAGTGCCTTCTGAAAGACCGCATGGCCTGGAAGATTCCGGGTGCACCCGAGGGGATCCAGGATGCGGGGGATTTCGATCTGGTGGTGATCGGTGGCGGCTATGGCGGACTGGGTGCGGCAATCTCGGCCGCCAGAATGGGCAGCAAGGTCGCGCTGATCCAGAATCGGGAGGTTCTCGGCGGAAATGGATCCTCGGAAATCCGGGTGTGGGCCAAGGGCGATCTTCCACCGAGCGAGTTTCTTATGGCGGACATCATCCGCGAGATCGAGGACAAGGCACCCACGTCTCCCGCAGCGGCCTCTGAATTTGTCGATGACAAGAAACTCGCAGTGGTCCAGGCGGAAAAGAACATCACGCTTCTGTTAGGCCATCATGCCTATGGGCTGGAGATGAAGGGTGCCGAAATCGCCGCCGTCAATTTGCTCGAAGTGACGACCGGAAAGCTCAAAAAAGTCTCCGGCAGGTTGTTTGCCGATTGCACCGGCCACGGCTTCATCGGCCAGTGGGCGAAGGCCGACAGCACGATGGCGGAGAAGGGCCGGATGGGCATGAGCAACATGTGGATGTGGAAGAACACAGATTCGCCGAAGTCCTTCCGCGAGGAGCCGTGGATGATCACGCTCAGCGAAAATGGATTTCCCTATCCGCAGCGCAACCATGCCGAATGGTTCTGGGAAGGCGGTTTCGACAGCCACCCTGTTTCCGACCTTGAAAAAACCCGCGACTGGAATTTGGTCGCGTCCCTCAGCGCCTGGAATGCCATCAAGAACCACGGTGCCTATGCCGCCCGCGATCCGGACAAGCATGCTCGCGCCAGCCTCGATTGGATGGCCTACATCGGCGGCCCCCGCGAAACCCAGCAATTGCTTGGCGACGTGGTCCTGACCGACACCAACATCGATTCCAAAAAGGAGTTTCCCGACGGCTGCGTGCTGACCACCTGGTCCATCGACCTCCACGTTCCGCATCCCCTCTACACCAAGGAGAATCCCGAACGTCCGTTCATCTCGAAGGCGATCCATCGCTTCGCTGTGGATAAGAAAGTGGGCTATCCCATTCCCTACCGTTGTTTCTATTCGCGCAACGTCCCGAACCTCTTCATGGCCGGCCGGAATATCAGCGTGAACCGCGAGGCCTTGGGAACCATCCGGGTGATGAAAACCATCGGCATGATGGGCGTCGCAGTCGGCAGGGCGGCGGCGATCTGCAGGATTCACAATTGCAAACCGCGTGATGTTTACGAGGACCACCTGGATGAAGTGAAAATCCTGTGGCGCATGCCCGGCAAACAACGTTTTGATTCCGCTGATGAGTTGCGCAAAGCCGTCGAAAAGCCAGCCGCCGCCCAATGACTGGCGCCGACGCAGCAAACGATGGCTCTTGGCGATCTATCGGTTGGGGTTGATCGCTGCGGCGTTTCAGTGTCTCCACCTGACAAGCTCCCGGCGGATGCTGGCGGCGGGAGACCGGCTCGATGCGGAGAAAGCCCTGCCTCTGGTCCGCCTGTTTTTACCCGCAGCGGCCTCGATCGGTGAGCCCGAACGCGACGACCGGGTTTCCCCGGTGCTGAATTCTGAGGGCGAACCTGTCGGATGGGTCGCGCAAACCCATCCGGAGTCTGCGGCGATTGCGGGCTACGCCGGACCTTCGAACCTGCTGGTGGTGTTGGATCTCTCGCGCCGGGTTTCCGGGATCGCTCTGTTGGCAAGCGCCGACACCAGCGGGCATGTCGAAAAGGTGGTGGAGAACTCCGCCTTTATGACCCAATGGAATGGCCGCCACCAGGCTTCGCTTGGCCAACCGGGCAGTCCACAGATCGTCAGCGGGGCCTCACTCACCAGCGAAGCGATGGCACGTGGCGTGGCGGCACGCTTTGGGGCGAAGGGCATGGCGGATTGGTTCCCGCAGGAGCTTGGCATTGATGAAATCCGTCCGTGGTTTCCGGAGGCCGCATCCATCGACAAGGGCCGTGTCTTATCCGCTCAGGGCGTCCATCTCGGCACCTTGCTGAGATCCAGCCGCATGGGGGTGGCCGCCCGGGGATTCCAAGGCGCCTCCGATGTGGTTCTTGCGCTGGACCCGGCCGACCGATTGATCGCCGGTGTCGCGCTGCGCGGCAGCCGGGACAACGAACCTTACGTTTCAGATGTGCGGGACGCGGTGCGTTACGATCCGCCGTTCAAGGGGAAGACCGCGCAGGAAATCCAAGCGTCCGAATCCGGAACCCTCGTGATGGCAAGCGGTGCGAGCCGCACGGCGGAATCGGTGGAGGAAACGGTGAAGGAAATGCTGCGCCGCCACGCCGAACCGAAAGAAGTGAAGGCAGGAAGCATCGGGATGCGCGAGGGAATCGCCCTGGCCTGGATCGCCGCTGGGGTGTGGATGGGCTTTGGCCCGTGGCGCGGTCGGAAGTCGGCGAGGACGGCCTTCGCCGCCGTGAGTGTTTTGTTAGGAGGCTTGTGGCTCGGTCAGATGATCGGCCAGGACCAGTGGATCAAGTGGTCGATGCGTGGATCTTTCGCCGGTTCGGCGCTGCCCTTGCTGGCACTGACGGCGGCAGCGATATTGATCCCTGCGGCTTTCGGGAAAAACATCTATTGCTCCCACCTTTGCGCCCATGGAGCCGCCCAGCAGTTGTTGGGAAATCTCCGCAAGCGCCGCTTCGCTCTTCCGCCGAGACTGCACCGGGCACTTGCCGTCATGCCGTGGTTCACTCTCGTGCTACTCTGGGGGCTGGCATGGATCGGCATGGCGTTTCCCTTCGCAGATGCCGAGCCCTTTGAGGTGTGGAGCGTGGGGTTCGTGTCCCTCCTGCCGGTCGCGATCTTCGCCGTCGGCCTTGTGGCCTCGGCTTTCCTGCCGCAGGCCTATTGCCATTACGGTTGCCCGACGGGAGCCGTGCTCAAGTTTCTCGCCAGTTCGCCCGGCCGCTGGACCCGTCGTGATGCGATCGCCAGTGCCTTGGTGGCGGCTGCCTGGATTCCACTTTTCGTGCGATGAAACGTCTGGTTCTTCTGCTGGGTGCGGTGGCGGTGCTGGCGGTGATTTTCCTCCGTGGCAACGCCGGGCCAACCGTGATCAGCGGTCGCGCGATGGGTTGCGAGTGGAAACTGGTGACCGACGAAAAAGTCGACCGCCAGGAACTGCAATCCAGCATCGCCGGAGTTCTGGAGCACTGGGAGCAAGTGCTCAGCACCTGGCGTGCGGATTCGGATCTCAGCCGCCACAACCGGGGCGAGGCGGCAAGCGCGGACTTGAGCAAGGTCCTCGCTCTAGCAGATCACCTCCGGCAGGAAAGCGGCGGAGCATTCGATCACCGCATGCTTGGAAATCTAACCTCCGCTGGCTTCGGCCCCGGTGGCAGCGGCATCGATCTTTCTTCGATCGGAAAAGGCTACGCAGTGGACAGAGTCTGCGAAATGCTCGCCAACCAGGGCATCCGTCGCCACGTTTTCTCGCTCGCCGGTGAAGTCCGCGCCGGGTCCGGATCCTGGCCGGTGGAAATCGAATCGCCGTCGCCATCTGCCGGAGTCCGTGGTGAAACCATCAACCTCCAAAACAACGCCATGGCCACCAGTGGAAATTACCGCCAATGGAATGGCGAGCAGGACGGCAAACTTGTTTCGCATATCCTTGATCCAACCACTGGCAAGCCGTTGCTCCGGCCTCCCTGCAGCGTCACGGTCATCGGTCCGGACGCAGCGCTTGCCAGCGGATGGGCGACCGCGCTCTTCGTTCTCGGCCCAGATCGAAATCCACTCGTGGGATCAAAGTCCTATCAGGTCATCTGGAAGGGCCAAAAGGATGCCTGGAAAGCGCCGGGGCCGCCATGATTCAAGACGCCAGCGTGATCAGTCCAGTCTACAAGCATCCTCGGAACCGAGGTGCTGCACGAGCAGGTGTTTCCACTAAAAACCACCTCTGGCTTATGCCCTCGGGTCTTTTCCGAAAGGGAGTGGTCGGGGCGGCCAGATTCGAACTGACGACATCGTAGTCCCAAACTACGCGCTCTACCAGGCTGAGCTACGCCCCGTGACGCGCGGAAACTTTTCCATTCCGCGACCGGAAGCAAGGATTTCCCGCATCTATTTTCGGCAAGCCAGGGACCCGACCTAGATGGTGGTCCTGCTGGGGCGTTTCGGACCAGCCTGTCGACTGACGGATGAGCTTGAAAACTCCCTTCCCCCCCGCCCGCTTTCGCCCTAAGCCCTCTCCGTGGTTCGCAACTTGCGGCTTTTGGACTTCCGATGCTTCTCCGGGCTCTCGATCGAGCTGCCTCCGGTGGGTGGGATGTTTCTTGGGGAAAATGCTCAGGGAAAGACCTCCATCCTCGAAGCGATCTGCGTGCTGACCCGCCTGCAATCGCCGCGCACGCGACGGATGGCCACGCTTGCCAAGCTCGGAGGAGGAAGCTTCGGGATCGCCGGCGAGGCTTGGGATCAGGAGCGACGTGTCCGCTTTTCCAAGGACGGATTGGCGCTGAAGGTCGATGACGAGCCGCGCGATGGACAGGGCAACTACCTTCTCGACGGCGGCCTCGTGGTGTGGATGGGAAACGAGGACCTGGAGCTTGTTCGTGGCCCAGGAGAGGTGCGTCGACGTTATCTCGATTTCCTCGGCAGCCAGCTCGATCCGAACTACCGCCGGGCGTGGTCGCGCTACAAGCGGGCGCTGAAATCGAAAAGCCTGCTCCTCAAGGAATCCCGCCCGCGCGACGCCGAGATCGCGTCGTACGAGGAAATCCTGATTGAGCACGGCACCGAGCTGATGGAAAGCCGGGCAAAGCTCATTGCCGCCCTCGAACCCCTCGCCGCCGAGGCCCAACTCGCCGTCAGTGGGAAGTCCGAGCCACTGAGCCTTTCCTATCTTCCCGGCAGCGGCCCTTGCCTGCGCACCTCCCTGCTCCAGGCCCGCGAGCGTGAACAGCGGATGCGGCAGTGCGTCGTCGGCCCACATCGCGACGATCTCGCTTTGCGCCTGCACGGCATGGCGGCCTCGGACTTCGCCAGCGAGGGTCAGCAGCGCACCATCGCGCTCGCCCTCAAGCTCGCCCAAGGCAAGCTGCTCGAACAACTCGGCGGCAAGCTGCCAATTTACCTGATGGACGACATCTTTGGCGAACTCGATCCCGGGCGTCGCAACGCGTTGATGTCGCATCTTCCTGACAAGGCGCAGAAGTGGATCACCACAACCACGCTCGACTGGCTGCATGAAACACCGGAGCTAAATGAGCTGGCGAGGTTTCAAGTCAAAGAAGGCAGCGTGGCCTAGCCCCTTGGACTGTGGAGACTTGTCCTCCCCGTTACCCACATTTCTCCACGCGGGACTGGTACTAAACGCTCGTTGGGCTCAAGCTGGTCGGATGGTCATCGAAACCCCTTCTGAATCATCGAGCTTGCGGTGGGCGTCGCATGAGTTCGCCACTTTGAATTGCGGGGATGTCCGTCGTCATCGACGCTTCGTGCGCGTGGCTTTCGACTTCATCCAACACCCCGGCGCGTCGATCCCAGAGGCCTCCGCAGGCTGGGCTGGCAGCAAGGCCTGTTACCGCTTGTTTGATCACAAGGACATCCGTTGTGAAGCGGTCCTCGCCGCCCATCGCGACGCAATGCTCGGGCGGCTCGTCGCAGAGCAGCCAAATAGTGCGCTGCTTGTGGTCCAAGACACCACCAGCTTGAACTTTGGACCGCGTAGCTGCGTCGAGGGGTTTGGCCCGATCGGAAACGGGAGTGTATCAAACGCGCCGGGGCTTTATGTCCACGGTCAACTGGTGGTGGGAGGTGATGGCAGGGTTCACTGACTGGCTGGTGCGGCGATTTATGCCCGCACGGAGCAACGCAAGGGGCAAGCGGCTGGAACGCGCAACCGCCAGCCGATTGAAGAGAAGGAAAGCATGCGCTGGCTGAAGGGATGGCAGGAGGCGCAACGGCTCTGGAAGAAGCTCGGCGGCAAGCGTCAGGTCTTGTCCGTCGCAGATCGTGAGGGCGACATTTACGAGCTGCTGGCCGCCTGCCTAACAGAACGAAAGCTGCACGGGGCTTCGGCAGGGCTGCTCATCCGCAGCCAGCATGACCGCGAGCTGGAAAGCGGTGGCGGCAGGATGTGGCAGGATGACGAGGCTCTCACACTGCGAGCGACGCCTGAGGTGGATTTACCGCGCGGCAAACAAGGACTGAAAGCCCGCAAGGCCACCCTCACGGTGCGGGCCGGTCGGGTGCGCCTCGCGGTTCCGGCTCACAAGCGCAAGTATCTTGGACTGGAGGAAAGCCTG
>JANOKL010000547.1:0-7575 GCA_031419215.1 Luteolibacter sp. | reverse complement strand
GGCGACGCCGATGGCCAGCGCTCCGAAATCCCCATCTGGTCTCCGATCAATGGTGACAGGGCCGAGGCTGGTGGGGGTGCTCACCAAGTTGGTTCCGACCGGGAAGCGCAGTCTGCCGGTTCCGCTTCCAACATTGGTGGAAAGCCGGATGGAGCCGAGACCATTGGTGGAAATGGCCGCCCTTGACCAGCCGACGACCTTGCCGGTGGAGTCAATGAGAACGCCGTTGTAGTGCTTCGGGGCCACCGTGGGAACGCCTGCCGTAGCGGTGACGATTCCCTGACCGATGACCGAGCCGTTGGAAACCGTGTAGGTGAACTGGCCGGTGTATCCACTGGGAATGATCAGGGTGCGACCTTGGATGAGAATCGCAGGATCGCTGACCGCAATGATGGTGAGATCTCCCCCGAGGGTATCATTGACGAGTGGATTGAGGCGTGTCGCGCCGTTGGTGGTGGAAACTGACTCGCCGTTCTGGAGAACGGCTCCGGTACCCGTGAGGGCGATGTCGAAGGAAGCCAGGTCCGGGTCGTTGCTGAGGATGCGAAGCGTATCGGAAAGCGGTCCTGTGACGGCTGGATTGAAGCTCAGGGTGAGGACCACCGAGGACGAGCCGGGGACGATTCCAGAGCCATTGGCGGTGGCGCTGAACGAAGTGCCGGTGTCGAAGGTTGTGGAATACCTCAGCGGCTGGCTGCCCAGATTGCGGAGGGTGAGAGTGGCTGTCGCAGGAGTGCCGGGCAGCGTGTTTCCGAAGGCCACCGTGCTCGCGTTGTCGACCAAGGCCGTGCCGACAGGTCTTTGAACGGAGATGTCGGGAATGGTAGCCCAAACGACCAGTCCGGACATGGGAGTGAGTCCCGTTCCAATGGCTCCCAATGAGGTTGCCACGCCTGTGGTGAGGTCCATTCGATAGAGGTTGGTCGATCCAGCCACGGTCGTGGTGAACCAGCCTTCGCCGGCGGCGAGGGCGTTGGAGGTGGTGACGGCCACCGACGGAGGGATGTCAAAGCCATTGATGACGCCAGAGGCGATTGGCAAACCGCCTACTGTGATCGGGGTGCCGTTGGTTTGCGTGCCTGCATTTGCAGGGTTTTGGATGAAAAAGCGGCGACTGGTGGAATCAATCGTGTAGAGCGTGGTGACTCCGCCTGTGAGCGGCTGTGCGTAGCTGTTGGTGTAGGCGGCACTGGTGACACCGCTGCTTCCTATCGGCAGGCCGTTTAGCGTCGCGTCCGCATTGGTCCCAGCGGGAGTGCCGCTGTTGAGATTGCCATCGATAGGAGCCCCAGTGATGGGGTTCAAACGAAAATTCAGACCGGTGCCGCCAACGACTCTGAAGCGGTCGGTGGTAGGATCGAAATCAAAGCCGTAGGCGAAGACGGTCGGAACGGGAAAGTCGACCTGGGAGCCAAATGCGTCGATAAAGGCGATCTGTGACTGGGCTCCAACGGCGGTGAGGGCGCCGGTCTGCGGGTCGATCAGATAAAGCGTTCCGGTGTTGGCGGTGGGATTAATCGCCAATCCATAGTGCTGGCCGGTCTGCGGGCGGGAGTCGATTCCCACAAGAATTTCGCCAGCGGCAAGCGAGGCGACACCGACGGCGACGCTGGTGACGGTGCCAGGAGCCGCAGGATCAAAGCGGTTCAAAGTGGCACCATCCGAACTGAGGCTGATGGCGGCGCCCACTTCAGTCAGGATGGCCATGTTGCGAACGTCTAGTCCGGTGTTTCCCAGCAAGGTCGCTTGGGCGGTCACCAGGTTCAGCGAGTAGAGACTGGAGGTGGGGCTGCCGACTTTCGCGACCATGATCGCGCTGCCCGCAGTCACGGCGGCATTGCTCGTGGCTGCGTTCACGTCTTGTCGGATATCGAGGCTGGAGCGCGAGATATCCAGAGGATTTCCTCCAAGAGTCACTGCTTGAGCGAGGGTCTGGGTTCCGCTGTTCGGCGGGTTCTGGATGAAGAGGGAGTTGCTCGTATCATCCAGCGTGTAGAGCGTGTTGACGCTGCTGTTCGGGCGGTTATTGGTGTTTGCTGCGGCACTGAGGGTCGTGGTGGCGCCTTTGATCGCGCCGTCCGGGTTGGTTCCGGTCACCACCGGTACGCCGCCATTGTCACCGTCCACGGCACTACCGGTGTTCGGGTTGAGGCGGAAATTCAGCGAGCCTGCGACCACGCGGATCCGGTCGGCACTCGGGATGAAATCGATGTCCCAATGCACAACGGTGGGATCGGGCAGGTCCACGACGAGGGTGCCGTTGGTGGTGAAGGCCACCTGCGAGGCAGTTCCTACTGGCACAGCCAAGGCGGTCCGGGGCTCAAGGAGGTAGACGGTGGCCGTGTCGGTGGTGGCGTTCACTCCCAAGGCGTAAAGTTGTTGGTTCTGCGGACGCACATCGATCGCCACGAGACTCTCGCCGGCGGTGACACCCGTGATGGTCACTGGGGCGGAGGGGGAACTGGCGGCGCTGCTCGAAACGGTGGAGAGCTTCCCGTCCTCGGTCAGGAGATAGAGCGACTGTCCGCTGGCGGGCAGGACGAGGGCCGTCGTGGCGGTGGCGAGGGCAAGCAGGAGGAGGGCTTGCCGGGAGGTTTTGGATTTCGGTTGCATGGTGGAGGCTTTACCGGACGAATACTCGCCTAGGAGTTCGGTTTGCCAAGCTTTGTTTGCCCTTGGTAGGGGGCACATGGGCTCGGCTCTCCAAGCTATTCAAAGCTCATCTTTCAGGAAGGGATTGATGATTTTTCGGCCAATGGCCCGATAAGCCCGGATCGGCTGGATTGGTTGGAATGCACGTGGATACCCCCTGATGAAGGTTTCCAAATGCTTGAAAGGCTTATCAATCCTGTCTGACTGCTTTCCCTAACCAACAAACCGGAAAGAAAACCGACCCAGCCGCGTAGCCCAACTTTGGAAATTACAGAGCTTTTCCGCCCCATTCAAAAATCCAAGAATCCTCCCATGCACCGAATGTTTTTCTGCGCCATGGCGCTCGTTTGCAGCGTCAATGCCGCGCCCCTTCTCGAAGCGCCCGCCAGCGGCGAGAGCATTGTCCTCATCGGCAATGGCCTGGGCGAGCGGATGGTGGATCACCCGTATTTCGAGTCCGATCTGCACCTCCGCTTTCCCGGGAAAAACCTCGTGATCCGCAACCTCTGCCGTCCAGGGGATACGCCGGGGTTCCGCCCTCATCCGTCACGCAAATCGCAGTGGGCATTTCCGGGAGCCGAGAATTTCCGGCCGCAGAACAAGATCCACGCCGGCCAGGGCTTTCATCCTACTCCCGACGAGTGGCTGAGCACGCTGAAGGCGGATACGATCGTGGCATTCTTCGGCTACAATGAATCCTTCGAAGGCAAGGCCGGGCTCGAAAACTTCAAGGGCGAGCTCGACGCCTTCATCACCCACACATTCGCTCAGAAATACAACGGCAAGGGCGCTCCCAAGCTGGTCCTCGTCTCGCCGATCACTTTCGAGGATCTTTCCGCAAAGCGCGATCTTCCGGATGGGAAAGCTGCGAATGCCAACCTGGCGCTTTACTCGAAGGCCATTCAGGAAATCGCCGCCAGCCGCAAGGTGGGTTTCGTGGATGTCTTCGCGCCAACCGCCGAGCTCTACAAGTCTGCGAAGACACCCTTCACCCGCAACGGGTTCCTGCCGACGGATGACGGCTATCGCCAATTGTCGATGATGCTTTCCGAAGGGCTTTACGGAAAAACCGCGCGTCCTGCCGCAGGCAAGCCGACTGACATCCTCGCGGCGGTGAAGGATAAGAACTGGTTTTGGTTCAACGACTATCGCATGCTCAATGGCGTCCACGTCGATGGCCGTCGCTACAATCCCTTCGGTCCCGACAACTACCCGGCGGAAACGGCGAAGATGCGCGCCATGACGGTCAACCGCGATCAGGCGATCTGGGCGATCGCCAACGGCAAGAGCTTCGATCTGAAAACCGCGGACGGCGCCACACCTCCGCTGCCACCGGTCGTCACGAATTACAAGCCAAGCAACAAGAACGGCAGTCCCGACTACCTCGACGGCGAGGCGGCGCTCAAAACCATGACCGTCCCGGAAGGCTACAAGATCACGCTTTTCGCCTCGGAAAAGGAGTTCCCGAATATGGCCAAGCCCATGCAGATGTCCTTCGATGATCGCGGTCGTCTCTGGGTGGCCACCATGCCGACCTATCCGCACTATCGCCCCGGCGACAGCCTGCCAAATGACAAGCTCATCATTTACGAGGACACCAATGGCGACGGAAAGGCCGACAAGGAAACGGTTTTCGCCGACAAGCTGCATCTGCCGATCGGCTTCGAGTTCGCGCCCGAAGGCGTCTACGTTTCCCAGGAGCCGCACATCATGCTGCTGCGCGACACGAATGGCGATGACCGCGCGGACAGCCGGGAAGTCGTTCTCACCGGCTTCGATTCGCACGATACCCACCACGCGATCAGTGCCTACTGTGCCGATCCTTCCGGGGCCTTTGTGATGGGCGAGGGGGTCTTCCTTCATTCGAACGTCGAGACTCCCTACGGCCCCGTGCGCGGTGTGGATGGCGGCTTCTTCCGCTTCAGCCCGCAGCGCACGCATCTTGAGCGCACCGCGCAGTTGAGCATTCCGAATCCCTGGGGCATCGCCTTCGATGAGTGGGGTCAGGATTTCTTCATTCACACCTCCGGGCCGCCGCTGAACTGGATGATGCCCAGCTCGCTGTGGACTCCCTATGGCGCGAAAACCCCGCTCACCAAGGACCTCGTGCCGAGCGAGCATAAGGTCCGCCCGACCTCCGGATTGGAGTTCGTTTCCTCCAGCCACTTTCCCGATGAGGTCCAAGGCGACATCATCCTCGCCAACAACATTGGCTTCCTTGGCATCAAGCAGCACTCGATCAAGGACGATGGCACCGGTTACAAGACCACCTTCCGTCATGACCTGCTGAAATCCTCCGATGGGAACTTCCGCCCGGCCGACCTTGAATTCGCTCCGGATGGCTCGCTCTACGTGATCGACTGGCACAATGCGCTCATCGGTCACATGCAGCACAACGCCCGTGATCCACTGCGCGATCACATGCATGGCCGCGTCTATCGCATCACCTATCCGTCCCGTCCGCTGGTGAAGCCGGCCAAGGTCGAGGGGGCTCCGATCGCCGCCTTGTTGGAAAACCTCAAGCTGCACGAAGACCGCGTCCGCTATCGCACCCGTCGTGAGCTGCGCTCGCATCCGGTGGCAGAAGTTCAGTCCGCGATCACCGCCTGGGTGGCCAAGCTCGACCCGAAGGACGCCAGGTATGAGCACCATCTGCTGGAGGCCCTGTGGACCACCTGGGGTTTGAACAAGGTCGACGACAAACTTCTCCACCAGCTTCTTCAGGCGAAGGATTACCATGTCCGTGCCGCCGCTGTCCGCGTGCTGCGTTACAACACCCAGCAGGTCGCCGATTACGCCGATCTCCTCATGAAGGCGGCCGTCGATCCTCATGGTCGCGTACGCCTGGAGGCCATCGTCGCCGGTTCCTGGCTCAACGACGCCAAGGGCAAGAAAATCGTGGCTGCCGCCGCCGCGCAGCCCCAAGACGATTGGATCAAGCCCGCTGCCAAGACCGCCACCGATCGTCTTGCCGGCACGGCTGAAGTGGAGGTCAACGAACACCCCGCACCACCAGTGCCAGCCCATCTCGCTGAAGCGGAGAAGAAGCAGTTCCTCAAAGGTCATGAGATCTATTTCCGGGATGCCCACTGCTCCACCTGCCATCAGCCGGATGGCAAGGGCCTCCCGCCCGCCTTCCCGCCTTTGGCTGGCAGTGAGTGGGTCACGGGCGACACCGACCGCTTGATCAAGCTCACCCTCCACGGCATGATGGGTCCCTTCGAGCTTCAAGGGAAAAAGTATGACGGTCTCGTTCCAATGACTCCCTTCGGTGGCATGCTGAACGATGATGAGGTGGCCGCCGTGCTGACCTATGTCCGGAACAATTTCGGAAACAAGTCAGCCGCCGTGCAGCCCGCCGACGTCAAGCGTGTCCGCGAGTCCACCAAGGATCGAAAGGGCTTCTATCAGACCTCTGAAATCCTGAAGGAGCATCCGCTCAAGTAAGTGATCTTTGCCAATTCCGGGCAGTCGGTTTCACAACCGGCTGCCCGGTTTTGTTTTCGGGATGAAGCTGGGCGTGATTCTTTGAACGAAAGGGTGTTCTTCGACTCTTTGTGACGGCGGTTCATTCATGCTTTTGTTAACTTTAATGAAGAACCGATGAAGTTCCTGGGAAATCAGGAAATTCCCTAGTCAATCCGGGGAAATTCAATCGACAGAAGGGGGCTGACCACATAACTGGCTGGTTCATGTTTGATCTCCGGAAGTTTTCCCTCGTCGTTCTGCCGGTGTGTGTCGGTTCCGCCACCTTGAGCCAGGCGGTCGAAGCGCCGGAGAAGGCGTTGAAATACCATGAGGTTCTTCTCAAACGCCCGCACAACGCGGCCCTGTTCGACCGCTTTTTCGGAGCCTGGATCGACGAGCAGCCGGTGGAGGCGCTGGGGGCTTTCCTGAAAGAGCGCGCGGAAAAGAATGGCGGCTTGGATTGGTCGGTGCTGGCCACCTATGAGCTGCGCCGTGGCAACGAGGATCAGGCGCTCGCCGCGCTGGCGAAGGCGATCGAGGCGGTGCCGGACGATACCGCGCTGCCGATGGAGCGCGGCAAGCTGCGTCTGCGTCGCCTCGAGTTCAAGGAAGCCCGCGAGGACCTGGCGAAGGTGGCGGCGGGCAAGGACGAGGTGCTCGCTCTGGAGGCCTCGAAGCTGATCGGTAAGTCCTGGCTGCGCGAAGGTCGCACCGAAGAGGCGATTAAGGCCTGGGATGCCGTGCTGGCCGCTCATCCGGGCGATGAGGATCTTTTGGAAGACCTGGTGGAAACCGCTGCGGCGGAGTCCGAGACGGCGCAGGCGCTGGTCTATGCGGGCAAGTTGATCGAGGTCAGCAAGGACCCTTACCAAAAGACGCTGCGGATGCTGCGTCGCGGCGATCTGCTGGCCCAGGCGGGCAAGAGCGATGAGGCTGTCGAGGCCTACGTCGCCACGCTCGATCAGGTCGGCGATGGTTCTTGGCTGGAGCGCGAGGTGCTGGCGCAAATTGAAAAAGCCTACCGCAAGCAGGACCGGCTCGATGACCTTTCCGCGCAACTCAAGAAGCTGGCCGAGGCGAATCCACGGCGGCTGCTGATCCATCGACAGTTGGCGAAACTGGAAGCCGCACAGGGCGAGACGGACGCCGCGATCGGTCGTTTCCGCGAGGTGCTGAAGCGCTCGCCCGGCGAGCGCGAGCTGCGCGAGGAATTCGTCCGGCTGCTCAGCGATGGCGAGCGCTATGACGATGCGGCGGCGGAACTCGACAAGCTCATCGAGCAGGCCCCGACCGAGTCCGGCCTCCACCTCCAGGTCGCGGCGCTGCGTTTCCGTCAGGGCAAGCCCGAGGCGGTGCTCGCGGCCCTGAAAAAAGCCCACGACCTGCTCGGCAAGGACGAGGGCAATGGCATCCGCATTGCCTCGCTGATGCTTCAATACAATCTCACCGAACCGG
>JANOKL010000546.1:0-8950 GCA_031419215.1 Luteolibacter sp. | reverse complement strand
CCCGGAACGAAGCGTTCAAGATCGCGCACGCCTCCCAACAAATGAGAGCCCTGCGGGTCAATGAGAAAAAATCCGGACAGCGCCTGCCGACCGAGCAACATCGGACAAAGCATGACACTGCGATTGGCCAAACTGAGACGGATTCGCAAGCTGAAACCACCGGCCAGAACGGCCTCGGTTTCGATGAAAATCCTTCTGCGGGCGATGCCGGACGAGCTGCGGACCTTCAACGACCCCACAACCGCCGCCTCGCAGGAAATACGATCTCCATAGTGGTTGATCGTGACAAAACTGACACGCCGCTTGTCCTCGGAAAGCACGACTTCCTCGGCATGTAGGCTGGAGGAACGCGCACCACTATCGGTCTTCGCGTTCAACGGGGAAATGCCAAGCTCGGGCAGGCCGACCCATTCGCGGCGACCGATCAGCAGTCGTGGCATGCCGGTCTGTTTCCACGGCAAGCCCAGCTCACGAGCGAGGTCTCCCGAGTCCGTCTCCACCGGCTGCGGCACTGCCTTGAACGTGCGGGGCGCGCGTTTCATGGTGAGTTCTCCAGCAGACTCGCCGCCATCGCCCGCGCCTGCTCGCCACCGCCGCCGAGCATGCGGACGAGCTCCTTGATCCGCGCCTCGCCGGTAACCGGATAAAGTCGCGAACGAGTTCGTCCACCGACAACCTCCTTTTCGACGACGAAGTGATGCGCCGCCGTGGCTGCGACCTGGGGAAAGTGGGTGATCGAGACGACCTGATGCCGCAATCCGAGCGCCGCCATCTTGCGACCGACCGCGACCGCGACCTCGCCGCCGACGTTGGCATCGATCTCATCGAAGACCATCAGCGGCGTGGCATCCTGATCGGCCAGCGCGCTTTTCACCGCCAACATCACGCGACTGATTTCCCCGCTGGAAGCGATCTGTCTCAGCGGCAGAAGTGGCTCGCCGGGGTTCGGGCCGAACTGGAACTCGACGCCTTCGAAGCCATGCGGACCGGGCTCGCTGGAGGAAACGAGCGGCACCTCGAAGGACGATTGCTTGAAGCCGAGATCCTTGAGCTGACTCGCGATCTCCCTCGCCAACTTCGGCGCGGCTTTCTTGCGGGCGGTGCTGAGGGTTTTCCCGGCGGCATCGAGTTTCGCCCGGCATTCGGCGAGTTCAGCGGAAAGTTTTTCGAGCTTCTCTCCACGGTTCTCGATCGTATCGAGCCGGGCCGCGGCGGCATCGCGGCGGGCGATGACGTCGACAAGCGTCGGGCCATACTTGCGCTTCAGGCTTTCGAGGAGGTTCACGCGTTCCTCCAGCGTGGCGGCTTCCTTGGGATCGATTTCGAGCTCCTCACCGTATTCACCCAGCGAACGCTCCAGCTCCTGGAGTTCGAGAACAGCGGTCTCGAGTCCTGCGACGCGTTCGGCCACGGAAGGATCGAGTTTCTCCAACTCGCGGACGAGGCGCTGCACTTCTGTTAGGCGTTCGAGGATGCCATCATCGTTCGATAGCGCGGTGACGGCCGCGCCGGAGGCCTCAAGCAGACGCGTGGCATTGCTGGCACGCCGCCAGCGGTCTTCGAGATCGCTTTCCTCACCGGGTTTCAGGTTCGCGGAGTCGATTTCGCCGACCTGGTAACGCAGCAATTCGAGTTCCTGCTCGCTGGCGTTCTCGGCACGCTTGAGGTCATCGAACTCCTGCATTTTTCCACGCCACGTGCGCCAGGCTTCGCGCCAGGCAGAGACCGAAGACTCGGAGCCCGCGTAGGCATCGAGCATCGCGAGCTGGCGTTCGGTGGAAAGCAGCGACTGGTGGTCGTGAGGGCCGTGAAGGTCGACGAGGTGCTCGCCGATCCGTTTCAGCAAGGCCAGCGTCACTGGCGAATCATTCACGAACTGGCGGTTCGCGGTTTGGCCGACCATGCGTCGCACGATCAGGTCGCCGCCATCGCAGGGAGTGAGGCCGCCTTCCTCGAGGATGGCGTTGATCGCGGAGGGGTCCTTCAGATCGAAGACCGCCTCGACGGTGCAGGTTTCCTCGCCGGTGCGGATCAGGGATTTCTCGGCGCGTTCGCCGAGCACGAGCTTGAGCGCGCCGACGATGACCGACTTGCCCGCACCGGTTTCGCCGGTGACACCGACAAGGCCGGAGCCGAGTTCCCAGACGAGTTCATCGACGAGGGCCAGATTGCGGATTTTCAGCAGGGTGAGCATGCGGATGGGAAAGCGCCGCCATGATGGCAAGGACTTGGCGGGAATCAACCTCTCGCGCGGACTTGACGCGATTCGGCCCCGCCCCATGCTTTTGGGATGAAATGGCTTGTCTTCACTTGCGCTTTGGGCGCCACCAGCCTGTCCACGGCGGCACCGGGCGGGAGTGACTGGATGAAGACGCTGGATGGAACTTTGCCGATCCAGAAGCTATCGATCCCCGGCAGCCATGATTCCGGAGCCTTGCTGGAACCGGTTTCGGGCACCGCGAAATGCCAGAGCCTGACGATCGCCGAGCAGCTCGCAGCGGGCGTGCGATTTCTCGATGTCCGCTGCCGTCATGTCGGCGATAGCTTCATCATCCATCATGGACTGGTCGATCAGAAGCTCAGCTATGAAAGTGTCCTCGGCACGGCGACCACGTTCCTGAAGGAAAATCCAAGCGAGTGCGTGATCCTTTCGGTGAAGGAGGAATACGAACCGGAGAAGAATACCCGCAGCTTCGAGCGGACCTTCGACACCTACGTCGCGAAGGACCCGGATCGCTGGTGGCTGAAGCCTGAGCTACCGACACTCGATCAGGTGCGCGGAAAAATCGTCCTGTTCCGGCGCTTTTCGTCCACCTCGCAGACCAAAGGGATCAACGCCTCGAAGTGGCCGGACAACACGACCTTCAGCGCTCCACCGCTGCGGGTGCAGGACCACTACCGCGCGGCCAACGCTGCGGCGAAATGGACAACCTTCGAGTCGCTTCTCAAGGAGACCGTGGCGGCTGTCAACGAGGACACCTTGTTCGTCAATTTCTCCAGCGGTACCGGCAGCACGTTCGGGATTCCCAACATCCCGTCGATCTCAACACCGATGAACCAGCGGATTACCGCGTATTTCACGGCACAACCGAAAGGTCGGCATGGGATCCTCGTGATGGATTTCGTGGACGCGGGCAGGTGCCGCCTGATCTACGAAACCAACTTCGTAAAAGACTGAGCGCGTGCGAGCGCTCGACTTGGAGCGCAGGAAATCGGTAAATCGTAGCCATGGAGAACCATGAAGCCGCCATGAGCCCGCATTTAAAGAAGGGGAATCACTTCCGTTTCCACCAGCCGCACGTTCATCTCGCGACGGTCTTCGGAAACGACTGGTTCGCGCTCAAGGCCGAGGCCTTCGCACGGTTCTTCGGGACGCCGGTGTTTCTCGTCAGCCAGACCTTGTTTGTCGCCATCTGGATCATCCTCAATTCAATGGGGGTCTTCCACTTCGACATCTATCCGTTCATCCTGCTGAACCTGGCCTTCAGCCTCCAGGCCGCCTACGCCGCACCGCTGATCCTGTTGGCGCAAACACGGCAGGCGGATCGCGACAAGGCCCACGCCGACGCCGACGCCCAGCATCGCGAAGCCCTCGCGCAGGCCAGCGAGCAGCGGGAGAAATCGGTAGCCGAACAGACCAGTTATCTGGTGGAACTCATGAAACAGAACACCGAACTGACCGAGATCACCAAGACCATGAGCGCACGAATCCAGACGCTCACCGAAGAACTGCATCGGCACATTCTCGAGGCGAAGTAGGTGAAGCGGGAAATGAAACCAGGCATCTCCGCTGGAGAAGGCACTGCTTGTGTCATGTGAGGTGAAGACCCTCACTGCACTACTCAGAGCCCGTCCAACTCTTCGGCGGGGAGGTCGTCGGGATCGACTAGCAGGGCCTTCGGGGCCTTTGGCTCTTCCGCATCCTCCTCGTCGACCGGCTGGGCCTTGAGCACGTCTTCCTGATCTTCCACGGCGTCCTCCTTGACCATGAGGGCCTTCGGCGGTGGCGCGATGATGACCTTGATCTCGTCCTTCAGCGGCTCGAAGAAATCACGGACCATCGGGCCGGCCATGCGGCCACCGGACACTGTTTCACCGGGGCTGCCTTCATAGAGGACGGCGAAGGCGAAACGGGGATTCTCAAAGGGAAAGAATCCGGCGAACCAAGCGAGGCGCTGCTCCTTCGACGGCGGGCCCCACTGGGCGGTGCCGGTCTTGCCACAGAGCTCGGTGAAACTGAGCCCGGCGCTGCGGCCGGTGCCATAGCCGGAGTTCACGACGTCGCGCATGCCCTCGCGGACGGTTTCGATCGCCTTGGAATCGACCCCGAGCCAGACGCGCTTTTCCGGCCGGTTTGCCTCGATCACTCGGCCTCGTGCGTCCTGGATCTGGCGGACGAGCTGGAGCTTCGGCAATGCGCCGCCGTTGGCGATACCGGCCATCGCTTGGGCGGTCTGGAGTGGTGAGGAAAGCAGCACGCCCTGGCCGATCGAGAGGTTGGCGGTGTCGCCGTCGTTGATGCGGCGCTTCTCATGCTGGAGCATCCACTCGTTGGTCGGGACCAGGCCTGTGGTTTCCCCGACGAGTGGCAGACCGGTCTTTTCGCCGTATCCGAGTCGGCGGGCGAGTCCAAGGAAGGCCCCGTGGCCGACGTCGATGCCGACCTGATAGAACCACGGGTTGCAAGAACGAGCGATGGCGCGCTTCACGTCGATCGAGCCTTCCGCTTTCTTGCTCCAGTTGTTGAAGGTGTGATTCCCGATGCGGATGGAGGCCGGACAGTAGATGTCGGAGGTCTCGGTGACGGTGCCGTTGTTCAGGGCGGCCAGGGCGACGATGGGCTTGAAGGTGGAGGCCGGTGGATAGGCGGACTGGAAGGCGCGGCCGAAAAGTGGCTGGCCGGGATCGTCAGTGAGCGCCTTGTATTCTTTTTCGCCGATGCCGGGGATGAAGGAATTCAGGTCGAAGGTGGGCCGAGAGGCCATCACGAGCACCTCGCCGGTCAGGACGTCGATGACGACGAACGCGCCGCGCTTGCAGCCCTTGCGGAGGACTTTTTCCGCCTGCTTCTGCCACTTCAGATTCAGTGTAGTGACCACAGTGCCGCCTGGCATGGGGCGCTTGGTCTGTTCCTCGAGGAGCTTGTTTCCGGCCTCATCGAAGAGCAGGCGCTTGCCACCGGGATCGCCCTGGAGCTGGCGGTCGTAAATCTTTTCCAGACCCGCGCGGCCCTCGCTTTCCTCCCACAGTGGCTCGTTGAAATTGATCGGGCCGGTCGGCAGTTTCCCGACGCTGCCGGTGTAGCCGAGGATGTGCGCGGCGATGCCTTCCTCGGGGTAGTAGCGGCGGTAGATCGGATGGAGAATGAGCCCGGTGCCGAGCTTCGTTTCCATGGCCTTCGCATCCCTCTCGCTGACCTGATCACTGATCAGAAGCGGCAGCCAGCGGCGGTTCTTGTAGTGATCGTAGATCTCGTCGTCGGTCGGCGTCCGCGTGCTTTTGACGAGGATCTTCGACAGATCAATCCGGCTCTTCGCCCAGCTCAGGACATAGTCGCGGTCCGCATTCTCGAACTGCTTGAACTGAAGCCCGATCTGGTAGGCGATGGTGTTCTGAGCCAGACACTCACCTTCCCGGTCCACAATCTGTCCGCGCGGGGCCGGGATCTTCAGGCTGATCGTGCGGGCGTTCTTCTGCGTCAGAATCGAACCCTCATTTGCGGAGCGTCCTGCAGCCGGTGGATTGTTCGCCGCGACCGGCGGGATCTCCTGCGCAGCCAAGGACGACCCGGCCAGAAAAAGTCCGGCGAGTCCATGGAATCGGATGGCGAGCTGGCGGCGGGAGCGGCGCATTTCGGTGAACCTTAAGTGGCGCGCCCGGGTGTCGCAATCCTCAATCCCAGCCCTGATCGTCCCAGGTCGAGCGGTCGCTGCTGATGCTTTTCACAATCTCGGCAGGCAGGAAAAGGAACTCGTCCTCGCGCTTGTCGGCGGGATCGAGGGTGAACTTCACCAACTTCCGCTCGCGGCTCGTCGAGGTCACCACGGTCAGGTCGGCCAGGATTTCCAGTGCCCCGTCCTCGCGTGGCTTCACCTTGAGCAGGCCGGGAATGTCATAGCGGGCACGGCTTTTTCCGGGCTCGTCGCGGAGTTTCACGAAATCCGCGCGACGTCCGAGGTACGACGCCGGATACCATTCCTCGCGTTTGGTCTTTGAGGTCCGGGTTTTCAGCCGGTGCAAGACGATCGACTGGTGTTTCCCGTCCACGCCGGTGGCCTCGATCCGCCAGCGGAAGGGCCCGTCGAGCGTGGCCACTGCGGCGGCCACCACCATCGCGCTGACCGCATAACTGCCGCCGGCGGTGCCTTCCGGCTTCACGCGCAGACGGACGTCGGCGCCGTTGACCTTCGCGGCGGAGGAGGACTGGCCGCTGTCGTAGGTACGCTTCGCCGCCATGATGCCGACGCAACTGCTGAGCATGAGAATCGCCGCTGCGCTTGCCCCACGGAGGAGCACGTGCATGCTGCCGGAAATGACGGAATGGAATTTCATCGCAGTCGCGATCCTGATCTCGCTCTTCGTGCTCTGGAAGCTCGATCTTGCCGCGACCCTGCTGAATCTGAAGGTCTTTCCGGAAAAGGTCCCCGCGCCGCTGGCCGACGTGCTCGATGCCGCCGCGCTCGACCGTTCCCGCGAATACCTGAAAACCAACGCAATCTTCGCAGTCATCCGCTCCAGCCTTTCGCTCACCGCCCTGCTGGCGTTCTGGATGTTCGGTGGCTTCCAGTTCATCGACGGCCTCAGCCGCTCATGGGCGAACGACGCGCCGCTGCTCAGCGGGCTGATCTTTTTCGCGATCTGCATGATCGGCTCGATGGCCTTCGATCTCCCCTTTTCGCTCTACGACACTTTCGTCATCGAGGAAAAGTTCGGCTTCAACCGCTCCACCGCCGCGACCTTCTGGGGAGACCTTCTCAAGAGCCTCGTGATGATGGCGCTCATCGGCACTCCGATCGCGGCTGCCGTCCTATGGATTTTCCAGACCGTCCCGAACGCATGGCTGTGGGCCTGGGTGGTGTTCACCGTGTTCCAACTGCTGCTCACTTATCTCGCGCCCTCACTGATCCTGCCGTTGTTCAACAAGTTCACCCCGATGCCCGAGACCCCGCTGCGCGGAAAGATCGAAGCGCTCGGCGTGAAATGCGGCTTCCCGCTCCAGGGCGTGTTCGTTATGGACGGATCGAAGCGCTCCACCAAGGCCAACGCCTTCTTCACCGGCTTCGGCAAGCGCAAGAAGATCGCGCTCTTCGACACGTTGATGGAAAAGCATACCGACGACGAACTGCTCGCGGTGCTCGCTCACGAGATCGGGCATTTCCGTCGTGGTCATATCAAACAGCGCCTCGTCGTCGGCATCCTCCAAACGGCGGCGCTGTTCTTTCTGTTAGGTCTGGCTACCGATCCAAATGGCCAGTTCGCGCGCATGCTCTTCGATGCCTTTGGCGTGAAAATGATTTCGCCGCAGGTCGGCATTGTGCTTTTCACGATCCTCTTCGGACCGGTGAGCCGTTTGCTCGGAGTGATCGCGAATGCCTGGTCGCGCCGTCATGAATTCGAGGCCGACGCCTTCGCCAACGAGGCCATCGGCTCGCCTGCTCCGCTTGGCGAGGCGCTGAAGAAACTCTCCGCTGATCAGCTCTCCCACCCGTCGCCCCATCCGCTGCGCGTCTGGCTGGACTACTCGCATCCTCCGCTGCTGGAAAGATTGCGGGCGATGGGGTGATTTACCCAAGGAAAGCGGTTCGCATTCATCAACTCGAACCCGGTAGTGCGAGAGCGAGTGATTTGCGACGCCTCTTGCACGCCATTCAGGGTGCGAATCCAATAGATTGCCTAACCCGGGGTGGTCGTCGCTATCGCCCTTCCTTCGCTAAAGCTACGAAGGGCACGCTCGACCCCGGGCTATTGGCTTTAATCCTTTCAGGATATTGACTGGTGAAGTTCTGATCATCCGATCGTTAGCGGTGTTGTCTGAAGGGAAAAATACAAAACCGCCCCGTCCGGAGCGAATCCAGACGAGGCGGTTGTTGGATGGGAATCAGAATCGGGGTTCAGGGAACCACCACCTTGAGGCGGCCGAAGAGCGTGGTATTCGCAGCCCTTGGGATGTAGACGCGCACGCGGTCTGTATCGGCTGCGGCGGCCGGGGTGAAGGTGAAGTTGTCATCCACCTGGATCACCACGCCGGGGGCTCCGGTCGAGGAGGTCCACGTTCCGGCGAGGTCGGTGTCGGTTTCGCAATCCGCTGTCACGCCACCGCTCACCGCGAGGTCGGTGCGGCGATAGGTGAAGAGCAGGTAGTCACCGGCCGGAATGGCAGGCGAACCCACTGGATTGGTGACCAACTCGAGGGTTGGCAGCAAGGCGGTGTCCATGCCGAGCTTCGGATCACCACCGATGACCATTTCCACGGCGTTGGCGATGCCGTCGAAGTCCGGGTCAGCACCGGCTCCGATGATCGCCGGGTTGGTTTCAGCAGGGTAGAAGCCATCGATCCACGAAGCGTAACCGGGTTGGGTCAGGGTCAGGATTCCGGTGGTTTCATCGAAGGTGTAAGTCTTCGCGCCGTTTGCCTTGGTCCACTTGTTGTCGCCGGCATCGGTAAAGCCCACGACGGTGAAGTTGGAACCGTAGGCACCGGTGAGGCTGCCTACATTTTCCAAAGTCCAGGTGCCGGAGCCGAGGCCATCCGCTGCGGTCGTGTCGATGAAGAAGTCTCCATCGAGAGTGACAGTGCCCGCGCCAGTCAGAGTGTTGTTCGTTCCGGAAGTGGCACCGAGGGCGAACCTGATCTCCGCACTATCGGCGAGTTCAAGCTTGCCGGCGTTGACCGTGGTGTTGCCGCTGTAGGTGTTGATGCCGGTGAGGGTCATGGTTCCTGCACCGTTCT
>JANOKL010000545.1:0-7272 GCA_031419215.1 Luteolibacter sp. | reverse complement strand
CAAATTTGATACATTATTCAAGCGCCGAATCGCGATTCAACTTGGAGACCAGCGGGCTTGAAACTCCGTGAAATTGTTGCCGAGTGTTCTACCAGTTACTCGCCAAGCACCAATCCAAGAACGTGTTCCGACTGTCCCAGTCGGATGCCACACTGATCCTTCTGAGACAGCCGGGACACGTTCACTTCAGTGGTTGAAGATGAACTCCTTCGAGTTCAGCAGGGCCCAGAAGATGTCTTCGAGGGTTTCCTTCACTTCCTTGGCCTTCTGCTCATCGCCGACGGCTTCCACGAGCTTCATTCGTTCCTCCTCGGTGGGGGAGCGTCCGAGGGTGGCGAGGTAGAGGCGGTCGATGATTTCCGCAGGCGTCTTTTTCTCCAGGAGCAGGCTTTCCACGATCTTGCCCTGGCGGATCCGGGCCTGGGTGGTGTCGCCATTGAGGAGGTGGAGGGCTTGGGAGAGGTTCGGCTCCATCTTCACCTCGCAGGAGCAGACGGTGCCACGGCTGGCGCGACCGAAGGTGGTGAGGAAATAGTTCGAGGTGTTGCCATCGGCGATCTGCACCGCGCGAGCGCCGAGCGGCAGGCCCTTGAACTTGTTCGGCGTGGAGGTGACCTGCGAGATGCAGTCGAGCAGGACCTCGGCGCGGATGCGGCGAACCCTGCCGTGCGAGAAGTTCGTTTCGTCGCTGGCGTTGGTTTCGTTCGTCCGGCTGGAAAGCTGGTAGGTGCGGGAGGTGCAGATGTCGCGGACGAGTTTCCGGAAGTCGTAGTTGTAGGCCACGAACTTCGCGCTGAGTTCATCGAGCAGCTCGGGGTTCGACGGAGGATTGGAAACGCGGACGTCATCGACGGGATTGACGATGCCGCTGCCGAGGAAATGCGCCCACACGATGTTGGCCACGTTCCGGGCGAACCAGGGATTGTCGGTGGAGGTCAGCCAGGTGCCGAGGGCATCGCGGCGTGAGCTGCCTTTGGCGATCTCCGGCTTGGGACCGCCGAGGAATTTCGGTGGGACGTTCTGCTTGGTGACGAGGTGCTGCACCTCGCCCTCGGCATCGAAGACGATCCGTTCGCGCGGGTCTTCGGCGGGCTTGCGTTTCACCTGCGCGAAGAAGGCGGCGAAGCCGTAGTAATCATCCATCGTCCAGCGGTCGAAGGGGTGGTTGTGGCACTGCGCACACTGGATGCGGGTGCCCATGAAGACCTGCGCGACGTTTTCGGTGAGCTTCAGCACCTCCTGTTCGAGCTGGAAATAGTTTGTCGCCGGACTGGCAAAGGTGCCGCCTTCCGCCGAGAGGAGCTGGCGGACGAGTTCATTGAAGGGCACGTTCGCGGCGATGCGGTCGCGCAGCCAGTTGTAGTAGCCGAGTGCCGCCTTGTAGCTGACCTGCTTGTCGCCGTCGTTGAAGGTGCGGATCTGCATCAGCTCAGCCCATTTCATGACCCACATCTCGGTGAACTCCTTGAGCGTGAGCAATTCATCGACGAGGGCCTCGCGCTTCTTCGGATCGGCATTCGCAAGGAAGGCCGCGCGATGCTCGGGCGAGGGCAGCTTGCCGACGATGTCGATGCACGCGCGGCGGATGAACTCCTCGTCGCTGCAAAGCTCGGAGGGCAGGATGCGGAGCTTGTCGAGCTTGGTGTGAACGTGGTGGTCGATGTAGTTGTTCTCGACGAGCTGGGGTTTCGCGTAGGCGACATTCGCCGGGATGACGATGGCCTGCGTGCCCTCGGTGAAGGTGTGGAAGCGCGAAAGCAGGAAGGCCTCGCCGGGATGCTTCGAGGCGGCAAGTCCCTTGCGCTTGTCGATGGTCACCGAGTTGTCGTTCGACGTGGAGTAGTTCGAAAGCGTGGAGACATCGCGATCCGTGCCATCCGAATACTTGGCGCGGACGGTGAAGGGGATGCGGATGTCCTCGCCCTTCATCAGCACCTGTGAGGGCTCGATGGTGATGCCGGTGGAGTGGGCGATGGTGTCGGCGTCATACTCGGCACCGTTGCGGATCCACTCGATGAGGGTGTTGTAAAACGCGCTGTCCTTCGCGAACAGTTTGCCACCGGTGTGAGGCACGCCGCCGGTGGACTTGGTGATGATCAGGGAGTCCTCGGGCAGCGCTAGGTTGATCCGGCGACCAGGCATTTCCCCGGTCAGACGGAAGTAGTCGCCCTTTGGATCGAAGCCGAAAAGCGAGAGGTGGAAGCCGTCCTGTCCACGGGCCGAACCGTGGCAGGATCCGGTATTGCACCCGGAAGCTGTTAGAACCGGCATCACATCGAGCTGGAAGGAAACGGGTCGCGGCTTGGTGGCATCCTTCACGATCACCGGCACCTCGGTGGAGAGGCCGCGGTAGTCGATGCGGAGCTTGGTGGAACCGTCTTTCTTCGGAGTCAGCGTCGTTTCCAACAACGAGGCCAAAGATGGATCGGAGAGGGTAAACTTGGATTGGCGGGTGATGTCGCCAGTGGCGGAGTCTTTGAAATGGGCGATCACAATGACCCTGTGGAAATCCGCAGCAGTTTCGAGAGCGACGTTCTTTGGAAAGGCCTCGATGGAAGTGATCTCCGGATCCGGAGCGGCATCCCAGCGCGGCAAGGCTTTCTTGGATCGGGCGGAAAGCGTGATGCCTTCCGGCCATTCGGCACCACTTTGAATCCAGGATTCCAGAGTCGCGATTTCCTCCTTGCTGAGAGGCTTGCCGCTTTTGTTGGGCGGCATCACGTCGTCGTCATCCTCTTCCAGATGGACGCGTTTGAGGAGATTGGATTTCGCAAGATTGCCGGGTTCGAGTGCCGCGCCATCGTCGCCGCCGGTGATCATCGCGGCGCGGGTGTCGAGGCGGAGATTGCCCTTCATCTTGTCCGCGTGATGGCACTCCAGGCAGCGGGTTTCGAGGATCGCCTGAGCGTCCTCAAACGGAGTGGCTTCCGCGCTGAGGAGAAGGCTGCTGAAGATGAGTGTGAACCGGGAAGCGAGGGAGTTCATGGCTTGGCGGTCTGGCGGAGTTGCTCAAGTCGGGAAAGCGGCTTTGCCACCGGTGCGGCTGGATCGGCGGGCTTGGGTGGTTCCGGTGCGGCTTTCGCTACCGCAGGCGCTGGGCTCGTCGGCTTGTCGATGCGCAGCGTGCCACCCTGGCCGACCTGATGCAGGATGGTGGAATTGTTCTCCGGAATCGTGACACGACAGAACACGTTGTTGTGTTTTCCGACGGGAGAGTCCGCCGCAACGGTCAGCGGGAAATTGAGCTCGGTCTGATCCTTGTTGAACTGCACCGGCGGCGTGGTGACTCCGGCGGGCAGTCCGATCAGTTCGGCGGTGGCGTTGCCCGTGAAAGCGTGCTGCACCTCGACTTTTCCGGACATGACGGTCGGCTTGCCCTGCTCGGTCGCGGCGAGGGAGAGCGCCATGGTCAGATAGGGCTCGGCGACTTTCAGCGGCACGAGTTGTGAGGACACCAGCACCGGACCCTTCGGCGTGGTGGCTTCCGCAAGCATGCAGATTTTCCACTCGGCAATGGCGGCCTCGCCATTCGCGTTGATCTCGTAGTTCACTTCGGACTGTCCGGCGGGGATCTGCATCGTGACTGGCGCTCCGATTCCCGGAGGTGACCAAAGGAAACGGACCGTGATCGCGTCGTTGTAGCCTTCCTTCCGCGCGGCCCGGACCTTCAACTGCATGATGCCGTTCTTCACGATCGGCACCGTGGGAACATCCAGCTCCAGAAGCAGCGGCGCTTCCTCGGTCACAGCCATCGCGATCCTGTCCAGCGGGGTGGAATGGTAGGGGCCCTGATTGTTGACCTCGACGTGGTGGATGATGTCGGTCAGCGCGCCTTTCAATGGCGGGCCGTCTGCCAGAGACCGAATGGAGAAATCGTAGAGCGCACCGGCGATAGGCGCATCGGCCGCAGCTTCGAATACGACTGGAAACGCATTCACCGAACGGACCGCGTTCGATGCCGTCATCTTGACGCCTGCGGGCAACGACGCGGCATCGAGTGCGATGTCGCAGCCGATGTTTTCACGCGTCACGTTGACCACGGCGGCGTAGCGGTTGCCGCGTGGCACTGGAAAGGACTTCCACTTCTGAGAAAAGTTCCGCTCCACCACCGGCAGCGTGGCCGCGATGGCGGGTCCCCGGCGGAGGATTTCAAGTCGATAGACGAAATCCGGCCCGCCGTTGCCGAGTTTGTCACGGATGCTTGCCACGTAGTCTCCATCCGCAGGGCAGGTCCACTGGATGACCGGATCGGGGCCGCCTAGATCGTCGTTTTCGGCGAGTTGGTTGCCTGCCTGATTCTTGAGCCGCAGCACGGCATCGATCGGCGAGCGCAGGGCGCGGCCCAGCACTTTCAGCGTGAGGTTCTCGCCCTTCGCGGCATGGAACCTGAATCGGTCGGTGTCGTCCTTCTGCGAAAGAATTCCCTGACCGGCACAAGGGATCGGCGGCAGGGCGTTGGCGGTCTTGTCGTCGTTGTTCGGCTCGGTTTCCTCGGTGTGTTCCAGCGTGGAAACGACCACCCGGTTGGGCGAGGGCGAGGAGACACCCTCGACGACAGCGAACAAGGGCTGGCGGCTTGGCTGCGCGGAAAGGGTCGCGGACTGGCTGATCGGTCCGGAGGGATCGCCGATGAACTGGAAGGTGAGCGTTTCCCCGGGCTTTCCTCCCGGAGGAAAGACGACGGACGGCCTTGGGAACGTGCCGATGTGAAGGCGGTAATCGCATGGGTCACTGCCCTCGTAGGCGGCCTCGCGGACCACCACGCGATAGTCGCCATCCTCCGGAGCGATGATCGAGACGAAGGCATCATTGCGCAGCAGCGGCGCATCATCGCAGGCCGCGAGCTCGAAGCGTTTCGGGTCGAGGATCGCCACGTAGGCATCGAACATCAGCCGGCCCAGACGCATGGCCTCAACCTCAACGGAAAGCCTCTGACCCTTTTTCAAACTACAAACGTAGTAGTCCTCGTCCTCGTTCACGGTGACGCCGGCGACGGTGACGTTGAGATCGACTTTCTGCGGCTTGTCGAAGGTATTGTTCGGCTCGGCTTCCCCAACCGTGGGAAACTGTCCGACCCAGAACGTGCGGAGTTCGGTCAGGCCGCCCGGACCTCTGAGGCGGAGCCGGTGTTCTCCGAGGGAAGCATCCGGCGCAATCAGCAACTTCGCGCTGACACGCTTCGCGTCCTTCACCTCGATCGAGCCGAGCGTGAGCCCAGGTTCATAAAACAGTGCCTCCTGAATGCCCTCAAGACGGTCGCCGGTGAACTCCACCTGCACCTCTGTTCCACGCTGGCCGCCGCGAGGATAAACGAGTTCCAGCACAGGCGTGAACGCATGGGCCTGCGTGGCGGCCACGAACATCAGGATCGCGATGGAGGCGCGGTGGATCATGCCTTTTTGTCGAGGATGGCATCGAGCACCTGACCGTCCTGGCAGATTTCGATCGGACGATTTCCCGGAGCCATCAGTTCCTTGTCGGCGGTGATGCCGATCTGGTTGTAGGCGGTGGTCGCGAGGTCCGCCACGGTGACCATGTCCTCTTCCGGTTCTCCACCGAGGGCGTCGGACGAGCCGTGGACGAGTCCTTTCTTCACGCCGCCACCGGCCATCATCACCGAGAAGACGCGTGGCCAGTGGTCGCGACCGCCGGTCGGGTTGATCTTCGGCGTGCGACCGAACTCGGACGTCACCATCACCAGCGTCGTGTCCAGCGTGCCGCGGCGTTCGAGGTCGCGAATCAGGGCTGCGATGGCCTTGTCGACGGGTGGCAGTTCCTTTTCGATCTGGCCCTTGAGATTGTCGTGGTGGTCCCAGCCGCCGGCTGTAAGGGAAACGAAGCGCACCCCGGCCTCGATGAGCCTGCGGGCGAGGAGCATGCGCTGGCCTGCGGCGGTGCGACCGTATTCATCCTTCAGCGCATCCGGCTCGCTCTTCAGGTTGAAGGCCTCACGCGCCTGCTGTGAGGAGATCAGCTTGTAGGCGTGCTGGTAGAAGGCGTCCATCGAGTCCAGCGCGTCGGATTTCTCCAGCGTCTTGAAATGGTTGTCCACGGTTTCGAGAAGCGAGCGGCGTTTGGCGAAGCGTTCGTCGCTCACACCGGTCGGCAGCGCCAGATCGCGCACCTGGAAATTTCCCTGAGCCGGATCGGAGCCGAGTGCGAAGGGACCGAAGGCGGACGAGAGGAAACCCGAGTTCGCGAACTCATTCGCCACCGACGGCACGCAGACGTAAGGAGGCAGGTTGTTCTTCGGTCCGAGTTCATGGGAAATCACCGAGCCCATCGAGGGATACTCGACCGCGGGCGATGGACGGTAGCCGGTGAACATGTTGTGCGTGCCGCGTTCATGGGCGGCCTCGCCGTGCGACATCGAGCGGATGACGGTGAACTTGTCGGCCAGGGTGGCGAGGTCCTTCAGGTGCTGGCCGAACTGCACGCCTTTCAGCTTCGTGTCGATCGCGCCGAACGGTCCGCGATACTCGGCCGGGGCGAAGGGCTTCGGGTCGAAGGACTCCTGATGCGCCAGGCCGCCCGGTAGGAAAATGTGGATGATGCCGGTCGCCACACCCACGCGGGTGGCGTAGTCCTTCTGATCGGCGAAAGCCTGTTGGCGCAGGAAGCCGGGAAGCGTCATGCCGAGCCCGCCGAGCAGGCCGACATACATGAATTCACGACGGGACGCATAACGGTCGAGCGGATTTCCAGGGCAGCAGGGTTTCATGGCGGCGAGGGGTGCAGGGTAAGCGGAAAATACCAAGGAGACCATCCGGAGGACCCGGAAAAATCCCACAACCCACCCGATACGCCAGCCCGGTGATTTCTATTTCAGACACGAGAGCGCAAAATCGGTCATTTTCGAGCCACCGTGCGGCCTGCTATGCCCGTCACTTTCTCCGCTGCTCGCTCATCCACGTGTAGAGGATCACCCACAGGGAAAGCGCCAGCCCGAAGAGCGGAACCTGCAACTGCGACGGCAACGAGTAGAGGATGGAGACCACGGGAATCCAGACGCCCCAGGTCGCGAAGAGCGTCGGTAAGATCGCGTCCCGATAGTAGGTCGCCGTGAAAAACTCACCCAACCCTTGAAGTCGATAGTCTCGATTTTTCCAATCATACAGCCACGTCGTGATCGGCGCGGAGAAGAGTGGAGTGTAGTGGAATTGATCGACCAAAAGTTTCTTCGCCTCCAGCGACTGTGTGGCCTCCTCGCCGAACCATACGGCCTGTAAGCGGTTGAAAAAATCCACCACCACACCCATGAAGCTACATAAT
>JANOKL010000544.1:0-1507 GCA_031419215.1 Luteolibacter sp. | reverse complement strand
CCCAGCGACCGTAGTGGTAGGTGGCCCAGCCGAAGCGCTCGTCGGACATCCAGGTCCAACCGCGATTGCTGCATGCCCAGCGTCCGACGGTGTAGGGACGCCATGAGGTATCGCGAACGACCACGGTGGGCTGCCAGACGTAACCGTAGTCGGGAGTTTCAAACCACGATCCGTCATTGGAAAGCTGGTCGTAGAAAACGTTGTAATCGCTGACCGGTTGGGCGTCTGGAATCTCCGGAGTCGGGTCGAGCTCGGGAATGGATTCGCGACCGGCAAGTTCCATCTCGCGGTCATTGAGCATCTGCTCGCGGCCTCCGAGGCCAGATTCACGATCGGAAATCCCGGCTTCGCGATTGGCGAGGGCTTCTTCACGCAGGCGGAGTTTTTCCAGATCGGCCTCGGCGTTTTCTTGATTGCGGCGCTCCAGCTCCGCGCGGGCATCGTCGATTTTCTGCCGCTCCAGCGCGATGGCGTCGCGTTCGGCATTCAGCTTCTGAAGTTCCAGTTCGGTGCGCAGGGCGGCCTCGCTTTCGCGCGCCTCCCGGACCTGCTTTTCAAGTTCCGCCTTTGTCGCGTCGACCTGGGATTCGGGTTTGTTGCAACCAGTCGCGGCGAGCACTGCAAGAGTGGCGAATGAGATCAATCGGGAGGGTTTCATGGTATCGGCGATGTGGTTCTATGACGGATGACACGCGGGGGCGTATTCATCAAACTTTTCACAATTTCTGTGCCACATTTCCCAAGCACCACCCCCGGAGGATCAGGGAAGCAGGACCACGCGGTAGAAGCCACGTTCCAAAGGCGGGCTGATGTCCGTGTAGCTGGCCGGTCCCGGAGTGATCGGGGCCAGCGTGTCCAGCAGCTCCCAAGGCCCGGTCAAGGTGATGCTGCGGCGCACCTCGAAGACCAGTCCGGCAGCGGATGGCCAAGTGAGGGTGAAGCCAGCAAGGCTGCGGTTGCCCGTGGCCCTGAACGAGGAGCTGCCATTTTGGGGATCGAGCCCGAGTCGGAACTCGATTTCGTTCGTCGTGCCATCGCCATCCGGATCCGCTGCAGCGGCGGCATTGGGATTCGTGGTGCTGCCGAAGTTGGCAATCTGCCATTCCTCGAAAGGCGTCAGGATCGGCGTGACGATGAGCCTGACTTGGTTCGCGGTGGCGGTGCTGAGAGTGGCTTCGAATCCGTTGGGCAGCGTGCCGATTTGCAGGCCGTCCTCGTCGATCAAGGTGCCGGTGTAGGTGAAGAGCGTGTAGCTGCCTGGGGCGAATCCCGCACCCGCAGCGATGTTGAGAGTGCCTGCGAGTGTGAGATTTCCAGTGACGTTGGTTCGGTCTGAGAGGATGCCGAGTTCGTAGTTGAGAACACTGGTCGGGGCGAGGGTCAGGCCGCTGGAAAAGGTGAGCGTGCCGACGGAATTTCCGGGGGCGAGAGTTCCATGACAGGTCACCGCACCACCAAGGGTGCCGCTGCCGCCCAGGGTGCCGGAAGCGGCGATGGTGGTGGTGGT
>JANOKL010000543.1:0-23662 GCA_031419215.1 Luteolibacter sp. | reverse complement strand
GCTCGTTCGGCGTACGCGCGAGCTTCCGAAGACCGGCGGAACCCTGCGGATCGGCAGCTCCGGTTCATTGAATGCCTCGAGCGCCGTCGTCGTCAGCAGCGGCACTCTCAGCGGCACCGGCACCCTCGGCGGCTCCGTGACGGTCGCAGCCGCAGGCAGCCTTGATCCCGGCCCATCCGCCGGTACGCTCATGATCGGTGGAGGCCTCAACGTCTCCGCACCCGCCAACGGCGGAGCCGGTAAACTCAGGTTCGATCTCGATACTCCTTCCGCCACCAGCGACAGGATCGCAGTCACCGGCACGCTGACCATCGGAAGCGGAGCACTCGGTTTCAATGATTTCGTCTTCACCAATCTCGGAGGCCTGAGGGCAGGCTTCTACAAGCTCATCACCAGCGGTGGCATCAGCCCTGGCGGCACGCTCGACAGCAACAATCTCACTGGAACGATCGGCACGCTCCCCGCCGCACTCCGGATCAATGGCAATGACCTTGAACTGATGGTCGATGGAGGCGCCACCAGCTACGACAGTTGGAAAAGCCAGATCACCAACGGCACCAATCTCCGCACCGACGACGCCGACGGAGATGGGTTCTCGAACCTCCAGGAGTATCTCTACGGAACCTCTCCGATCACCGGCAATGGGTCTCTGGTTTCCACGACCAGCAGCGGGGGGAACCTCGTTCTTCGCTGGTTGCAGATCAGGATTCGGGGGACCTACACGCTCCAGCAAAGTTCCAGTCTAACAACCGGATCGTGGATCACGGCGACTCCCGAGATTCCCGCGATGGACCTCAACCAAGCCGGCGCTCCTCCTGACTACGATTTCTTCACCGTCAGTCTGCCGATTGGAAATGGAAACCTCTTCTACCGCGTCGTGGGCGTGGAGAACTGATCGGCTTCTCGTCCTATTGGCCACCCACGGCGGAGTCGGCTGCCTCCTGAGCTACCGCCCGGACTTCCTCGTGACGGAAACGGCCTTGGCGTGAGGCATCGATGTCCAGAGCACGGAATGGAACCGGCTCTTGCGACAAAAAATTTGGAAATGCGAGGGCTGAGGCTCGTGGGAGGTGGCTTGGAGCGTCTGCAGATGTTGAATCGTGCTCCTTTTCCCGAATTTGTGCTTTCTCTGTGCAAGATCGTGTCGATACAACGTAACTGTTCACATGATCACACGTCTCTATTCAGCCGCCTTGCGCGGGGTCGACGCCAAGGAGGTCGAGGTCGAGGTCAATGTCCGCAATGCGGAGAAGCCGCAGGTCATCGTCGTCGGGCTACCTGATGCTGCCGTGCGCGAATCCTCGCAGCGCGTCATTTCCGCGATCAGCGCTTCGGCCCTCTATCTGGCGGATGGGATCAAGACGGTGAACCTCGCCCCTGCGGATTTGAAGAAGGAAGGGCCGTCGTTTGACCTTCCGATCGCGCTCGCCATGGCCTCGGCCAGCGAGAACGAACCGCTGGCGGCGGAGGATTGCTGCATCGTCGGTGAGCTGGCGCTGGATGGCGCGGTGCGACCGGTGAAGGGTGTGTTGTCGATCGCGCTGGAAGCAAAACGCTGTGGACGCCTGCGGGTGATCGTTCCCGAGGCCAATGCGCCGGAAGCGGCGGTCATCGACGGCATCCAAGTGTTCGGTGTGCGTTCGCTGCATCAGGCGTGGAAATTTCTCAGGGGTGAGGATCCCATCAAGCCGTTCGTCCTCGATCGACGCGCCTTCTTCGAATCGCACCGCCGCTATGAGGTCGACTTCGACGAGGTCAAAGGCCAGCACCATGTGAAGCGGGCTCTCGAAGTCGCTGCCGCTGGTGGCCACAATCTCCTGATGGTCGGTCCTCCCGGCACCGGGAAGTCGATGCTCGCCAAGCGCATGGCCACCATCATGCCGGACATGACCGAGGATGAGGCGATCGAAACCACGAAGATCCATTCGATCACCGGCCTGCTCGATCCGAAGCGCGCCTTTCTAACAACCCGACCCTTCCGCGCCCCGCATCACACGATCTCGGATGCCGGTCTTCTCGGCGGTGGAACCAATCCTGGTCCGGGTGAGGTTTCCCTGGCTCATCACGGGGTGTTGTTTCTCGACGAACTTCCGGAGTTCCGCAGGCAGACGCTAGAGGTCATGCGTCAGCCCTTGGAGGATGGCGACGTGACGATTTCCCGAGCGGCGGGTTCGCTGACCTTTCCCGCGAGGTTCATGCTGGTGGCGGCGATGAATCCTTGCCCCTGCGGCTACTACGGCGATCCGAAACGGCAGTGCCGTTGTTCGCCGGGGCAGATCGAACGCTATCGCCAGCGGATCAGCGGGCCGCTGCTGGATCGCATCGACCTTCACGTCGAAGTCCCGCTGGTGGATTTCCGCGAGCTTTCCTCAGACACGAAAGGCGGGGAATCCTCCGCGCTCATTCGCGACCGGGTGCGGATGGCGCGTGAGGTCCAGACGAGTCGATTCAAGGGCAAGACGGTCATCACCAATTCCGCCATGGGCACGCGTCTGGTTCGTGAGCACTGCAAGCTTCAAACCGAAGCCGCCGCCTATCTGGAACAGGCAATGGAGCAGCTCAATTTCTCCGCCCGCGCCCACGACCGCATCCTCAAGGTCGCCCGCACCCTGGCAGACCTCGGCGGATCCGGAGACATCCGCACCCAGGACATCCTGGAGGCGATCCAGTATCGTTCGCTCGACCGGACTTTGTTTTCGTGAGAGGGCTCCACTCCAGCGTCGCCTATCCCGCTATCATCTCGACACAAGAATCACTCAGATGAATACAGTCACTCACGCGCTGATACCCGTGATCTGCTTGCGACTTGCCGCAAGTCGTTCGGCGTGGAGTGGTCGCTGGGGGTTTGTCCTGTGTGGACTGGCAGGGGCTCTCCCGGATCTTCTTACACCCCACCTGTCCCTTGAGTCGCGTATGGCCAGCTGGTCACACGGGATTCCTTGCTGGCTGCTTTTCTCGTCGATTCTCGCGGCATTTTCCCTGATGAAGGGCAGGAGGTTTCACCTTGCTTTGGCCTTGTGCCTGTCGGCTGCCTATCTGCTCCACATAGCCTGTGATGTCATCTCGGGCGGAGTGAATTTACTCTATCCTTTTGGGGATTGGGTGGTCGGGGAATACTGGGTTGATCCGTCGTGGTGGATTCCGCTCGACGTCGTTTGCATCCTGCTTGTTTACCTGCTCTTCAGAATCATTCCGGGTTTGGGTGGTCGAAAGGCCGCCGAACCGAAAAAGGGGCTGAGCTGAAGGATCTGAGCAGGCATGGGCGGCCTGCTCCACCGCAGGTTCATCACGGGCGAGCAGCACGTGCTTCTCTGAAAAATTCAGTGTTTGCTCACGGCACCGATTCGAGCTTACATTCGTAGTATGAGCATCGCCGAAATTCAGAGTCTTCCGCTTCGTGAGAAGCTCCAGATTTTCGAAGCGATATGGAATGATCTGAGCGCGCGGGTTGAGCAGATGGAGGTCTCGAAGGTTGAGCGAGAATTACTCGATTCCCGAATTGAGCGTATTCGAAAAGGTGAAGTCGAGGTCCACGATTGGGATACAGTGAAGCATTCAATCGGTAAACAATGATCCGAGTTCGTATATCGGGTGATGCACTCGATGATTTGAATGAGGGATTCTGGTTCTATGAGGCGCAGGAACCGGGTTTGGGCGAATACTTCCTCTCCCATCTCCGTGCTGACATCGATGGCCTGAAAATTTCCGCCGGGATTCACCGTCGACCACACCGCCATTTACACAGGTTGCTTAGCCGAAGTTTCCCTTACTCGATCTTTTACGAGTTCGATGCCGAAGAGGCGTTGGTGGTTGCTGTGGTGGATTGCAGGCGCGATCCTAAATGGATCGAAGCGCATCTCAGTCGTTGATCAACGACTTCAGCAAGGCGTAGGCGAACCGCTCGTGCCCTTTTGTTTTTTGTTGGTCGCCTTGGGAATTTTCGGGCATTCGAGAGGCATGTTCCGTTTGTTGATTGGAGTGTTGTTGGCTGGATCGTCGTGTTTGCAGGCGGTCGCAGAAATTCCTGCCTGGGTCGCCGAGTTGGAGCAGGCCACGCCGACCGAGGCGAAGAAGCTCAGTGTTCCGAAAACGGATGCGGCGCTGAGGGCCAAGTGGGCGAAGTGGGTGAAGGACTATGCGGCGCTGCCGGTGGATCAGGTCTGCGCGAATCCAGCGGCGGCGGCGTTTCCCGGTGAAGTGAAGCCCGGAGCCCCGCCCATGGAGGATTGTCGCTTTGCGGTGGATCTGAACCTGCCGCGCTGGCAGTTCACCGGACTCTATGCCGCTGCGGGGGAAAAGGTGGTCGTCACGCTGCCAGCGGATGCAGTCGAGAAGGGGCTGAGCATCCGAATCGGCTGTCACACCGACAACATCACGCCGCGTGAAAAGTGGTCGCGCTTTCCCTCGATTTCCCGCGTGGCTCCACTCAAGGCCGTCACCACGGAAATCGCCAATCCCTTCGGCGGACTGATCTACATCGACGTGCCGCGCGACAAGGGTCGCGGCGGGGTGAACGTCAAAACCTATGGCGGTTACATCTGGCTGGATGAGAACGTGAAGAGCGCCATGCCCGCGAGCGTGGAGCTCCGCATCAGCGGTGGGGTGGCGGCGCCGTCCTACAAGCTCGGCACGATGAGTCCGGAGCAATGGTCCGCCCAGCTCGCCGCGACGTCCGCTCCATGGGGCGAGATGGCGGGGAAACGGTTCATTTTTTCACTGCCGATCGCGATTCTCCGCACAGTGAAGGACCCCGCTGCCGTCATGCTTTATTGGGACAAGGTGCTGGATGAGGCGTGGAAATTCGGCGGCTGGCAGGGTGAGCGCCATGTGGCGGAACGCTTTGTGCCGGATGTGATGATCAGCGCGGGCTACCTGCACTCCGGCTATCCTTTCATGGGGCACTACAATCATGCGAAGGAGGTGGTGGATCTGGAAACCCTGAAGACCAAGGGCAACTGGGGCTTCTTCCATGAACTCGGCCACAACCATGAAGGTCAGGCCTACACCTTTGGCAGCGAATTCGTGGAGGTGGTGGTGAATCTCCATACGCTCTACCTGATGAAGGCGATGTGTGGCCTGGATGCAAGGGCCTCGCGTCCGGTGTGGAAGGTCGATGCGGAACTGAAGTCGGCCCTCGACGGCAAGCGCGATCCCTTCGCCCTGCTGACGCTTTACGTGCCGCTGATCGAGGCCTTCGGGTTCGAGTCGCTGACGAAGACCTTCCAGACCTATTGGGCAAAGGACGGCATGGAAGGTGTGGGAGCGGACGTTCCCTCGAAGGTGGATGCCTTCGTGCTGCGCTATTCCACGACCGTTGGCCGCGACTGCTCGGAGTATTTCGCGAAGTTCAAGCTGACCTGCACGGAGGCCACGAAACAGAAGCTCTCCACGCTTCCAAAGTTCATGCCTGCCGGTTTGGTGGAGGCTCCGGTGAAATGAGGGATCGCTAAGACAGCTCGCCGTTTTAAATTTTGCGCTTCTGATCGCGAAAGCTGCGGCAGGCGGTGGCGAAGGCTTTGAAGATGGCGAGTGAGGCCGGGTTTTCGGAAGCCCGCCATTCGGGGTGCCATTGGAGGCCGAGATTGAATCCGGGGGCGCTTGGCAGGGTGATGGCTTCGATCACGCCATCGGGGGCCAGGGCCTCGACTTTGAAGCCGGGGGCGAGTCGGTTGACGGCCTGGCCGTGGATGGAGCTCACCGTGATCGGGGTTCCGCCGAGAAGCTCTTCAAGCAGCCCGCCGGGTGTGAGTCGCACTTCGTGGGCGGGTCCGTATTTCACGTCGGGATCGGCCTCGGCGTGAGGCTGGTGGTTGTCGTTTCCGGGAATGCAGTGCACGGCCTGGTGGAGGCTGCCGCCGAGGGCGACGTTGATTTCCTGATGGCCGCGGCAGATGCCGAGGACCGGGAGGCCTCGCTCGAAGGCGGCACGGATGAGGGGCAGCGTGAGGGCGTCGCGCTTCGGGTCGAGGGGCAGGGAGGGGTCGAGGATTTCCTCGTCGAAATGGGAGGGGTGGACGTTGTTCGGCGATCCGGGGAGCAGCAGGCCGTCGGCGATTTCGAGAAGGGCCTCGAACTCTCCCGGTGCGAGGCCGGGAACGAGCAGCGGCTGGCAGCCGACCAGCCGCAGGGCCTCGGAATAGGCCTCCGGGACGCAGTGAAAACTGCGGGCATCCATCTGCCTGATGCAGGCGGGAAGGAGGATGAGTGGGGCGGGGGAGTGATCCATGACGTTGCGGGAAGGGCGGCGCGGATCCTTTCCAACCTCAGCGCGATGCAGGTGATTTCCCGGCCGGGAAGAGGATCCGGGTGGCGTCGGTGATCGCGGCGTTGGCGCGTTTGACATCGTCGGCATGGAGGCCGGATTTCTGGCCGCGTTTCCAGGTGAAGTCGGCGAGCACGGCATCGATCTTCTTCAGCGCGGCGGTGCTCTCCGGCGTTGGATTGGCGGCGATCCCTTCACGCAGCAGCCGGATTTTTTCGAAGCTCTCGATGCCATCGCGGAGGCGCTCGAAGCGGATCGACGAGCGGTCGCCGGGATAGACGAGGAAGCAGTCGCCGGAGGGCCAGGAGGTGAAGTCGGTGGAGACGAGGGGATTCTCGACCCAGGAGTGGAAGGCCCAGCGAAGGAAGCCGTCATAGCCATTCGCGGCGGAAAACAGGGCCAGCCATTCGGATTCGGCGGGAGGTGAGAAGGTGAAGGTGTTCGGCACTGGCGGGCTCGTGCAAACGTAGTAGGTCGTCTTTCGTCCAGCGGTCCGTCGGGACAGGAGATCGGCGGGAGTGAACTCGCCGCTGGTCTGGATGGAGGGGGAAAGGTCGTCCATTTCCCGCGTCAGCTCGCTCGGGTGGTTGATGGCGGAGGCGACGGGGATTTCGGGGGCGTGCTTGGCCAAGGTCGCGAGGGCACCACGCATCAGGCGGTCCGGGCGCTCGTCCATGCCGATGCGCATGCGTTCGAGCCAGCCTTTCGATTTCAGGTGGCCCTTGAAGTCGCGGAGGAAGGAACCCCAGAAGGCGTCGTATTCGTCGCTGCCGGGCTGGAGCTTGGTGTCGATGTAAGCTTGCGTGGCCTCATCGTAGTAGCGGAAGGAAAGGCTCCAGGGGATCATCGAGTAGCCGTGGATTCGGGCATCGGCGAAGCCGCACTGCTCGCTCATGAAGCTGACCCAGCGGTCGAAGATCGAGTAGTCATAGGACCAGGTGCCGTCGGCCTTTTTCCGCCACTCGATCATCGCACCGAAGCGGTCATAGGTTTGACCGCCCCAGGCTTCGTCAATGAGGGTGGTGGTGATGGTTTTCTGCCCGGCTTGGGCGAGGCGGATCATCGACGGCTTGAGCAAGGCGAGGTGCGCGTCCGACCAGAGGGGCACATCGTGAAAGCGTGCGACGGCGTCCGGGTGCTGCCAGAGGTCGAGATGAAAGGCCCATTTCCGAGGCTCCGGCAGGGTGGCGGGGAGGACTTCGAGGCGCAGCGGGAAGTCGAGCTTCGAACCGTTGCTGCGGACGGTGAAGGTTCCGGTGTAGAGGCCAGGTGGCGAGTTCGCCGGCACGTTGATTTCAATCCACACCGGTCGGTTCGCGCCTGCGGGGAGATCGAGTTGCGTGGCATCATCGAGGATGTCGCCATGAGGTTTTCCGTCTGCCAAAGTATAGCGGACGAAGCGGGCGGTGGCGGCGAGGGTGCTGTCGGCGTTGCGCAGGAGGATCGGATCAAAACGCAGGGCTTTCTGGGTGGAGTCTGATCGGAGAACGACTTGGGCGCTGACCCGCTCCTGCCGCCAGGCCTGGAGGCTGATGCCGGTGGCGGGATCGGTTAGTCCTTCGATCAATCCGCTGGGCGGATAGCGGCGGTCAGTGCTGCCGATGCCGCCCGCGAGAGTGTTGTTGGGACTTGTGGCGTAGGCCTCGATTTCCACCAGGTGGCCGCCGTTGGCCGGGCCTCGGGAGCTTTTCAGAAAGGTGGTGCGCAGGTGGCGCAGCTTGATGGGGGCAAAGGTGAATGCGTTGCCTTCCGCCGTGCTGGTGATGGAATTGGCGGTCATGTCGCCGAGGAGGCTCCAGGTCTTCCCATCGGCGGAGCCTTCGACCTTGTATTGATAGACGCGTTCATCGCCCCAGTAGGGCCAGACCCGGAGGGCGGAAATCTCGGTCGGGGCATCGAGATCGACCTGATGCCAGACCGGAAGGTTTTCGCAGGCCCAGTGATCGCCAGGCTTTTTGTCGCCATTGACGGCCAGGCCCGGCGAGCGATCGGACCACTGCCCGCTGGCGGTGGTCTTCGCGTTCAGGAGTTGGTTCCTCGACTGCGCCGGTTCCGCGATGACGACGGGCTCGTAGGAGGGATGACGAGCCGGTGCGGCTGCGAGGAAGGGCGTGGCCAGAAAAAAGGCCACAAGGGTGCGGGTGGATGGACGCATCGGAACGGTTTGCAAGAATGAGTAAGAAACGATTTCCTCAGGCCTTTGATTTCTTGCCCTCGAAGTGCTCTTCGATTTCCTCCAGCGTCTTGCCCTTGGTTTCCGGCAGGAAGAAGGCGGCGGTGATGAAGTAGATCACGGTGCAGCCGGCCCAGAAAAGGAACATGCTGGAGTAGCCGCTGTTGCCGACGATCGGCAGGAAGAAGGCGGCGATGCCGGCGGAGACGCCTTGGTTGATGACGAGGGCGACGCCCATGCCGATCGAGCGGATGCGGGTCGGCATGAGTTCGGAAAGCGCGAGCCAAACACAGACGCCGGGGCCGGTGGCGAAGGCGACGATGAAGAGCATGAGCGCACCGACGACCGCGTAACCGGTCTGAACGGTGGGGATCGGCCCATACTTGGCGCGCTTGATGGTGATCGGCTCGATTTCACCGTTCTTGCCCTTGACGGCCTCGATCTTGAGAACCGGGTCCTTGTCATTCGAGAAGGCTGATAGCACGGCTTCCTTGTCGCCCTGCTTGTAGAGGACGGCGAGTTCCATCGGACGACCATCGATGGCCGGGCCGAGGTTGGCTTCGTTGACCGCGAGTTCGACGGTTCCATCCTTCACGGCGACGGTGACCTTTTCGGCGACGTCGATGCGTTTCGCTTCGAACGAGTAGAAGACACCGGCTCCGATGAGCAGGGCGACGATGATGCCAGCGGTGCCGGTTTTCAGCAGGAACCTGCGGCCCATCTTGTCCACGAGTGCGACACCAACGACGGTGGCGATCACGTTCAGCAGTTTCACCGCGAAGTCCATCACGCCGGCCATTTCCACCTTGTAGCCGGAGATGTTGAAGATCGCCTTGGTGTCGAGACCGGCCTTCTGGAAGATCACGCCCATGAAGCCGAGGATCGAGTTGATGCCGGTGGCCTGGTTGCAGCCAAGAATGACGCAGGCGATGATGAAGGGGATGACGTATTTGCGCTGGAAGATCGAGCCGGCGGCGTTGCCTCCAGTGGAGTTTTTGGCATTGGCTTTGGTGAGGTGCTCGGACATTTCCGTGAGCTCGATTTCGGCCTCGGCGGGTGTTCGTGACTTCAGCAGCGCGGTTTGTGCAGCTTCGACCTTGCCCTTGCTGTAGAACCAGCGTGGCGACTCGGCGACGAGGAAGGTGCCGACCAGGAACGCGAGTCCAGGCCACATCACGAACAGGAACATCGCGCGCCAGGCATGATCGGCGGCGGCGAAGATGAGTTCCTTGTTTCCAGCGGCGGCGGCGATGGCGTCCGTGGCCTGGGTGCCGTAATAGATGCCGGGCAGCACCGCGCCGGCGATGCCGATGGTGAGGAAGAGCTGGAAGAATCCGGTGCCTTTCCCGCGTGAGGCGGCGGGAAGACATTCGGCGAGATAGAGCGGCACGATCACGGCGATGAAGCCACCCGATGCTCCTTGCAGCAGGCGACCGATCAGCAGCGGTCCGAAGCTGCTGGAAACGTAGATGATGCCCACGGACAGCACGAAGAGGACGGCTGAAACGATGAGCATCAGCTTGCGACCGACAAAATCCGCCAGGGCTCCGGCAATGATCGAGGAAATGGCGGAGCCCACCAGCACGGCGGCAACGATGAGCGAAGCTTGCTGTTCGGTCAGCTCGATCGTCATGTTCAGATACTTCAGGGCCGGCGAGATGATCCCGATGTCGATTCCGTAAAGCAGGCCACCGAGGCCGGAAATGATCATCAGGAGTCGATTGTAGAGCGCGGTGCTACCGGCAGTCGTGGAAGTAGTCATGATTCGGAAGGTTCGCAGGGAATGTTAGGGGCGGGAGCGGCGGCGACAATCCCGAAATCCTCGGGGTCCAGAGGCGTCATGTTTTGCAGTCGCGTGCTTTCCTTTTGCTCCGGCACGGTTGTAAACTGCGCGTCTCATGGACGCATTGATCCATCATTTGCAAGAAGGGCAGGAACTTTCACCGCGCGAGGTGGAGGTGGCGGCGGAGCTTTTGTTGGAGTCCGGCGTGGCGGACGAGAAGAAGGCGCGGCTGCTGGAAGCCCTTTCCGCCAAGGGCGAAACGGCGGCGGAGATCGCGGGCTTTGTGGAGGCCTTTCTCCAGCATGCGGTGGATCCGCATGTGGGGCTGCTGGATCTGGAAGGCCCGACGATCGATGTCTGCGGCACTGGGGGCGACAAGCTGGATCTCTTCAATGTTTCGACCACGGCGATGTTCGTCGTCGCGGCGGCCGGTGCCGTGGTGGTCAAGCACGGCAACCGCGGCATCACCTCGAAAAGTGGCGGCGCGGACGTGCTGGAGGCTCTGGGCATCCGCATCGATCTAACAGCGGAGGGTTTCCGCGACTGTCTGGAAAAGGCGGGGGTCGGATTCCTGTTCGCGCCGATGTATCACCCGGCGTTCAAGGCGGTGATCGGCGTGCGGAAACTGCTCGCCGAAAAGGGCGTGCGGACGATTTTCAACTTGATCGGGCCGTTGCTGAATCCAGCGCGACCGCAGTGCCAGCTCACCGGGGTCTTCGTTCGCGAGATGTGCCCGGTGTTTGCGGAGATCCTGCAACGGCTGGGTCGCGACAGCGCCTGGGTGGTCCACGGCACGACCGGCGATGGACGTTCCGTCGATGAAATGAGCCTCATGGGCTCGACGCGGATCTGCAAAGCCGGGGCCTACCAGGATCTGGTCGATGAAGAAGTGAGGCCGCGTGATTTCGGGCTCGTGCACGCTGAGGTGGAGGAGCTTCAAGGCGGCGACGCGGTGGTTAACGCGGTGATCCTGCAAGACATTCTCAGCGGCAGGGAAACCGGGCCGAAGCGTGACATGGTGCTTCTGAACGCCGGTGCGGCGATCGCCTGCTGCGGCCTCGCGGATGACATCAGCGAGGGCATATCGATCGCACGTGAAGTGATCCTGAATGGCGGGGCGCTGGATCGGTTGAAACGCCTTCAGCAGGCCGCTCGTTAAAGGATTCGCCGATTGACCCGATGGCAGGACCTTTCCAACCTCACGTCATGCCGGAAATCGCCCAGATTGCGCTCTACTCGATCATCGTCCTGCTGGTTCTGATCTTCGTGGCCTTGATCCGGATTGGTTCGAAGCTCAAGGGAATCGAGCATCGTTTGAGCGTTTCCGAACCTTCTTCGTTGGAAAAAGAATCCATGCCCGAAACCAGCCACGACGGCGCGTTCGGGAAATTTCTCGGCGAGCATCCCGAGTTGCTGGCCTTGAAGAAAAGCGAGCAGTTCGCCGCTTTCCGGGCGTGGCGGAAAGAGCAGGGGCTGAATTGGGAAGGGAAGTAGGGGCGCTTCGCGCCGTCGAAGGTCTGAAGGTCAAAGGTCTCAAAGCTGAAGAGGCAGAGTCTGCGTAGGCCGTGACCTTCGACCTTCGACTTTCGACCTTGAGACTTTGGACGCATTTCCAATTATTTTTCTTCCCATCCAGTAGTTTCAGGATTTACTGAAAGTTGTGAACGAGAGGAGCTGAAATTTCAGAAGCCGAGTCATCCGGCCTCTTGTTCACACAACAGAAAGGAACCAATCATGAACGCCACTGTCACTACCTACGCCACCTACCTCACCCTTGCCCTTCCGCTCACCGTTTGGGTGGCGCGGAACCTTTTCCGGAATGGCCGGATCTTCCTCGTCGACTGTTTCCACGGCAACGAATCGCTGGCTGACAGCGTCAACCAACTGCTGGTGATGGGATTCTACCTCATCAACTTCGGCTTCGTTGCTCTCTATCTGAAGCTGGTCGACGAGGTGCAGGAGGTCCGTGGAATCTTCGAGGCCCTGAGCGGCAAGCTCGGCGTGGTCCTGCTGGTTCTGGGAGCCATGCACTTCTTCAACCTGGTGGTGTTCACGAAAATGCGGAAGCGCGCGACCTGGGCCCAGGCACCTCCTCCGCTTCCCCCAGCAGGCGTGATCTGAAATTCCCAGCCGCCGAAATCCGATGAAAACGCTCACCATTTTCCATGATCCCCGCTGCGGCCTTTGTGCGAAGTTCAAGACCTGGCTGGAGGCCGAGCCGAAAAGGATCCACGTCGAATTTCTCGCCTATGATTCCACCGAAGCGAGTCGCCGATTTCCCGGACTTCTGAAGCTGGGCGCTGACCGCGACGTGGTGGTTCTGGCCGATGACGGGCGCTGGTGGCAGGGCACGGCGGCCTGGCTGACCTGCCTCTGGGCCACCCACCAGTATCGGGATTGGTCGTTCCGGTTGGCCTCGCCCGTGCTCCAGCCGTTTGTGAAAAAGGCGGTGCATCTGCTGTCTGAAAATCGCCTGACGCTCTCGCGCCTGATGAACCTCAAAAGCAATGAGGCGCTAGCCTCGGCCATGGGGTCGCTGCCCGCGCAGAAGTGCGAAAGCGGTGCCTGCAGCTTGTAGGTAGCTCTGGAGAAAATCCCCGCCAAACCGAGCGAGGCAACTTGAATCCCGGCAGATCGCTGGTTTGAAAACAGAAGGCCGTGATCGTCAGATCACGGCCTTCCGAGGTCCAACGGGCGCGGCTGAAAAACATCGACGATTTTCCACTTTTTGGCATTGCCACGAAATCTCCGAACTGCATTCTGCCCGCGCTTGGCGGTTCACCCCGCAAATCTCCTGAAAAAGCTTGTGAAAAATTTCACAAGCTCCTAGTTGACCCCTGCACCAACTGCTCTCTCATGGCAAATTTCTTCCCGCGCTGGTCGAACCTGCTCCCGCTCAAAATCGCGATCTGCGCAATCAGCATTGCGGCAGGCGTGGCTCTCGCGGTCACCTACTACGCGACCCCGAAGGCCCAGAACGTGGGTTACCAGCCTTCCCAGCCGATTCCGTTTTCGCACAAGATCCACGTCGACCAGCTCGGCCTTGATTGCCGCTACTGCCACTCGTTTGTCGACGTTGCCGGGCACTCCAACGTCCCAACCGGCAACACCTGCTGGAACTGCCACCAGCACGTCCAGAAGGACAGCCCGAAGCTCGCTCCGCTGCATCGCGAGATGAACGTGACTTACCCCGGTTACGACGGCAAGCCGATCCAGTGGGTGCGCGTCCACAAGTCGCCCGACTACGTCTATTTCAACCACTCCGCTCACGTGAACCGCGGGGTGTCCTGCCAGAGCTGCCACGGTCGTGTCGATCAGATGGAAGTCGTCTATCAGGCGGAGAACCATTCGATGGGCTGGTGCCTCGAGTGCCACCGCGCGCCGGAAACCAAGCTCCGCCCGCTGGAGGAAGTCTTCAATCTGAAGTATGACGCTCAGGAGTACGTCAACAAGCATGGTGCCGCCCTCGGAGTGAAGACGACCGAGGAACTTGGCCTCAAACTCAAGGAGCATTGGCAGGTCAAGCCGAAGGCCTCGTGTGCCACTTGTCACCATTGATCATTTCCCTTTCACCCGATTTCCGGACGCCGATATGAGCAAGCGAATTTTCCAACACCCCGAAGTGCCAGCAGGAGAAACCACGGTTTCCTGGCGCACCGTGGGTCAACTCGAGGACACCCCGAGCTTCCGCGCCTGGCTGACCCGCGAATTTCCGCGTGGTGCCGCCGAGATGACTGGAGACGAGGACATGGAAACCTCGCGCCGCTCGTTCCTGAAGCTGATGGGAGCCTCGACCGCGTTGGCCGGTTTCGGCATGGCCGCCTGCCGCCGCCCTGAGACCTACATCGTCCCTTACGCCCAGGCTCCCGAGTGGATCATTCCAGGAAAGGCTCTCTATTATGCGTCCTCCATGCCGCGTTCCGGCGGGGCGACTCCGCTGGTGGTGACGACCTTTGAAGGCCGTCCGACCAAGTTGGCTCCGAACACCCTGCATCCGGACGGCACCGGCACCGATGCTTTCGCGCAGGCTTCGGTCCTTGACCTCTATTCTCCTTCCCGTTCCCGCACGATCCTGAAGAGCGGCCAGAAAGCCAGCCGTGCGGATCTTGATGCCGTGATCGTGGCGCTTGCAAAGGACAAGTCGGCCAAGATCGGCTTCGTGTTCGGCGCGGATGATTCCCCGACCCGCAACCGCCTTTCGAAGGAACTCGCTGCGAAATTCTCCGCCGCGAAGTTTTATCAATACGAGGCTCTCACCGGTGAAGCTGCGGCTGCGATCGGTGATGGTGTCACCATCGTGCCGGACTTCGAAAAAGCCGATCTCGTGGTCTCGCTCGATTGTGACTTCGTGGGAGTCGATGCCTCGTTCCCGATCGCCGCGTTTTCACAGCGCCGCAAGCCGGAAGGCAACGACTACAAGGGCAAGCCGGACAAGAGCCGGATGAACCGTCTCTATTCGATCGAAGGCACCTACTCGCTGACCGGCGGAATGGCGGATCACCGCCTGCGCGTGGCACCGAGCCAAGTCGCGGCCGTCGCCTCGCAGCTCGCCAGCGCGGTGAGCGGTGCTGGCTCGGCAGGTGCCATCACTGACCCCAAGCAGGTCGAATGGATTCTCCAACTTTCGATCGATCTTAAGAAATTCGCTGGAAAGTCAGCCGTTCTCGCAGGCCCACGCCAGCCCGCTGCCGTTCATCAGCTCGCGCTCGCGATGAACGTTGCCCTCGGTAACGTTGGCAAGTCAGTCCAGGTCCTCCAGACGGAGAACATCGGGCTCGGCACCTTGGCGACGCTCAAGAAGGATCTCGACGGCGGTGCTCTGGATACTGTCGTTTTCCTGACTCCCTCGAATCCGGTTTTCGATGCCCCGGCTGATCTTGAATTCGCAGCCTCGCTCGCCAAGGCGAAGACTTCGATCCATCTCGGTGCCCGCCCTGACGCGACCGCGCAGGCCTGCTCCTGGCACGTGCCGTCCGCGCATTACCTTGAGCAGTGGTCGGATGCCCGCAGCTCGACCGGAGTTTACACGGTGGTTCAGCCGATGATCCTTCCGCTCTACCCGGACTGCGTTTCCGAGCTGGAGCTTCTGCTTGCGCTGCTTTCCGAGGAAGGCAAGCTGCTGAGCGGGGAAGGGGAGAAAGGCGCGGCCTCCCCTGCCCATGGTGCCGTCCGTAAGACCTTCGAAGGCCTGGCCGATGCGTCAGATGCCGCCTGGAAAAAGCTTCTTCGTGATGGATTCTTCGCGGGCTCACGCTACGCCGCCGCCACTCCGAAGACTGGCAGTGCTTCCGTGACAGCGGTCGCTGCGCCGACCGTGCAGTCGCTTGAAATCGTTTTCGCCACCGATTCTTCGGTTCTCGATGGCCGCTGGATCGACAACGGCTGGCTTCAGGAAGTGCCGGACCCGGTCACCAAGCTCGCTTGGGACAATGCGGCGCTCATTTCGCCGAAGACCGCCAAGGAACTCGGTCTTTACGACGAGATCATCCAGATTGAAACAGACCGCGCCTCGGTCCATCCGGACGGAGAAAGCGGCAATCGCCTCGCTCCAATGATCAAGGTGACCGTCAACGGCAAGACTGCCGAGCTGCCAGTGCTGGTGGCTTTCGGTCAGGCGGAGAACGTCATCGTTCTGCCGGTCGGCTATGGCCAGGGTTACGACAAGGACGACGAACTCAAACGTGACATCACGACCTCGGCGCACGTCGGCCGCGTCGGCGTGAACACCGGCGTCAATGTCTACCCGCTGCGCACGTCAGCCACTCCCTATTTCGCCACGGGTGGGAAGATCGAGAAGACTGACGCGAAGTATTCGTTGGCCGTCGGTCAGGAACACTCCGCGATGTATGGCCGCGCGATCGCCAGGGAAATTTCCACCCAGACGGACGACGAGAAGGGAACCTTCGAGGCACAGCTCGCCAACGTGAAGCTTCAGGGCAACGATGCCCACGCACCGCCGAACGTTTCCCTCTACAAGCAGGAGAACAAGCCCGGTGAACCGCTCCTCAACGACACGCTCCATCAGTGGGGCATGACCATTGACCTTTCCTCCTGCTCCGGTTGCAACGCTTGCGTCATCGCCTGCCAAGCAGAGAACAACATCCCGATCGTCGGCAAGCAGCAGCTCGCCATGGGTCGCGAGATGCACTGGATCCGCATGGACCGCTACTTCGCGGTATATGATCCGAAGGATCCAGAAAAGCCACACTTCGACCCGGACAGTCCGGAGCTAGTTCCCCAGCCGGTCGCCTGCGTTCAGTGCGAGAGCGCTCCTTGCGAAACCGTTTGCCCGGTCAACGCCACGGTCCACACCGAGGACGGCCTCAACGCGATGGCCTATAACCGCTGCATCGGCACCCGCTATTGCGCGAACAACTGCCCTTACAAAGCTCGCCGTTTCAACTACTTCGACTACAACAAGCGCAACCCGCTTATCGCCCACAACCTCTACAAGGGTCCGTTCGGCGAGAAGACGGTGGGCGAGGCTCCTCACCTCCAGCGCAACCCGAACGTCACGGTCCGCATGCGCGGCGTGATGGAAAAGTGCACCTACTGCGTGCAGCGCCTGAAGGACGCCAAGATCCGCCAGAAGAGCGGTCAGAAGCAGGAAGCACTTGTCGCTGGCAAGCCTTCCGCTGAGATGGAGGTTTCCACCGCCACGCTCCGGATTCCGGTCGATTCAGTGAAGGTTGCCTGTCAGGAAGCCTGCCCGGCCAGCGCGATCAGCTTCGGCAACCGCCTCGATGGCGACAAGTCCCTCATGGAACGCGGGAGGCATTTGGACCGCAACTACGACCTCCTTCAGTACATCGGCACCCGCCCGCGGACGAGCTATCTCGCCCGCGTCAAGAATCCGAATCCCGCGATGCCGGACGCCAAGTTCGTCGGCAAGGCCACCATCCACATGGCTTAAAGAGACTCTAACTTCTTCCTATCCGACGACCCATGGCCCACGCCACCACCACTGCCCCGGAGACCCACAAGGGACCCAAACTCCCGGTGCTCGAACGTGAGAAGTTGATTCTCAACGGACGCTCGTATCACTGGATCACCGACCGGATCTGCGGCGTGCTTGAAAACAAGCAGCCCGCCATCTGGTGGATGCTTTTCATCCCATCCGCCATCATCGCGCTCATCGGCGTCGTTGGCGGTCTGACGATCCTGGTGTCCACCGGTGTCGGCGTCTGGGGCATGACCAACACGGTCTTCTGGGGCTGGGACATCACCAACTTCGTGTTCTGGATCGGCATCGGCCACGCCGGAACCCTGATCTCGGCGATTCTATTCCTGACCCGACAAAACTGGCGAACCTCGATCAACCGAGCCGCTGAGGCCATGACGATCTTCGCGGTGATGTGCGCGGGCATTTTCCCCGCCTTCCACGTGGGCCGCGTCTGGTTCGCCTGGTTCCTCGCCCCGGTGCCGAATGCCAATGCCGTCTGGCAGAACTTCAAGTCGCCGCTGCTCTGGGACGTGTTCGCGGTTTCGACCTACTTCACCATCTCCTTGATCTTCTGGTATCTCGGCATGGTCCCTGACCTCGCCACGATCCGTGATCGCTGCAAGCCCGGCTTGCGCAAGATGCTTTACGGAATCTTCTCGATCGGCTGGCGCGGCGGCAACCGCCAGTGGAGCCACTACGAAATGGCTTACCTGCTCCTGGCCGCACTTTCGACCCCACTGGTGCTTTCCGTGCACTCGGTCGTTTCGTTCGACTTCGCCACTTCGATTGTCCCCGGCTGGCACACCACGATTTTCCCGCCCTACTTCGTCGCAGGTGCCATCTTCGGTGGCTTCGCAATGGTGCTCACCATCATGATCCCGGCCCGTTTCATCTACGGCCTCCAGGACATGATCACGATGAAGCACATCGACAACATGGCGAAGATCATCCTGCTGACCGGCACGATCGTCGGCTACGCATACTTGATGGAGCTCTTTGTGGCGTTCTACTCGGGTGCCCAGTATGAGTCCGCCGCTTTCAAGTATCGCCTCGTCGGACCCTACTGGTGGGCCTACCTCGCGATGATGTCCTGCAACGTGCTTTCCCCACAGATCTTCTGGTTCAAGTGGGCGCGTGAGAATCTTTGGGTCGTCATGGGCGTCTGCATGTGCGTGAACGTCGGCATGTGGTTCGAGCGCTTCGTCATCATCGTCACCACCCTGGCCCGCATGTTCCTCCCGGGCGACTGGGCCTATTACAAGGCCAGTCCGGTGGAAATCATGCTCTTCGTCGGCACGATCGGCATGTTCCTCGCGCTCTTCCTACTCTTCCTCCGTTTCCTGCCCTGCATCAACATCGCCGAGGTGAAGTGGACCCTTCCAGAGTCCGATCCACACTTTGACGATGTCAACGACCACCCGGATTCCGGCGTGGTGAAAGTAGCCGCCTACCAGCAGGAGCTCGCTCAGGCCAAGCACTGAAAACTGAAAACCTGAAACTGAAAACTTTTCTGTGAGCACCACCCGCAAACGCGTCTACGGCTACCTGGCCGAGTTCAAAAGCGCATCCTCCCTCTACAAGGCGGCGGAAAAAGTGCGCGATGCCGGATTCAAGAAGTGGGATTGCTACTCTCCGTATCCGATCCACGGCCTTGATGGCGCGATGGGACTGAAGCGTTCGATCCTTCCCTGGTTCGTCTTTTTCGGCGGCATGGCGGGTTGCTTCACCGGCTTCTTCCTTGCCTCCGCCACCCAGACCAACGTCTGGAACTGGGTGCCCGGACTGGCCAAGGCGATCGAAACCTACCCGACCATCGTGCAGGCGAAGCCGACCAACATTTTCACGGTGCCGGCCTTCTTCCCGATCATGTTCGAGCTGACGATTCTCTTCTCGGGCTTCACCGTGCTCTTCGGCCTGCTCGCTCTGATGAAGCTGCCGCGCCTCAACCACCCGCTCTTCGCCAGCAACCAGTTCCATCGCGCTACCGACGACGGCTTCTTCATCGCCGTCGAAGCCCGCGATGCGAAATTCAGCCCGGAGGCCACCCGCAGCTTCCTCGAAGGGATCGGCGGATCGAGTATTGAACTCGTCGAGGAAGAGGATTCCTGATTCAGCCACTGAACCCTGAACACTTCAAACTGAACACTTCTCCCTGATGCGCTACTTCTTCCTCGCCTACGCGATCATCGCGGTTCTTGTGGTCGGAATCTTCGGATTCCGCGGCCAGAAGTTCACGAAGCCTCCTCTCCGGATTTTCCCGGACATGAAGGAACAGGACAAACTCAAGGCCCAGAAAAACGATCCGTTCTTTGCGGATGGCATCGGTTCGCGCAAGCCCGTCACCGAGACCCAGCCACGCGGTTTCATCGAAGACGGCAAGACCACGCTTGGCGGCATTCCGGAGGCCGAATTCGGCGGTGGCACCGGCTTCTACTTCACCGGTCATGTCGGAGATTACTTCGGCAATGGCATGCCCGAAGAGCTCGCACTTACTGTTGAGAATGCTCCTGCTCTTCTTCGCCGCGGTGAGGAGCGCTATGGCATCTATTGCGCTCCCTGCCACGGCAAGTCCGGCGACGGTGCCGGCATCACCAGCCTTTATGGCGTTCCCGGTATCGCGAACCTCAATCTTCCGACCTTCAAGGCCGAAACCTATCCGAACGGTCGACTGTTCGAGACCATCTCCAAGGGCAAGGGCAACATGAGTGGCTACGCCTACAACATTCCCGTCCGCGACCGCTGGGCGATCATTGCCTACGTCCGCGCGCTCCAAGTCGCCAAGGAAGCCCCGTATGACGCCGTGAAAGCGGCTTTCGATGCGGGAATCAAAAACCAATCCAGCGCGAACTAACCTCTTTTCCCGACTGAAATGGCTCACCACCACGTCACCTCCGCCGACCTTCCCGCCAACGGCGAGCACCTTGATCCCTCGAAAATTTCGAAGGTCAAATCGCTTGCCCTCATCGTTGCTTCGATCGGCTCTGTCCTCAGCGTCTGGCTCCTGTTCTTCGCCCCGGAGAAATACAACGGCTGGTATTCCTATTCCTGGGTCTTCGCCCTTTTCTTCTTCTTCACGCTCGCGATTGGCGGCTGCTTCTGGACGCTGCTCCACAACGTCTCGAATTCGAGTTGGGGAACGTCGGTCCGCCGGATTTTCGAGAATCTCGGCTCGGTGTTCCCGTGGCTGTTCATCTTTGCGATCCCGCTGCTTTTCCCAGGCGTTCAGAAGTATCTGTTCGAGTGGATGAATCTTCACCGCGAGGCGAAGGGTGACGTCCATGGGTATCTGGAGACCCATAACCACTTGCTCGCGACCAAGTATTTCTACATGAACATCCCGTTCTGGTATGGGCGTTTCATCGCCTACTTCCTGCTCATGGGATTGATCATCAATCATCTCCGCAAGCTTTCGACTGCACAGGACACGGATCCCAATCCAGGGACCGAACGTCTTTTCAAAGCCCGTTCCCGTTCGACTGGGACGCTGATCATCTTCGCCTGCACCATCACCTTCGCCGGCTTCGACTGGCTGATGGGTCAGGACTACACTTGGTTCTCCACGATGTGGGGCGTTTACCTATTTTCAGGTGCCGCGTTGAACTCAATGGCGGTCATCGTTCTGACCGCCGCCTGGCTGAAGAGCCAAGGCTACCTCAAGAACGTCGTCGGCCCGGAGCACTTCCACATCATGGGCAAGCTGATGCTGGCCTTCACGATTTTCTGGGCCTACGTCTCCTTCTCCCAGTATTTCCTGATCTGGTATGCGAACATCACAGAGGAAACCAAGTACTTCCTCATTCGCAACACCGATGGCTGGAACACCGGCATGATCGCCCTGGTCTTTGGACATTTCGTGGTCCCCTTCGTGATTCTCCTCCAGGCCTGGCTGAAGCGGAATCCCAAGACCCTCGCCGTCATGGCGGTCTACACCTTGATGATGCACGTGCTCGACCACTACCTGATCACGATCCCTGAGCGCGGCATTTCGCTTGGAAACATTAATCCCGGTGCCTTTGGAAGCATCACTCCCACGATCCCTGGTGCCTTCTGGGGCGACATCCTCGCCTTCGTGACCATTGGTGCCGGTTTCCTGTTTTTCTACCTCCGCGCTCTCGGCCAACACGCGCTGTATCCGCACCGCGATCCGCGCATCCTCGAATCCGCCAACATTTCCAACTGATCTGACCGGCATTCGGAACTCCGACCTTTTCCACTGATGTCCTCTTCCCGCGACAATCCTCTGGCCCGCTTCTCCGCCTTCATTTGGGGAATCGGAAGCTTCCTCATCTTCACGGTGCTCCTGCTCATCTTCTGGGCGAACCGCGACGAGACTTCGAGCCTCGAAGACGCCGCCGCTTCGAAGCGTTACGAAAACAAGACGAAGGTAGATGCCTCTCAAGGAGCCGGCCTCGTTTACAAGGAGATCGAGCCGGGCAAGAAGGTGCAGGTTCCCCCGCATGATGTATTTGAACTGGTGGGCAAGCAGCTTGCTGAAACCAAGCCGGTCGCAGTCGAGAAGCCTGAGCAGGTGGTGCCTGGATCTCCAGAAGCCAAGAAACTGGAGGGTGCTCCGAAGGTGGATGTGTCCGCGATCGATCAAGCACGGGCCGTCGAGATTCCTCTCGACCCGGCTGTCATGGAAGCGGGCAAGGCTGCCTTCCTGATTTGCTCCGCCTGTCACGGCCAGAACGGCGAAGGCACGATCGGTCCACCACTAGCAGGTTCCGAATGGGTGACGGGTCCGCCGTCCAATCTGATCTTGATGCAGCTCCGGGGGCTCCAAGGCGCGATCACTGTCAAGGGCAAGGAATACAACGTTCTCGGTGGCATGGCTCCGATGGCCTATCAGGATGACAAGACGATCGCTGCTGTCCTGACCTACATCCGCAACAGCTTCGGCAACAAGGCTCCAGTGGTGACACCCGAGCAGGTGGCCGCGCTTCGCGGCGAGGTCGGCAAGCCGCAGGTCACCGCCGCTGAACTCACGAAACCCTGACGCGTTTCCTTTCGAACCATTTTCACGATGTCCCAAGACACTTCCAACAGCCCGGAAAAGGACGCGATTGTGCGTGCCTCGATCGACCGCTCGCTGCGCCACCCGGTGATGTTCTTCTTCACGAGTGGTGCCGCCTGGCTCGCGGTTTCGCTCGTGCTCGGCATTATTGCATCGGCTAAGAACCACAGCCCGGATTTCCTAGGACACACTGCCTGGCTGACTTACGGCCGCGTGTTTCCCGCCCACATCAACGCCCTCATTTATGGCTGGGGCGCACAGGCGGCCTTCGGGACGATGATCTGGCTGATGGCCCGCCTTTCCCGTCAGGAATGCCGCGCAGCGGGCACCATCCTGACCGCCGGGCACGTTTGGAACCTTGGTGTTTCACTTGGAGTGCTTGGAATCCTTTCCGGGCACAGCACAGGCATGTCGTGGATGGAATTCCCGTTCTTCGCCTGGCCTGTCCTGCTGATCAGCTACACGCTGATCGTGATCTGGTCGCTGGTTCAGTTCCGCGTGCGCCGCAGCGAGCACACCTACATTACCCAGTGGTTCATCGTGGCAGCGATGATCTGGTTCCCTTGGATCTACCTGACGGCAAACGTCCTGCTTCACTGCATGAGCGGCCATCCGGTCATGGCGGCGGGTATCAACGCGTGGTTCAAGTCGGCGATACTGCTTCTGTTCTTCCTGCCGGTGGGCATCGGAACCGCTTTCTATCTGGTTCCCAAGGTGACCGGTAAACCGATCTACAGCTACACGCTCGCCCAGATCGGATTCTGGTCGCTCGCGATCATCGCTCCTTGGGCTGGCATGCAGAAGCTGACGGGTGCGCCGATCCCTTACTTCCTCCCGTATCTTGGCGCAGCCGCAACGGTGATGATCGCGATCCCGGCGTTCACAATCGCCGCCAACCTGATTGCGACGGCGATGTCATCCGGTGAAACGGTGGCTCACAGCCCATCACTCCGCTTCACACTCGCCGGACTTGTTGGTCTCGCCCTCTTCGGTGGGTCCGCGGTGATGCTCAATCTTCCGGAATCGACGCTGCCGCTGACGCAGTTCAGTCTTTCCGGCTATGGCTTCGACATCCTCGGGCTTTACGGATTTTTCAGCCTCGTGATGTTTGGCGCGATCTACTTCATCGTGCCGCGCATCACCCGCCGCGAGTGGCTTTCCCGCCGTCTCATCAAGATGCACTTTTTCCTCTCGGTCTACGGAGTGGTGACGGTGGCACTTGTGGCTCTGTTCGGTGGTCTCCAGCAGGGCATCGGCCAGGAAGAGTTCAACATGGTCTGGGATAACGCGGCCGATCGTGCCTTGCCCTACTCGATCGCGATCACGCTTGCCTGGTGCTTCATCCTGTTCTCGAACGTCTTCTTCTTCATGCACCTTACCTTGATGTGGTTGCGGCTCGGTCGCCGCTCGTCGCATCCGACCCTGTTGGTCGATCCACATCATCACGGCAGTCCACACGGTCCCGAAGGGGACATCGACAACGCCGG
>JANOKL010000542.1:0-13726 GCA_031419215.1 Luteolibacter sp. | reverse complement strand
GGCTCCGAATTCGGTACGGCTCCGAAGGCTTCCGTCACGATCCCTTCGAACATTAAAGCCGGAATGCACGGCGAATTACGCTACTCTCACGTCAACAGCATTTTCACCGCGCGTTCATTTTGATCGACCGTGTAGATGCCTGCGACGAGGTAGCGCATCAGGAACCACACGACGAAACCGAAGAGACAGCCTAGGATAATCATGGGAAATGGTTTGGAACCATTCGCAGACTTGCGGGTGGCGTCACCTTTGCCAAGTAGAACCGTGAGGTGGAAATGTAGCGGTGGCTTTCCGGAGGCGTTCTTGGGAATTCAGGTCAACTCTCAGAGAACGTCTGGTCTGGCGCTGACTGAAGACGGTCTTCGTCTTCTCTTTGTCCCGGCGGGACCATGGACATTAGCCGGTGTGCGACAGCCACCGGACTTTGGAAGTTGGGAAATGAGCCCCGGCAGGGGCGGGCAGATTCTTCGGGGAAGCGACTCCTTATCCCAAATCGCCCCGCCCCTCTGGGGCTCAATTCCGCCTCGTAACCCAACCGGCGGCTCACGCGCGCCGGCTAATTTCGAACTACCCCGCTGGGGCAAACGATCTCGGATCACCCTCAACTGAGTGCCATTCGAGACCTTCTTGAAAAACCTTCTTTCCCGAAAGGCCTCTCAGCCGTGCCAGTGCACCGTCTTCACTCCTTGGAACGAGGAAATCCTTTGAATGATGTCCTGAGGCAGTCCCACCAGCCGGCCCTTCTTGAACTTCAGGTGAAACAACAGCTCGCGGTCGCCGGTCTCCACTTTCTCGCGCCAGTCGTAGCCCTTGACCTTCACTCCCAGCGACTCGATTTCCGCGATCAAACTTTGCAAGGGTGCGGCGATGGTCAGCTTCACCGAAAGGTCGGAATACCAGTCGTTTTGGATGTGGTTCTCGAAGTAAGGGATGATGAAAAGGATGACCGCTGAAAGCGCCGTGGCGAGCAGGCCGATGCCGATCGCGCCGGAGCCGAAGCAGAGCCCGACGATCGAGGAAAACCAGAGTGTCGCCGCCGTTGTCACGCCACGGATGATGTGGTTGTGCTCGTGGATGATCACGCCCGCGCCGAGGAAGCCCATGCCGGAAAGCACGCCGGCCGCGAGACGGGCGGGATCGGGATGCCAGTCCTGTCCTCCGTGCTCGAAGCTGTTCTTGTAGAAGACATCCGAGATCATCATCGCGATGCACGAGGCCAGGCAGACCATCAGCGTGGTGCGCAGTCCGGCGGCGCGGCCATGGCGTTCACGTTCGATGCCGAGCACCATGCCGGAGGCGAACGCCAGCCCGACGCGCACGAACATTTCCGGCGTAAGTCCGGTGAAGAGATCCTGCCACTGCATGCAATGGACAAGCTACACCCGTGCCATCGCGGCGTCCAGCAACTGAATCACTTGGACCACTCGCTCAGAGGCAGCCGCAGAAACAGCATTGAGCCGTTGCCTTCGTAGATCAAACCGAGGTGGTCGGAATCCGCGATGGCGAGGCAGGAATAGCCGAAGCAGCCGCGCGAGTCATAGAGGCGGTGCTCCCTTTCCGGCCAGGTCATCGCCTGATCGCGGGACAGCTTCACGGTCATCTGATGCCGTCCATCGGTGGCGTCCGGGTTCGAGAAAAAGATCAGATCGCCGTGCTTGGGATGTTGCCAGCGGAAGAGGCTGCCCATGCAGACCGGCTCGCGCAGGGCTTTCCGGTCGGTGGAATGCAGCGTCCACGTTTTGCCAAGATCCTTCGTCACCGCGATGGTGCGCGAGCCGCCGCGGTCGTCGCGGCAGTTGATCATGATCGAGCCGTCCTCGAGCTGGATGAGCTGGGCCTCGGTGGTGGATATCTTCACGCCGGTACCGACGGTCCAGGTTTCACCACGATCCTTCGACCAGATGAGGGTGGAAAAAGGTTTACCCTGGGTCTCGCCGCCATTCGCCGAACGGAACTGCGCGGGCATGACCAGCGTGCCGTCCTTTAAAGTGATGCCAGCACCGGGGCCTTGGAAAAACAAACGCCACGCCGGGTCCTTGAGCTCCTTTGTTAGATTGCGCGGCTTCGACCAGGTGAGGCCGTCGTCATCGCTGAAGGTCATCATGAACTGGCTGGTTTGGTTCTCGGAAAGCCCCGGACCCGATCCGTGCCAGCCAAACTTTCCATGGCTCCACGAGCCCGCAATCCAGATCCGACCGGTGACTTCATCGACCAGCGTGCAGGGATCGCCCACACCATCGAAGCCGAAAGCCGGGTCCTTTCCCATATCGAGCGCGATCTTCATCGGCTCCCAGTTTCGCCCGCCATCCGTTGAGCGAGAGACGCCGACATCGATGTCCGCCGGGAGGTCCCTTGAATGATTGTATCGCACATCATAGACCGCGAGCAGGCTGCCCTTCTTCGTGCGGACCAGTCCGGGAATGCGGTAGGCCTTCGAGCCATCATCGCCGGGCAGACGGATCGCCACGCCGATGCGCTGGGTGCCTTCCGGCGAAACGACCTGAGGGGTGAGTTCCTTGCCGCCGACCTTGATGCGGAAAAGCGAGGCATCGATTCTTCCGTCGATCGAGGAGGTGGCTTTCAGGGTCGGGGAAATCCAGAACCAGTTCTCACCGGGCAAGAGCTCGCGATCACAGGTGAGGGAGATCCTCCCATCGGTGCGTGTGCTTTCCGCGATGAGCTGCGTGCCTTCTTCATCGGATTCGTTGCTTCCGGCGAAGACCTTCAGGCTTTCGACATCGGTCGGCGTTGTGGTGCCGTCGAGTCCGATCTCGAGGCCTTCCAATTTCGCGGAGCCTTCGCTGCCCTTCACGTCGATCCTGAATCCGAGCACTGGATTGAAGGTGGCGCGCACCATGGCGGGACAGACCGGCTGGGTGGTTTCCACCAGCGTCGCAGTCATCGGTCCGGGTTCGGTGAGCAGCACGTCGTCGAGCAGCACGCCGCCGTCGGCATCCGACTTGCAGTGAAAGCGCAGGGCCTGAGTGCCGGTGGGGAGCTTGAGCTGGAGATTGGCCAGAAAGCCTCCGACCTTGATCTCGTCTTTGGCGGAGCGATGGATCTCCTTCCAAGCACTGCCAACCTTGGCCTCGATCGCGAAATTGAACGGCTCGCGCTTCGTCCAGCGTTCGGCGAAAAAGGTGAGCCCGGTGCCGGGGGCTGAAGCGTCCTTCAATTCGAGCAGGATGGTGCCATCGCCTTTTCCGTCGAGACGCAGAGAGCGGTTTCCGCTATGCCCGCGACTGGTCTGGATGGTGGCTTGACCCGCTGCAGCCGACCAGGTGCCGACGCTTGTTTTCAATGAGGTCACGGCCCCCGAGGCGGTTTCGAAAGACTCCGCGCAGACGGGTCCGGCGCTGAGGAGAAGGAAAAGGGGCAGGAGTTTCATGGCGTTGGCGTGAGTGAGGAGGAATAGCGCAGTCCGGAGGTATCGCCGACCGGGGCGAAGGTGAACATCCATTTCCAATCGCTCTTGCGATGCGGAATCTTCACCAGGATTTCGTTCCATCCTTGCTTGAGATGGATCGTGGAAGGTGGCCGGAAAAAGTAGTCCTCATCGGTGAAGGGGATCTCGTTGCTGGCGAGAGGAAGCCCCGGATTCTTCCACACGGGCGGGGCGATGAGGCTACCGTTCACGCGGATCCAGGGCTTCGTCTGATGCCACTCGCCCTGGGAGGCGGTGGGTCCGCCGCGACGGTCGGAGCGGGAGGTGGCTGAAAAGCCGATCCAGGCCGGCATGTCCTGCTCCTTCGGCGACCAGACGTGGGTCAGGGCGTAGCAGGTCCCTTCGTTCTCCTTCACCAGTCCGCCGAAACCGAAGAAATGTTTCAGATGGACCGTGGCACCGGCGATGTCCCGATTCATCCACTCAAAGGTCCGGCCGTCCACCAAGTACGACGTTTCTAGTTTTTTCTCGATGGGGAACTCCTTCAGCACGTCGCTTCCGTTCGGAAACGGGCCGATGATTTTCCAGCGCTGATCGGACTGCTTCACATAGGGAAACTCCTTGCCGGCGAAGAAGCGCTGCTTGTGGTCGAGCAGACGGCCCTCGAACTCCCTGAATCGCTCGAACTCCTTCGTGTTCGGTGCCGGAAGATCTCCCCAGTAGGCCTCCTTGTCGTCCACCGGCACGCCGCGCCAAAGCGATTCGGCGAAGGTAACCATCCCCGGATAGATCGGGTTCTGCGCGAGTTGGTCGCGCTCGTTCTCGATCCTGATGTCCGGCCATGAGCAGAGGATGCCGCCGCGCGCACGGGCATCGCCCTGCGGTTGGCGACAGGACTGCTGGAAGAACAGGCAGCTGACCGCGTCGAAGGCGTCCATGTGGTTGAGGTAGGTGGAGCGCGAGTCGATGAAGGGATTATCCTTCAGCGGACTCGCACGGGCCCAGAGCTGGGCGATGCGCTTCTTGTCGGCGGGGTCCTCGATGCCACCGCGCCAGCCGATCACCTCGCGGCCGAGGCTGCGGACGTGGGCGGCCATTTCAGGAAGAAAGATGGCTTCGACCTTTTCGGCCGCGCCCCGCACCTCGTCGGTGCCGAGGTGGATGAAGGGCATCTCTTCCGGCGTGGCAAGCGAGGCCATTTCTGCTAGAAGGTCCTTGAGGATCCTGCGCGTCTCCGGGGCATTCATCGAGGTGATGCCGAGGGCCTTGCGGAAGGCCTCGCTGTGGCCGGGCATGTCCATTTCCGGCACCAGCGTGATGCCCCGCTCGCGGCAGAACTTCACCAGCTCCCGGAAGTCCTGCTGGGTGTAGATTTTTCCGGGCAGCCGCGACATTGACGCCGGGTCGTTGACCTTCGGGTGGACCTTGCTTTCCAAGCGCCAGCCGGGGTTGTCGGTGAAGTGGAAATGGAAGACGTTGAGCTTGTAGCGGGCCATCACCTCGATCTGCTCCTTGAGCAGCCCGACCGACTGGAAGTTGCGACCGGTATCGAGCATGAAGCCTCTAACAGGAAATGCCGGCCAGTCCTCGACCTTTCCGCAGGGCAGAGAGCCTTTCGCATCCAATGCCTGCCGCAGCGTTTCGGACGCATGCACGGTTCCGAGATCATCGTTGGTGGTGATGATGATCCGGTCGGTGGAAATCTCCAGCCGGTAGGCCCCAGGAAAACCAGTCGGATTTTTTACCGCACCACGTTTCACCTCGATGGCGGCCCGCTGGGTGGTGGGATTCGGATCGAGTCCCTGCTCGCGCAGCATTCCGATCAGACGGGCTCCATCGGAGGGACGTTCAAGCTGCACGCCGCAGTCATGGGGAAGGGTGAAGCGCCCTCCCTCCATCGCCAACTCGCGCGGCAATGGAATCCACGCGGGCGTCTGCGCCGCCGCCGCGCCGATCATCAGGAAGCCAAGAAAACCTTTCACTAACGGAATCATCACCGACCTTCTACGTGCTGGCGACGTCGGGCTTTCCGGTTGGTTGAACCAACCAGTCGGACCTCAGTCCGGTTTCCGAAGGATGGCCTCCGCGATCCGCTTCGCGACAGGCAGCTTGTCGGGTGGATGCACGTCAGGGCTGTCCCAGCCGAGGTCCTGGGTGATCACGAGGTGGGTGTCGGGCAGGGATTTCACTGCACGGGCCTGGACCTCGCGGTATTCGGGCCAGAATTTCCGGAGGGGATCGCTGCCGCCGATCCTCGGAAGCTGGACGAGATAAAATGGCAGTTTTTCCTGATGAAGGGCGGATCTCCATCCAGTGACGAGGTCGCGGATCAGTTGCCCGTTCCAGGCGTCGTCGTGGATCTCGGCGTTGGTTTCGCCCTGATACCAGATCACGCCTGCGAACGGAAATCCCGCCAGAGGTCGCACGCCGGACTCGAACAGGAAGCCGGGCTTGAAGGGATGGTTGGCGTCGAGGTGGCTGGCGAGGTTCTGTTTCGCGCGACTCCGGGCCCAGGCGCTGACACGTTCCGAATCGAGCCATTCTTCCGAAAGCAGCGGGCGATAGTCGGGCCGTGACTGGAGTGCCTCCAGCGGCAGCCAGGCTTCCGTACCCGATCCACCGACGGCATTCTCAATGAGTCCGATCGGCACGCCGCGCGCGGCATGGAGGAGTTTTCCGGTGTGGTAGGCGACCGCCGAAAAGGCACCTGCTGTGGCCGGTGTGCTGGGCTGCCAAGTTCCTTGGAAATGGTCCTTCACGGTGAGCCTCGCGAGCGTGGCCGCATCGTAGGCCCGTGCATCGGTTGGCGCGCCGGTGAGGTTCAGAAGGCGTAGGTTCGGAAGATGGGCGGACTTGATTTCGTCAACGCCTCCAGTCGATCGCGAGAGCGGGAAGTCCATGTTCGACTGCCCGGAGCAGAGCCAGATTTCACCAAAGAGAATGTCGTCGCAGAGCACGCGCTTTCCCTCCGAGGTCACCACGAGTGTCGCCGGTGCGGCAGACGCGGGTGTGGCGGGCAACGTGATTTGCGAGGCCCCGTGCTCGTCCGTCCGTGTCTGGAACTCTCGGCCCTGCAGGCGCACCACGACTGGCTTTCCCGGCACCCCCGTGCCATGCAGCGGCAGCTCGCGGTCCATCGGCAACACCATGTGGGAGCCGAAGGGTGGAGAAAGCTGAAGCTCTCCGGCCAGTAAGGGGCTGATCCACGAAAGACAGAGCATCCATGAGCGCATACCCCATCTATTCGCAAGAAGGCATGAGTGTCCATCATGGCTAAACTGGTTTGAAGATCAGACCAGAATCCGGCGCTTTGTTCCGAAGCCGCGTTGACCCTAGTTGCGGCGGGTTCACAGGACATCCTGCCCCTCAAGCCAGCATGAAACCTCTGAAAACAAGAAGTCTTCTCACCGCAGTTGTCGTGTTCTCGGCTGGATCCCTCCCCGGATTCGCGGTGGATGTCATCAAGGGTGACAATACCAATGTCCTCAATCTTGGGACAAGCTGGGCACTTGGCACCGCACCTGGCACCGGCGATGTGGCCACCTGGTCGGGCACCTACAACACGGCAGGCAGCCTTTCCTCCTCCTTCACCGCCTCCACGCCGGTTTCATGGCAGGGGATCAAGATTGGCAGTCTTTCCGGCACCGCTGCCGGGCTGGTGTCGATCGGTGGCACCGGCACCGCCGTCATAGGAAGCCAGGTCACGATCGGCTCCTCCGGCATCGACATGGGCGGAGCCAACCAGAACCTGGTGATCAATGCTGCCACCACGGTCCTCAGCGGCTCGACCCAGACCTGGACCGTCGCTTCGGGACGAAATCTCCGCTTCGGCACCACCGGAACCGGCGGTGCGAACGCCAATCTCGACGGCACGGCCGGCACGGTCATCACCGTCACCGGCGGTGGCGTGGTCGATGCCAACCAAGGCGGTTCACTAGGCTTCACGGACGCCGCTGGATTCGCCGGATTCAACGGCAAGTGGATCGTCGACTCCAACACCACCCTGCGCGGGCTTCGCAACGGCGCGACCGCGTGGGGCACGAGCACCGCCTCCGATGCGATCAAGCTGAACGGCGGCACGCTCGCCACCGGTGGAATCACCGGCGCGGTGGGCAACTGGACCTGGAACACCAACATCAACGTCGCCGCCTCCTCGATCATCGACAACCAGAACCTCTCCGGAAGCGGACGCTATCTCAAACTCAACGGCGTCCTCTCGGGCTCATCCAACCTCGCCTTTGCCAGCACCGGAGCCGGCACGATGAGCGCCGACAACGGTTTCATCCTGACCAACGCCAACACCCTCAGCGGCCAGGTCACGATCAACTCCGGCGCCTTTGTCCGTGTCGGAGGGATCGGCGGAACAGACACCACCCGGTCGGATCCACCGGCGACCTCGGAACCGCGAGCATCGTCAACAACGGCACACTGACGCTTTCCCGCGACAACACCTGGACCTTTTCCAACAACATCTCCGGCACCGGCGTGCTGCGCATCGGCGTCACCACCGGCAGCGCGACCCACATCGTGACCGTGTCCGGAAACAACAGCCATTCCGGCGGGACCACGCTTCAAAGCGCGGTCACCTTGAAGGTCGGAAGCGCGACCGCCCTCGGCTCCGGAGCCCTCACCATTGCGGGCAACGGCATCTTCGACAACGCCACGGGTACTGCGCTGACGGTTCCGAACGGGCTGACGATGAGCGGTGGAAGTCCAACCTTCACCGGCACGAACGACATGACCTTTTCCGGGGCCAGCCAGATGGCAGGCTCCAACCGAACGCTGACTGTCAGCGCCAACAGCCTCACTCTGGCAGGCGGACTTGGCCAGGATGGATCGGCCCGAAACCTCACCAAACAAGGTGCAGGCAACCTCGTGCTCTCCGGGGCTTCGTCCTATACGGGCACCACCACGATCAGTGCTGGTAGTCTCCAGATCGCTGGAACGACTGGAACCCTCGGCAGCGGCGCGGTCACGAACAGCGCGAATCTGACCTTCAACCGCAGCAACTCGATCGATGTCGGCAATGCCATCGGTGGCACCGGGTCGGTCAGCCAGATCGGGGGCACCACCACGCTGAGCGGCATCAGCAACTACACCGGTAGTACTTCCGTCTCGGCGGGCACGCTTCTGGTCACAGGCACGCTCGGAAACACCGCGACCTCGGTCACCGGTGGCACCCTCGGTGGAGATGGAACCGTGGGTGGAGCTGTTTCGATCGGGATCAACGGGACCCTCAGCACAGGAGCCACCACGGCGGCTTCCTCGATCGGCACGCTGAAGCTCGGAGGCCTGACAATGAGTGGACTGTGGCAGGTGGGCGCGACTGGAAACGGGGTGAACGACTTCGTCGATCTCGGCACCGGGTCGCTGAACGTCGCGGGAGGCACGATCGCCTTCAACACCAGCGGCTACACGGTCGCCTTCAACGACAGCTTCGATCTCGCGACCTTCGGTGGCACCGCCGGGGGCACGCCGATCTTCGATTTCAGCGGAGCCAGCACCCAAGCGTATGGCGCGTGGGACACTTCGGCCTTCGCATCTACCGGCGTGATCACCTACGTCCCGGAAACGCATGCGGCGCTGTTGGGTTCGCTTGGTGTCATGTGCCTCTTGCGTCGTCGCCGCCTCTGAGGGAGCCTTTCCACATGGAGAACACCGAGGCGCTGATCCTCTGGAACTACCATCAGGTTCATCATGAGCCTGTGGGGTCGGATCTGATCCTTGTCCTCGGCAGCAATGACCTCCGGGTCGCGGATCGGGCTGCTGAGCTTTTCCATCAGGGCCTCGCCCCGATGATTCTTTTCTCCGGAGGCACCGGTCGTCTTACCGAGGAATGGACGGAAACGGAGGCGGAACAATTCGCCGCACGAGCCGGGGAGCTCGGGGTGCCTGATGACGCGATCCTGATCGAGAAACGTTCGACCAATACCGGGGAAAACATCCGCTTCAGCCGTGAGCTTCTGTTGGAGAAGGGCGTCTATCCGAAAAGCATCCTCGCCGTGCAGAAGCCTTACATGGAAAGGCGCGTCCTCGCCGCGATGGAGGTGCAGTGGCCCGGGGTTTCCCTCCGCGTCACGTCGCCGCGCCTTTCGTTCACCGACTACTGCATCGAGGAGATCCCAGAGCAACTGGTGATCGAGGCGATGGTTGGGGATTTCCAACGCATCCTCGACTACCCCGCGCTGGGCTTCGCGTCCGTGCAAGAGGTGCCACCCACGGTGAGGGCCGCCTTTGAAACCCTGCGCCGACAAGGCTTTACCGGTCAGCTGCGCTGAAACTCAGGGCGTGACCACCCGCAGTCTGACGAAGCGACGGGGCTGTCCGCCTGTTCCGTCTCTAACAACCAGGCGTGCCGCGGTGCTTCCTCGATGACGGCTCCAGCTGAACTCCAGCTTCCTGTGGTGAGATTGTTGGAGAGTTCCACAAGGTAGCTCAACTGGCTCGCGGCAGGATTCCTCGGAGCTGTCATTCGGAGTTTGAGCGTTCCGGAAACTGATTCCATTTCAACAGTGACCGGGTTGGTGGTGGCACTCAAGGGGCTGGTATCCAGCGAATACTCGGCCAGGTTGTCCAACCCGTCGTGATCTGGATCCGCACCCGGCCCGAAGACGGCGGTGTTCATCAACTGGGCGGAGCTGAACTTCGTGTTCGCCCAGAGGGTGTAGGGCGGCAGGGCATCGGTCTGGTTCGTCGCCTGCTGCACCGACACGCGGACGAAGTCGATGGCGGTGTAGTTGTCCTTCTCGTAAAGCAGACCGATGTCGCTGTTGGAGAGTTTGGTTAGAGACGAATAGGCGCTGCTGCTGCCGTAAACGAGGCGCGACACCGGCCAGCTGAGTCCCTCGTCGTAGCTGGTGCGGATCGACATCGCGACCCGGCTGCCGGTGCTGGCGCAGTTGGCGTGGACCAGACGGTTGCGGTCGCTGTCGGTGGTGGTGGTCAGGCGGAAGATGTTTCCCTGGCAGGCGGGGTCGGGAACGGGAAAGGCCGCCGTGGCATCGAAGCGGAACATCGCACTCCAGGTCACGCCGCCGTCGCTGCTTTTGCTGAACCAGCGGTAGCCGGAAGCCGCGCCGGAGGGCCGCATCGAGGCGAGAAGGTCGCCGTTGACCAGCTCGGTGATTTGAAGTTCGCCAACGCCAGTGCCGCAGATGCCGCCGCGTTGCCAGGTGGTGCCTTGATCGTCGCTGTAGATGAAGGAGGCGTTGTTGTTGGTGCGGAACCAGTAAACGGGGAAGATAAGGCGTCCCGCATGCGCGCCGCGTTCGATCTGGATGCCGTTTCCGGGGCCGACAATGTACTCGCCCCGGCCATAGGTGAAGCTGCCGCCGTTGAAGATGAACTGCTCGGTTTCAATCGGGCGCAGGTTCGGGTTTTCCGCCTCGATGTCCTTGCGGGCCGACCAGGTGAGGCCGTCGTCATCGCTATAGCGCATCTCCAGCTTGATGGTGCGACCGTAGCCGTTGTAGCTGAAACTACTGCCGTTGTCGTAAAAGATCCAGATGCGGCCGTTGGAGCGGTCGACGAGCAGGGCGGGATCGCTGGCGGAGGACCTGTTGCGCGCCGTGCTGCTGCCGGTGATCGGGTAGCTGTCGGTGTCGCTGGTGTTCGTGCCGTAGTCGGCGGTGACGATGAGAGGTCCCCACGTGCTGCCGTTGTCGGTGCTGCGGCGGATGACGCTGTCGATGTTCAAGGGGATGTCGCCCGAACCGCTGACCCGACCATCGGCTGCGACGATGAGGGTGCCGGCGTTGGTGGTGGCAATGGCGGGGATGCGGAAGGTGTGATAGCCGCCGAGTCCGCTGACGAAGGGCTGGCTGGTTGAGGTGAGGGGCTCCGGCAGATTGTTCACCCCATCGCTAAGACCCGACCATTTCGTGCTGAGATACGTTTCCACCTCCAGGCGGTCGGTCGGGTTCAACGCGGAGTTGTAAACGAGCACCTCGGCGACATCGACGTCGAAGCCGAGCCCGCCGCCGGGGGCGACATTGTTGCCGAGGATCAGCCCGCTAAGGGCAGCGGCCTGGGCGAGGCTGACGGAGGAGCCTGCTTGAACGCCGTTGATGAAGTGCTGGAAGGTGGCGGGCGAGCCGGTGGTGAGGATGAAGGTGTGTGCCTGCCAGGTGTTGGTGGTGACCGGGCCGGTGGTGGTGCCGGCGTTGGCGGCGGTGCCGTTGGCGGGCTCCGTGCTGAGTTGCCAATCGCCATTGTTGACCTGGGCTCGGGTCAGACCGTTCGAAAAGGTGGAGGAGTCGAAGAGAAAGCCACGGGTGGTTTCGCGTGGGCGGATCCAGGCGACGATCGTGCGCGATCCGCTGATGGTGCCGAAGTTTGACGACGAGGCGAAGAGGCCGTCGGAGTTGCCATTGAGGCGCAGCACCTGGCCGGGCGCGCCGTCGGACTTCAGCACGTTCCAGCGGATCGGCGCGCCGCTGATCGAGGTCAGGTTGCGGAGCGATGGTGTGCCCGAGGTGGCGAAGTTGCTCCAGCCGGACACCGCATAGCCGTCACTGCCGACCGAGATGCTGGTGCCGCCCTGATACCAGGCATAGGTGACCGCCGGGTCGACGACGGTGGCACCGACCGTCGCGGACAGGGCGAACCAGGCAGTGGATCGGATGAGATTCAGCAAACACAGAAGCATGAGCCGAATCACGCACGGCAGGGCATCTCGGGCAGGTGGAAACAGCTGGTCGGGTGGGGATACCAGTTGGCTGGAGACGACTGGTCTTGCCGTAAAACCAGTCCGCGCCCCTTGTGCAATCGAGTGACCGGCCGGAGCTTCCGCACATCCTCACATCTGAAACTCCATGAAACCGCTCCGCCAGAATCTTCTTCTGCTCGCTCTCTTGAGCGGCTCCGCACTTGCTGCTCCGGTCGTGCGCACAAACACGGCCGATGCCCTCAATCTCGGAGCGGCTTGGACAGGTGGCGTCCTACCCAGCGCCGCTGGCAGCGTAGCGACGTGGAATGCAGGCAGCACACTCAACAACACGCTGGGAGCGAACCTCACCTGGGGTGGTCTTGACGTCAGCGGTGCCTCTGGCGCGGTAGCGATTTCAGGGGCGAACGGCCTGACTTTTGCCTCCGGTTCCACAATGACGGTTTCCACCAATAACCTCACGATCGGAAACAAGGACGCGGGAACTCTGAATCTCGGAAACGTCACCCTCACCGGCACCTCCCGCCTGACCTTCAACAAGACCGCCGGCACTGGAACGAGCAATTTCAATGCCGCCAATGCCCTCAATTTCAACGGCACCCTCACCTTGCGCGGCAGTAGCCCAAGCACCGCTCCAGGAACCATGCAGGGGGGGACGGGTCGTTTCTGGTTGAACTCTGCGGCAGGCAGCCAGGCCACGGGAACTGCCTTCGCCCTCGACACCGGAGCCAGCGCCACGGATGGACAGGACCTCATCATTGGAGACTGGGATGCCACGTCCGGAAATCGTCGGCTCACGCTTTCGTCGCTGAGTGGCTTTGGAACGATCCGCACGGATGCCGGCATCGCGGGAACCCGGAACTTGATCGTCGATCAGGCCACCGACACTGTGTTCAATGGCATGCTGCTTTCCCACGCTTCGACAGCGGTGCCGAACGCGATTCGCAAGATCGCCCTCGAGAAGAAAGGCATCGGATCGCTCACCCTCGCCGGCATCGTCGGAAAAGAAACGGCCTCCGCAGGTGGCTCGGCCTCGGATGTGGATCTCACCGTCACCGCCGGAACGCTGGTGCTGGTCGCCGCGAACACCCGCACCGGGGCAACGACCATCGGTGCCAGTGGCACCCTGAAGGTTGGAAATGGTGGCACCAATTCCCTACTCGGCGGCAGCGGGGTGACGAATGATGGATCGCTGGTCTTCGACTATGGCACGGGCGCTGCAGTCATTTTTACGGGCCTGATCGGTGGCAGCGGTTCCGTGACCAAGGAGGGGGCCGGGCTTCTCGCCCTCACGGCCTCCAGCACCCACACCGGAACCACGACTGTCGAGCAAGGAACACTCCGCATCGGCGGCCATCTGGATAACACAGCCTTGACTGTACAGAGCGCTGCCAGACTCGCCACCGGCCTTCAAGCCTCCGCAGGTGTTGGCTATGTCAAAGCTCTGACCCTTGACGCTGGCTCAACGTCGACCTTCCGCATCGGCAGCAGTTCCTGGGACACCATCGTGGTCAATGACACGAATGCCGCGACAATTTCCGGCGCCCACACCATCACGCTGGTCTATCAGGGCGGTCTGAACCCCGGCGACCAACGTGAGATCATCGACTACTCGGGCACGCTTGGCGGATCGTTCAGCAACTTCCAGCTCGCACCAGGCACCCGCTTCCAATTGG
>JANOKL010000541.1:0-7435 GCA_031419215.1 Luteolibacter sp. | reverse complement strand
CATCACTTTCGATGCCGATTTCCTCGGCATCGCCCAAGCATCTGCGTTGCGGGTGAAGCTGCTTTCTCGGCCATAGGTCCACAAAAAAAGCGTCCCCTTTTAAAGGAGACGCCTTTCTCGAAAATGATCGTTCGTTCCGCTCAGCCGCCGATCTCGGTGCGGCCGGAGAGCTGGGCGCCTTCCTCCATGGTGAAGACCTTGGATTTGATGTCGCCGTTGATGCGGGACTTGTCCTTGAGCTCGCAGCGCTGGGAGGTGATCTTGCCTTCGACCTTGCCGTAGACCTTCACTTCGCCGGCAGTGATGTCGCCCTTGACGAGGGCGTTTTCGCCGATGGTGACGCGGCCCTTGTCGGAGTTGATTTCGCCCTCGATTTTTCCGTCGATGATCATGTCGTTGGAAAAGCGGATCGAGCCGATGATTTCGATACCGCTAGCGAGAACGTTGGTCGGATTTGCCATAACGCTGGGAATGGAGCAAAGGATGCGCGGCTTTGCAATGGGAAACCCGGATCATTCCGGCTTCGCGACCAGCGTCAGGATCGGTCGGTGATCGGACGCGATGGCCTCGGCAAGAACGGTGGTGGGCTTCTCGACACGCAGGCCGCGCACGATGGCGAAGTCGATCTCATCGGCCGGCTTGTCCGCTGGATGAGTGGCGGGAGCACCCGCCTTTGCGACGATGGACCACGGGGCCTGGGCGAACACCGCCATCGTCTTGGAATCGAGCACGGCATTGAAATCCCCGGCGAGAATCACGGGATTGGTGGAGAGCTCCAGCAAGGCAGCGGAGGCGACCTGCGCCTGGACGAGCTGGCGAGCCTCTTCCTTGTAATCAAGATGCACACTGGCGCCGGTGATCGGCCCGAGCGGCGTATCCGCCACGGCGGAAACGGCGATGCGCGGCTCTCCTTCGCCTGGAAGACGGTGGATTTTCAGGTCGGAAAGCGGGAAACGGGAGAGGATCATCTGGCCGTATTCGCCACCCTCAAAATCCATGGCCTTCCCGAAAACCTGATTCATTCCGGTCAGACGGGCCAGCTCCGCAGGCTGATCGACGTTGCCGGTCCGCTTGCAGCCCTTGTCCACTTCCTGGAGCATCACCACATCCGGCTCCTGAGCCTGGATCACTGCGGCGAGTCGATCGAGGTTCACTTTTCCGTCCGTCCCCTCGCCATGATGGATGTTCCAACACAGCACCCTCAGGGGCTTGGAATCCTCGGCCGCCCGGCTGAAACCGGCGGTCGAAAGCAGAATCGGGAGCAACAAAAGGAACCTCATGAGGCACAATACGTCGGGGGCGGCGTGGAAATTTCCGTGCATCCCACCCGAATTCCGCGCTAGAAACCCATCGAAACCCACGTTTCCCCACCATGCCCCGCGTCACCATCACCGTTCCCGATCGCACTCCGCAGCCTTACCGGTTCCAACTCGACCGACGCGTGGTCAGTCTCGGGCGCGGCAGCGACAACGACATCGCCATCGACTGCGGCTCGGTTTCCGTGCGTCACGCCGAGATGGTGCGGGTCGATGGAGGCTATGAAATCCGGGATCTCGGCTCCACCAACGGCACCAAAGTCGATGGTGACCGCCGCCTGTCCATCCCGCTCAAATCGGGTGCCACGGTCCTGCTGGGCGACGTCGCCTTCGACTTTCAACTCAGCGAGGAAGAACTCACCGCGTTGGACGAGGAAGCCAGCAGCTTGGGCAGCCAAGCCAAGCCCCCAGCCGAAGAAAAGCGCCCCGAGCGCAAACCCGCCTCGCGCTCCTCGATGGCCTCCGCTCCCGCCTCATCCGGTGCCGGTGGTTTCGTGATGTTCCTGCTTTTCGTGATCCTCGGCACCTGCGCGTTCTTCGTCGGACTCTCGATGCGCTATCAGAAGGACATGAAAAAATCCCTCATCGGTGAGCTGACCAAGCCGCGCGTCGTCGTGAAGCCCACCTCCGCCATGGACGAGGTGCCAGCCGATTCGAAAAAGGCCGCGGCTCCCGAGACTCCCTGAGCCGGCAGAAATTCCGCTTTCCCGGAAATCCCCTTCCAGCCACGCTCCCTGCGTGTCCAGCGCTCCTCTTGGCTTCTTCGATTCCGGCGTCGGCGGCTTGACCGTTGTACGCGCAGTGCAGGAACTCCTGCCCTCGGAGGACATCATCTACCTCGGCGATACCGCCCGGCTGCCCTACGGCTCGAAAAGCCCGGAAACGATCCGCCAGTTCGCGGATGAGGACGTGCGTTTCCTGCTCACGAAGGAAGTGAAGGCGATCGTCGTGGCCTGCAACACCGCCACCGCCCACGCGCTGCCGACGCGTCACTCGAAATACCGGATCCCGATCATCGGGGTGATCGAACCTGGAGTCGAGGCCGCGCTTTCCAATGCATCCGTCGAACGCGTCGGCATCATCGCCACCCAGGGCACCATCCGCTCGCACGCCTACCAGCACGCCCTCGCCCAGCGCCGCACCGGACTGATCATTTACGGGCAGGCCACGCCGCTGCTGGTGCCGCTGATCGAGGAAAACTGGATCGACCACCCAGCCACCAAGCTCGTGCTGAAGACCTACCTCGACCCACTCGTCGAGAAGGGCATCGACACCCTGATGCTGGCCTGCACTCACTACCCGCTGCTCATCCCGGTGCTGAAGGAGCTGCTGCCTGCTGAAATCCGATTGGTTGATTCCGCCATCACCTGCGCCGAGCATTTAAAGCGCGAGCTCACGCGGCTCGACCTTCTCGCCCCGATGGAAAAAACCGGGACCTTGTCGATCCATCTGACCGACTTCTCGGAGCAGTTTGGCGAGCTTGCCAGCCAGTTCCTGAAAAAATCCCCCGGACGCATCCAGCGCGCGATCCTCGGCTGAGCGGGGGCCGCCGCGCATTTGCGGATTTTACGCCTTGAATCACAAAGGAAAGCCATCCACTCAGAAGCCGTTGTTTGGCGATTGGTCTGGTAGAGCGTTTCCCGCAAGAGCTGAATGGGTTGGTTTCAATAGGCTTTCATCCGAAGCTTCTCCGACCGCTCTTTTTCCGATTGAATCCTGCCGTCCACGTGCGGCTTCCACTTTTCCCACCTGAATTCCATGACTACGAGATTGTTTGGCACCGACGGCATCCGAGGCCGCGTCAATGAGTTCCCCATCACCGCTGAAGTCGCCCTCCGCGTCGGCAAGGCCGTCGCCCGCGTGCTGCGCTCCTCCGGCCCGAACCGGAACCGCGTGCTGGTCGGAAAGGACACCCGCATTTCCGGCTACATGCTCGAGACCGCCCTCACCAGCGGACTCGTTTCAATGGGCATGGACGTGTTCATGGTCGGACCGATGCCCACACCCGGAGTTGCCCACTTGACCAAGTCGATGGGGGCCGCCGCCGGCATCATGCTCACCGCCTCCCACAATCCCTACGAGGACAACGGCGTGAAAATCTTCGGGCCGGACGGCTACAAGCTCTCCGACCAGCTTGAGGAAATCATCGAGCGCCACATCCTCGGACTGGAGCCCGAGGCCGCTCCCGTGCCGCCCCGCCAGATCGGCAAGGCGCACCGCATCGAGGACGCCCGCGGCCGCTACATCGAGTTCGCCAAGCACACCGCCGACAACGTCCCGCTGCACGGCCTGAAGGTCGTGGTCGATTGCGGACACGGCGCCGCCTATTTCATCGCCCCTCTCATCTTCAAGGAACTCGGCGCGGAAGTCGTCACCACCGGCATCCAGCCGGACGGCACCAACATCAACGACGGCTGCGGCGCCCTGTTCCCGGACAATGCCGGTGAGCTCGTCCGACGCTTCAACGCGGACCTCGGCATCTCCTTCGACGGCGATGCCGACCGAGTGATCTTCACCGACTCGAACGGCCAGGTCATCAGCGGCGACCGCATCCTGGCTCTTTGTGCCATCGCTCTGAAGGAACAGGGCCGCCTCAAGCACGACACCATGGTCTGCACCACGATGAGCAACCTCGGTCTCAAGGAAACCATGGCCGCCCACGGCATCAAGGTCGAGACCACCGACATCGGCGACCGCCAGGTCATCGAGCGGATGCGTCAGGGCGGCTTCACCTTCGGCGGAGAAAATTCCGGCCACCTGATCTTCGCCGAGCACGCCACCACCGGCGACGGCATCCTCAGTGCTCTCCAGGTGCTGAAGATGATGCGCGAAAAGAACGCCACCATCGCCCAGCTCGCCGCCGCGATGTCCGAGTATCCGAGCCAGCTCGCGAACATCCCGGTGAAGGACAAGCCGCCGCTCGAGTCGCTTCCGAAGCTCAAGAAGCTGATGGCCCAGGCCACCAAGACCTTCGGCAACGACGGCCGCCACCTGATCCGCTACTCCGGCACCGAAAACAAGATCCGCGTGCTCGTCGAGCACCGTCAGATCGAGGAAGCCCGCATCTGGCTCAGCAAGTTCGCCGCCGCCATCCGCGAGGAAATCGGTTGATCACCATGCCATCGAACGAGGACAGCGCCTGCCATCCGCTTACGCTGACGCGCAGCATCGAGGATTTTCCGATTGGGAACATCCCGCTGAGCATGCATCAGAAGATGAAGAAGGTCGGCCCTTGCGAAGATCTCACGATTCACCCGCAGGCCTGGCTGGATGTGGAAGATGCCGCCGAATTCACGGATCTGGAATTGCTCACGATCGTCGATGAGAACGGCGTGGCGCTGGCGTGGCGCGGAGATCGCCCGGACCCGGAGCGCGCCAAAGTCGCGACGAAATCCTTCATCATTCGCCACCCCTGGGACCTCCTGCGGGCGAACGAGCAATTCGTTTCTTCTCTAACGGAATCCTCGCTTTCCCACGGCACCGTCCACGCCTCCGCTGTCATCGAAGGCGTCGTTCACCTCGGAGCCGGTGCGCGCATTCTTCCCGGTGTCTTCATCGAAGGAAACGTCATCATCGGGGCCAACACCAAGGTCGGTCCGAACTGCTACCTGCGCGGCAGCACCTCGATCGGCGAAGGCTGCCACATCGGCCAGTCGGTTGAGATCAAGAACTGCCTGATCCTCTCGAAAACCAACGTCGGCCACCTCTCCTACGTCGGCGACTCCGTCCTCGGGGAAAAGGTCAACTTCGGCGCAGGCACCACCGTTTCCAATCTCCGCCACGACGGAAAGAACCACCGCTCGATGGTCGCAGGCGAACTCGTCGACACCGGCCGCCGTAAGTTCGGCACCATCGTCGGCGACGGCGTCCACACCGGCATCAACACCTCCATCTATCCGGGCCGCAAACTCTGGCCAAACACCAGCACCCGCCCCGGAGAAATCGTTCAAAAAGACATAATGACGAATGACTAAGCACGAATGACGAATGAAAGAATTCTCATTCGATCTCGCGCCCTTCGTCTCAATCTTTCGTCATTCGGAAATTAGTCATTAGTCATTTCTCCCCAAAATGTGCGGCATCGTAGGATACATCGGCAAGTCGGACGCTCCCTCCGTTCTCATCAACGGACTCCGGCGTCTTGAATATCGCGGCTATGATTCCGCAGGCGTGGCCATTCTCGATGATGGGAAAATCATCGTCACCAAGGCCCCCGGCAAGGTCGCCGTACTCAGCGAGAAGACCCGCAAGGAATGGCCGGCAGAGCGCTTCAGCCGCAGCGGCACCGGCATCGCCCACACCCGTTGGGCCACCCACGGACCACCCACCGAGGCGAATGCCCACCCGCATCTCGACCAGACCGGAAACATCGCGCTGGTCCACAACGGCATCATCGAGAACTACCGTTCGCTGCGGGCCCGACTCGAGGCCAAGGGCGAGCTCTTCCTTTCCGATACCGACACCGAGGTCCTCTCCCACCTCATCGGCTCCTGCTACAAGGGCAACCTGCTGCAGGCGGTTTGCGATGCGCTCCACCAGGTCGAAGGCACCTTTGGCATCGCCGTGTTGAGCTCCCTGGAGCCAGGAAAAATCATCACCGCCCGACGTGGCAGCCCGATCGTCATCGGCGTCGGCGAAGGGGAAACGATCATCGCCTCCGACGCCTCCGCGATCCTTTCGCACACCCAACGGGTCATCTACCTCGACGACAACGACATCGCCGTCGTCACCGCCGACTCGGTCGACATCCGCGACCTGAACAACGTTCCGGTCACCCGCGAGATCGCCGAGCTCGGCCTCGACGCCGGAGCTGCGGAAAAGGGCGGCTACGAGCATTTCATGCTCAAGGAAATCCACGAGCAAACGGACGCCCTCGCCAACGCGATCCGTGGCCGGCTCGATTTCAACCTCGGCACCTCCGTGCTTTCCGGCATGGGCACCTCGCCGCGCGACCTTGCGGAAATTTCCCGCATCGTCCTCGTCGGCTGCGGCACCTCACTGCACGCCGGTCTCGTCGGCGAGTACGCCTTCGAGGACCTCGCCGATGTTCCCGCCGAAGTCCAACAGGCCGCCGAGTTCCGCTATCGGAATCCAATCGTCGGCCGCAACGACCTCGTCGTCGCCATTTCCCAGTCCGGCGAAACCGCCGACACGCTCGCGGCTGTTAGAGAAGCGAACCAAAAGGGCGCGTTCGTGATGAGCCTCTGCAACGTCGTCGGCTCCACCATCGCCCGCGAAACCGGTCGCGGCGTTTACCTTCATGCGGGGCCGGAGATTTCCGTCGCCTCCACCAAGGCCTTTACCTGCCAGGTCGCCGTGCTGCTGATGATGGCCCTGAAGCTCGGTCGCGGCCGACGCTTTTCCCGTGAGGACGGCATCGCGCTGGCCCGCGAGATCGAATCAATCCCCTCGCTCGTCGCCCGCACCGTCGCGAAAAGCGACCACATCGAAGCCATCGCGAAACGCTACGCCGCCGGCGAACACGCCTTCTTCATCGGTCGCGGACCGATGTACCCGGTCGCCCTCGAAGGCGCACTGAAGCTGAAGGAAATCTCCTACATCCACGCCGAGGGCTACCACGCCGCCGAGCTCAAGCACGGCCCGATCGCCCTGCTGGTGAAGGACACGCCGGTCATCGCCCTGGCCTGCGACATCGCCGGAAAAGACAAGACGCTTGGCAACATCGAGGAATGCCGCGCCCGTGGAGCCCGCATCCTCGGCATCATCACCGAAGGCGATCACGAAGCCGCCGAGGCGATGGATGACGTCATCGAAATCCCGGCCTGCCACCCGCTCGTCGCCACCATCCCCGCCGCCGTCGCCCTCCAGCTCTTCGCCTACCACGTGGCACGAGCCAGAGGCTGCGAAATCGACCAGCCCAGGAATCTCGCGAAAAGCGTGACGGTGGAGTGAGCGTAACGGTTCTTTCCAAGCGCATAGCCCATTCAAGGCATCGCCGAACTGAATCAATCTTCAGACAGCACGTCATGAACACGCACATCTGGCGGTACGAAGAAAATGGTTCTTCCCGCGATTTAGTGGGTGGCTTCCGGTCGTAGGTCCAGGCGAAGGCTGCTAGGGTCGCGTCATGGAACAATCTTTGACGGCGCATTACGCCA
>JANOKL010000540.1:0-19742 GCA_031419215.1 Luteolibacter sp. | reverse complement strand
TGCAGATCTCGGGATCGGGAAGCTGACGCGGTCGGCAGATTCCGGACGATGAATGGCTTCAAACGATCGTACCAGCCTTTATTGGCGCGTTTCGGCAATTTATTTTGGCAATGGGTCTAGCACGGGTGCGCCACCACGCGGATGACAGTCAGCATGGATGCGACAGAGGCGTTCGTTGCTGACATGGGTGTAGATGGCGGTGGTATCCAGCCGAGAGTGGCCCAGGAGTTTTCAGAGTCTCCATCGCCCCAGCGTGGCAACCGACATTCCTCGATGCCTGACACGCACCGGCTAATCTCCAAGGTCCCGCTGGGACGAAGAAAGACGCAAATGCCCTCAGCGCCGGGCTCTACCACAGACATTTTGTCTGTCCCAAAGAATTGGTCTGTCCCAAAGAATTGGAGTCTGTCCCAAGGAATTGGAGTCCGCTGGGATTAGGCTAGCCTCATTTTGGCCGACAGGCCGAAATGGTCGGAGGGGAAAACACAGCCGCCCCGTTGATTGAGAAGTCCAGTCTCCTGTACCTCCCAGTCGGCGGAGGTCAGAATATGATCCAGCGCCCGCAAAGGAAGCCCCCGCAGATGAAAAGTGGCACGGTCGCCTGCCGGAACCCGCGTCAGCCCTCCTGCGAGCAGCCGTTTGACGCCCGGCCAATGGGCGGGGCAATTGAAGTCGCCGGCCACGAGCTGGGGCAGGCCGTGTTGGCCCAGCTTTCCGGCCAGCAGATCGGCTGCCCGTGATTGGGCGAAGGGATGGAGCTGCAGATGGAGGTTTGAAACCCTGAATACGCGCCCCGTGAAGTGATCCACAAGCTCGACCCAGCCGCAGAGGCGTGGAAAGACTTCGCCCCAACCTGTGCTCGGAACCCCGGGGGTGGGACTGAGCCAGAACGTTCCGCAGTTCCTCAATCCGAAGCGTTCGCGGTCATAAAATATGGGGCAATGCTCGCCACCGGATCTCCCATCATCCCGTCCCAGGCCATAGAAGTGATGTTGTGGAAAGAGTGTTTGGAAGAAGTCGAGTTGTACTGGCATGACTTCCTGGAAACAGAGGATGTCGAAATTCTGTTTCTCAAAGATCCTCTGGAACGAATCACGCCGCTTGATCCATCCGCTGGCGAGAAGGCTCGGTCCTTCGCGCAGGATGTTCCATGTCAGAAGGGAAAGCGCGGTGGTGGATGCTTCGCTGGAATGGCTGCTCCTGTTCATGCCGGGTCACGCGCAAGTGCCGGACGGTGTCCCGTTTGTTCCCAAGCGCAACGCAGAAATGGGCCAATCCGGGTCGTTTGGCAACCTAAAGGTGGCAAACCTGAAGGGGGTCGCCGAGTTTGGCGACAAGCCCTTGAAAGGCCGTCGGGTCCTTGTCGACGATGCGGTCCTTCCAGGCCGTTAGGCCATCGCGGTTCAGGATGTGGATCTGACTGAAACGCTTGTGAGCGGCGATTCCAATGTGGTAAGGCGCGTTCGGATTCATGGGTCTCCGGGACAGTGGTTTGACTGACACGCCACGTAATCACGCAGGGTACAGATACTCTAACATATTGTTCTCTGGTGAATTACTTGCCGGCCGCTGAATGAACTGCAGATGGGTTTTGGGAATCATGATCGAAATCCCAAGATTTCAAATACCCCGAAGGCTCTGTAATCCCGCTCGTTGTTGGTCACGATCCGTTTCACCCCGGCGCTGTGGAAAGAGGCCGCCAGCAGGGTGTCGAGCAGACGTTTGCGACCCAGTTGGTGCCGTGTCAACCAGCCCAGAAAGTCCGAGACCGCCTGGCCGCCGGGAAACACCCTCACCACTTCCTCCGCCTGCCACCAATGCTCGGCGCGGCTGATCGCCTCCGCCATCGTCAAGGGTTGTGGCATTCGTTTCCCATCGGTCACGATGTGAATGAATTCAGCCAAAGTCTGGGGAACCAGCGCCAGGTCATGCCCGCTTCCCAGAAGGGATCGGAGCAAGGCGTCGGCCTCACGGTGAAAGGGATGATCCTGAATCTCCGCAGCCAGGAGAAAATCGGTGTCAATCCCGTGAGTCATCGAGCATGCCTTCCAAAATGTCGTCTTCCTAAGTGATCGCCGCAATGGGCCCACCCACACTCGCCGGCCTGCGATCCAGCAGGGAAGTCTTACGTTGCATGACCTGCTGCCGGTAGAGTTCCATCGCTTCCCGGATCAGTTCCGATGCTTTCCGCTCGGTCTTCCGTGCGTGGCTCCGGGAAATCCTCGTAAACCGGCTCGGATACATTGACCGTGATGGTCCTCATGCAGTCAACGAACTGTATTTCGAGGTCGGATCAAGGCCGCAGTTGCCGCGCTCCTCAATACCGGAGAAGGGGATTGCATCCCCTTTCTTCCGTTCCAAGCGGCTGCCCGGTGCTTTGTATCAGGGGATGCAATCCCCTTCTCCCTGTTTGACGACGTCAATGCCAAGGGCACTGCTTTGGACGGAGACGTCCAAGCTCCTTATGTTTCGGCTTGGAAACGCAAGCGGCTCAGCGGGTGCGGCGGGCCTGCTCCTCGAGGAAGATTTCCGCGAGGCGGAAGCTCTTGCGGCTGAGTTCTCGGGCATCCTGATCGCCGATCAAGGCCATGCCTTCTTCAGCAACTTCGCTTTGGAAAATCTTCCAGGCCTTCTTGGCGAGGTCATCGGAATCAAGCTGCACACGCGGACCCTGCTGACGTGCAGGCGCGGCTTCCACTGACTCCGAAACCTCCTGCACTTCCCGCACCTCGCGGCGTGGCTGGGACTGTGGCTGGCGCGGCGGAAGTGGGGCGGCTTCGGAGGAACCTGCGACGGCGGGAGCTTGTCCACCCTGGCCGCCCTTTTTCTTGCGGCGACGCTTGCGCTTTCCGGAAGTCGGCGGCTGATTGCCACCTTGGATGGTCTCGACTTCCGGCCAACCGGAGCGGGAGGAATCCTCCTGGGGCTCCTGGATTTCGCGACGACGGGCTTCAACGCGTGGAGCTTCTTCGCGCTCGGGCTCGGGAGCGCGACGGCTTTCCTCGGAAGGAGTCTGGGGAACCTCGGGGAGCCCACTGGTGTCCCTGGCGGGTTTCGCCACAGCCTTGACCGCCTTGGCAGCCTTCTTTGCTTTCGGGGCGGCCGCCTTGCGTGGCTTCTTGGCAGGACTTTCTTCAGGGGATGGGCTCTCTTCGCTCATGTGTTGGAAACAAGAAGCCCGCCGGAGAGGCGGGCGTCGAGTGGAAAGGAAACTTTCGGAAGCAGGCTGAGGAAATCAGGGACGGATGTCGTCGCGGGAGTCGGCGCTCTTGGCGTCGGCCCCGGTCTTGCCATCCTTGCCCATGGACCAGAGGTCGAAGTCAGGATTCTCCGCAGCGGCTCCGGTGCGATACAGATACTCCTGCCCCCAGGGATCCTTGATGGTGGCGGCGGCACCGGTGCCACTCACCCAGCCCTGATTTTTCGAAGCTGGATCGAGTTCAGCCAGATAGATCTTTTTGGTCTTCGTGGTGTCATCGACCGCATCCTGATAAAGCGCCCTGTAGAGGATGTTGGACTGGCCCTTGGCATCCGGGCTGGTCGAGGCCGGATAGCTGCCGTTGTCGAGCTTGTATTCCTCGAGGGCCGCGCTGATCCGGCCGATCTGGATCTTCGCCTTTTCGTTCGCCTGCTTGTCCCTCGCGAACCCCATCCCAGCAACCACCAGGGCGGCAAGGATGACGATGATCGTGATGACGGCAAGGAGCTCGATGAGCGTGAATCCGCCGCGACGCTTTGAAACTGAGAATTTCATGATCTACTGATTGAGTTTTAAACCACGGACACCGACCTCACGTCTGGTTGCCCATCGTGGAGATAATCTTAATCAGAGGTAGGAACAATGCAAATACAACCGCGCCGACCACGAGGGCCAGAATCACGATCATGATCGGCTCAAGGATGGTGGTCAGAGCCGTGACGGCGTTATCGACTTCGTCGTCGTAAACTTCGGCGACCTTGAGAAGCATTTCCGGGAGCTGTCCGGTTTCCTCACCGACGTCCACCATGGAAATCACCATCGCGGGGAAGACGCTGGTGGCCTGAAGCGGCGTCACGATCGACTCCCCTTCCTTGACCGCTTCGTAAACCTTGTCAATGGCGGCGGAGATCACCACGTTGCCAGCGGTCTCACGAGTGATGTTGAGCGCCTGAAGGATCGGAACACCGGAGGTGACCAGGGTTCCAAGCGTGCGGGAGAAACGGGAAACGGCGCTCTTGCGCTGGATGTCCCCGAAGATCGGGAGCTTCAGCTTCAAGTTGTCGATGGCAATGCGGCCGCCCTTGGTGGTTCCCCAGAGGTTGAAGAGGAAAACAGCAACACCCGCGATGATGAAAAGGAAGACGGCGTTTGGAAGGAACAGGGGTCGGCCGATCATGAACTCGGAGAATCCGAAGACGATCTTGGAGATCAACGGAAGATCCGCGTCGCCGACCTCGGCGAACATGTCCTTGAACTTCGGCACGATGAACAGCATCAGGAAGACCAGGATGGCCACGGCGATGAACATGACGATCACCGGGTAAACCATCGCGGAGACGATCTTGTTCTTCAGCTTGTTGGCCTTTTCCTGATACTCGGCGAGACGTTGGAGGACGAGCTCGAGCACACCACCGAGCTCACCGGCTTTCACCATGTTCACGTAGAGCTTGTTGAAGATCTTCGGATGCTGGGCGAGGGATTCGGAAAAGGTCGAGCCGCCCTGCACCGAGTCGGCGAGGGAGTTGAGGGTGGCGCGCAGCACCGGATTCGGCTCCTGCTTGCTGAGAACGGTCAGACCACGAAGGAGCGGCAGACCGGAATCGATCAGTGTCGCGAGCTGACGGGTGAAGATCATCAGGATCTTCGGCTTGATGCGGCCACCGGTCTTGGCAGCAGCACTGCCCTTGGCTGCCGCAGCGGGCTTGGCCTTCGCCTTCGAAGCGGACTTTCCTTTTGGCGTGGCGAGCTTGCCCTTGCCCTCCTCGATCACCTGGGTCGGATAGAGACCCTGTCCGCGCAGGATCTGAATCGCCTCGGCATCGGTGGAGGCCTGAACGGCTCCGGTCGTCTGTTCGCCTTTGGCATCAAGGGCGGTGTATTGGAAGTTGGCCATGGAACGTTGGGATTTTGAAAGATCGGGGGCTGAGTGGCTACTGTATGAATTCCGGCGTGGGGGCTGGCGACTCGAAAATGCGCAAACGGGAAATTCTGCTCAAAAGTGTATATCAGGTGTATTTCAGGACTTCTTCGATGGTCGTGACCCCGGTGTAGATGTTCCGGAGACCATCCTCGCGCAAGGTGTTCATGCCCAACTCGACAGCCTTCTGCTTGATCACGACGCTCGGTCGCTTTTCGGTGATCATTTCCCGGATCGGGTCGGTGATGTCGAGGAGTTCATAAAGTCCGCGGCGGCCCTTGTAACCGCTCTGGCCGCAGACATCGCAGCCTTTTCCGGTGAAGAATTCCTTGTCGCCAAGTTCATGGGGCGAAACGCCGAGCTGCGAGAGGATCGACTCGCTGGGCTCATACGGCGCGCGGCATTCCTTGCAGATCGTGCGGACCAGTCGTTGGGCTAGCACGCCTTCAAGAGAAGCCGCGACGAGGAAGGGCTCGCAGCCCATGTCGACCAGACGGTTGATTGCCCCTGCGGCATCATTCGTGTGAAGCGTGGAGAGCACCAAGTGACCGGTGAGAGCGGCCTGGATGGCGATCTGCGCGGTGTCGATGTCACGCATTTCCCCGACCATGATGCGGTCCGGATCCTGACGCAGGAAGGCGCGGAGAATGCGGGGGAATGTCATGCCGATCGCCTCGTTGACGGGGATCTGAACGATGCCGTCGATGTCATACTCGACCGGGTCCTCGGCGGTCAGAAGCTTGGAGTCGATCGTGTTGATCCGGCGCAGCGCGGCGTAGAGCGTGGTGGTCTTGCCAGCACCGGTGGGCCCGGTGACGATGAAGATGCCGTTGGGCTTTTCGATCGTCTCGGTGATGTATTCGAAAATGTGGGGTGCGAGACCGAGGTTCTCGAGCGAGAGATTGACCGACGAACGATCGAGCACTCGAAGCACGACGGATTCTCCGTGCTGGGTGGGCAGCGAGGAAACACGCATGTCGACCTGGCGTTCGCCGACCTGCTTGACGATTCGTCCGTCCTGCGGGATCCGGCGCTCGGCGATGTTCATGTTCGCCATGACCTTCACGCGCGAAATGATCGGCAGCGAAAGGTGGATCGGCGGCGGAGCCATTTCATAGAGGGCACCGTCGACCCGGTAGCGGATCTTGAAGTCCTTTTCGAAGGGCTCGAAGTGGATGTCCGAGGCCTTTTCCTTGATCGCCTGATAGAGAACCAGGTCGACGTAGCGAACGATCGGCGCGGAGTTCGCCTCGGCCTCGACATCAGCGAGGTTGCCCGGGTTGTCTCCGCCGATCTGAAGCTGGCTGAGGAGATCGTCCATCGCCCGGCCTTCGCCGCCGTAGCAGTCATTGATCTTCTGCTCGACGAGGTAATCCGGTGCGATCACCAGGTGGATCTCACGACCCAGTGAGAAGCGCAGGTCCTCGACGGTTTGAGGGTTGAGGGGATCGACCAAGACCACGTGAAGGCCAATGTGATCGAACTGCACCGGCAGCGCGCCGTGGAGGCGGGCGGTGCCGGCCGGGACGAGTGCCAGCAATTCCGGCGGCGGGGTCCAGTCACGGATGTCGACCAGTTCCGTGCCGAGTTCTGATGCCACGATGGGCCAGATGTCGTCACGATGGCCGATGACCTGGAAGTCGGCGAGGATTTCGGCGACTTCCTTGCCGCTGTTGTCCACCTCGGCAAGGATGTCCTGGGCGAGCGAACGGTCGACAAGACCGCGCGATTGGAAGAGTTCGATGAGCTGATTATTGTCCATGGGACGGGAGAAAACGGGTGCGCGTCGTGGTGGCGGATCAATCGAAGTCGGACATGGTGGCGTGGATCACCTCCTGCGCGGAGGTGAGGCCGGCCAGGACCTTGCGGATGCCGTCTTCTCGGAGGGAGCGCATGCCCAGTTCACGGGCACGCTTGCGGAGTTGAACGGTGGTGAGCTCGGCGTTGATCATGTGTCTGACCTCGTCGTCGATCTCAAAGACCTCGAAGATGCCCATGCGGCCCTTGTGACCATTGCCGCGGCATTTTTCGCAGCCGACGGGCCCGAAAATCGTGGCGTCCTGCATGCGTCCGGCGTCGAGATTCAGCGCGCGGAGTTCCTTGAGGGTGAGTTCCGCGGGGGCCTTGCAGATGGGGCAGAGTTTCCGAACGAGGCGCTGGGCGATGACGGCCCGCACCGCCGAGGCGATGAGGAAACGCTTCACGCCGATGTCGGCCAGACGGGCCACGGAGCCGGGGGCGTCGTTGGTGTGGAGGGTTGAGAAAACAAGGTGGCCGGTGAGCGAGGCGTTGATGGCGATGTTCGCCGTTTCAGCATCTCGAATTTCTCCGATCATGACGATGTTCGGCGCTTGTCGGAGCATGGCGCGAAGCGCTGCTGCGAAGGTCATGCCGATGTCGGCCTTGACCATCACCTGGTTGATGCCGGCGAGCTCGTATTCGACCGGGTCCTCGACCGTGATGATCTTCTTGTCAGGCTTGTTGATGACGTTGAGACAGGCGTAAAGCGTCGTGGTTTTTCCAGAGCCAGTGGGGCCGGTCACGAGGATGATGCCGTCCGGCAGCGTGATCATGCGCTCGAAGATCTCCTGGTCGTCGGAGAAGAACCCGAGCTGCGGCAGGCCGAGCACGAGCGCCGACTTGTCGAGGATACGCATGACGATCGATTCGCCGTGATTTGAAGGAACGGAGGAAACACGGAGGTCGATCTCCTTGTCGCCACCCATCTTGAGCTGGATGCGGCCGTCCTGCGGGAGGCGCTTTTCCGCGATGCTCATCGTGCTGCTCATCACCTTCAAACGGGCGATGATCGCCGGGAGCAGCTTTTTCGGATGGTTCGCCACCTCGACGAGCTTGCCGTCCATGCGGTAGCGGATGCGGACGGAGGTTTCGAGCGGCTCGATGTGGATGTCCGAGGCACGGACGCGGAAGGCATCGGCGAGCAGGTTGAAGACCAGCTTGATGATCGGCGCATCGTCTCCGCCCTGGTCATCGGTTTCCGAGACGATGCCGAGATCGCCGCCGGGGCTGGTTTCCTCGATTCCGTAGAATTGCTTCAGACTTTGCTGGATCGACTTATGGGTCGCGCAGACCAGGTTCAGCTCACGGCCCAGAACATGAGGCAGGCTGTCCAGAACCTCGAAGTTCAGTGGGTCGGAAACGGCCAGCGTCAGCATGAATCCGTCATCTTCCACCGGAATCACATGGTAACGCCGGGCGACGTCCTCGGGCACCGCTTCGGTGATGCCGGGATTGAAAGTCACGGCGTCCAGATTGACGTGAGGGATGCCGGAATTGGCGGCCAGCACATCGGCGACGGCCTCCTGGGTCAGCGTTCCATCGGTAAGGAGTCGTTCGATGAGCGTCTCCCGACCGGAAAGAGCCTGCCGGGCACGGGCAACATCATCGTCGCTCACGATGCCGGCTTCGGTCAGCAATTGGGCGAGGTATTCTTCGTTTGAAAACACGGGGCGGAAAATCCAGGGATGGTAAATGGCCTTCCCGCAAAAGTTTCACGGGTCAAGGGCGTGTGGCAGATTGGTCAACCACCACCGGGGTTGTCAACCAACCACCACCGCCGAATCCCGGCAGGAGGCAAAATTCCCAGCCGCTGTCATTACAAGGGCCATCATCCCTCCACCCTGACCCTCGGGGAACCCCACGAAAGGGTTAGAGCCGGATCGCGTAGGAGCGGTTCTTGCAAAGGGCCAGCTCCGGGATTTCCTCGGGCGTGCAGCGGCGATGAATCCCCACCAGCATGCCGACCGCCAGCAGGGCAAACACGATGCTCGATCCACCGAAGGACACGAACGGCAGCGGCAGGCCGTCGTTGGGCATCGCTCCAGTCGTCACGGCGATGTTCTGCATCGCCGGGATCACGATCATGCAGGTCAGCCCAATCGCCATCAGCCTCGGGAAAACATTCTTTGCCTGCAGCGCAATGCCAAATCCGGCAACCGCGATCATCACGTAGCAAAGCACGACTCCCAAAGTGAAGGGCAGACCGAGTTCCTCACCTACCTCCGGGAAAATGAAGTCAATGTGGGCAAAGGTCAGCTTGCCGAACTTCTCCGCGCCGTTTCCGAGACCGACCCCATTGGGCCCGCCATTTCCGAAGGCCACCAGGGCCCGCCACTGCTGGGCGCCCTTGCCTTCATCGCGCCGCTTGATGAGGGCCTTCCATTCGGGCTCGCTCATCTCCTCCTGCTTTTTCCCGAGATCGAGCCAGGCCTCGATGCGTGACCAGCGGGTCGGATTGTGACGGATGTAGGCACTCGCGAGCACCATCGCCACGATTGCGGTCGGAAGCAGGAAACGCAGTCGCGTCCCGGCACAGAAAAACATCACCGCGCAGGCCGCCGACATCGAAAGCGCCGAACCGACGTCGGTCTCGATGGCGATCAGTCCGATCGGCAGGCCGATCATCATGCCTGGAAAAACATACCCTCGCCAGAACGAACGCGTCTCGGTCTGCCAGCGTGCGAACCAACCGGCCACCGAGATCACGCCAACGACGCGTGCAAGTTCCGACGGTTGGAACTGCGGCATTCCCGGCAACTTGATCCAGCGCTTCGCTCCATAAGTTTCCACACCGATCCCCGGAAGGAAGCAAAGTGCGAGCAGCACGCAGCAAGCCCCCAGCGCCCAGGGCCAGAGCTTCCGCATCAATCCCTCAGGTGCCCGCGATGCCAGACAGGCCACCACCAGGCCCAGCACCACCATCCGCGCCTGACTCCAGACGAAATAGTAACGATCCTTCCCCTCCTCCAGCACCCACGCGCTGGTGCTTGCAAGCATCACAAGGCCGAGCGCCACCAGAAGGGCGACGGCCGTGCAGAGGATGATGGAGCAATAGCGGGTCACAGGGGGTCAGTTGGGGATCACCAGGCTCATCCCGATCTTCAGCTTCTTGGCATCCGTGATGCCGTTGGCCTTCATGAGCGCATCCTGATCGACCTTGTACTTGTTGGCAATCCGCCAGAAATTATCGCCAGACTGGACTGTGTAGCTGCGCGAGCCTGCCGCGGGCTTCGGCAATGACGCCGCCGCGCGGTCCACCGGCTTCGGAACGGACGCCGCGTGCTCCGTCACCTTCTGGGAGGAAGGGCGGATCAACTGGGGCGCGCCCTCGACAGGATTCGCTCTTGGAATTTCAACAATGCCACGATCATTCGAAGGAACATTGGCGCGCAGTTCAGCCACCTCGGGAGACTCCAACGCCACGATCTTTTTCGACGGGATCTTCAGCACCAATCCGCTCTGGATCGGATCGTTGTTGTTCGCCACACGCAGATCGCTTTCGTCCACGCCCAGCTTCTCCGCGATCGATGCATAGGTTTCTCCAGCACTGACCATGCGGCCATGATCGCCAACGGACAGACGCGTCACAGGTGAGGTATTGCCCGGAGAATGGAGTGTTGCCGACGAAAGAATCGGGGCCGCGCCCGGCTTCACCGCCGCATCTCCACCGCGACCTTCCAGCCTCCAATGATGGAAGAACACCAGCCCGGCCGCCGCCACGTGAACGGCCACGATCACCGCCAGTGCATTGCCGATTTTCCGACCCGGGAGTTCTGTTTCGAAATCGGCAGGACTCGCCGTCGCGGCGACGCGTTGTTTGCGGCCCGGAATGTTCGCGAACAGCGTCTTGAAGACGCTCTTGCGGATCGGTTGACGTTTGGTGGGGAGTGTCGGGTGATGTTTCATTGGATTCAGCGCAATTGGTGGACGAGTTCGCGGAAGGAGTCCCCGCGATGTTCATAGCCGGAAAACTGGTCGAAGGACGAGGTCCCCGGCGAAAGCAGCACCGTTGAACCACGCGGCGCGAGGCGGCGGGCGGCTTGGACGGCTTCATCAAGAGTGGAAAAAGATTCGACTGGAACGGCCGAGGAAAGCACCTCGCCAAGAGGAGCGGCGATTTGTCCGAAGGTCACCGCCGCCAGGCCCTTGCGTTTCAAAAGCGGCACGACCGGTGCGTAGTCGAGCCCCTTCTGCTTGCCACCGGCGATCAACACGACCGGACGGGTTTGCGAACGCAGCGCGCTTTCCAACGCATGCAGGTTGGTGGCCTTCGAGTCGTTCAAATACTCGACGCCATCCAGTGTCCGCACCAGCTCGCAACGATGCGCCGGAGGTGCGTATCCGTGGAGCGCGGCGCGCATCGTCTCGAAGGAAATTCCCAGTGCACGACCCGATGCCAAAGCCGCCATCGCGTTCTCGGCATTGTGCAGTCCACGCAGGCTGGTGTCGGCCATCAGATCGAGCACGACCTCGCCCTTGAACTTCACGAAATGACCATCCGAGAACCACTCGACCGTCTCATCCTCAGTGGAGAAATATTCCGCCTTCGCCTTCACTCCGGAAAGCGTTTCCCCGGCACGAATGACCGCAGTGTCGGCAGACGCTTGATTTTCGAAAATCCTCAGCTTCGCCGCGCGATAGGACTCGACGGTCGGGTAGCGATCCATGTGGTCCGGCGCAAAGTTCAGCCACACCGACACCACCGGATGCAGCGTGCGGATCGTCTCAAGCTGGAACGAACTCAGCTCCAATGAAACCGCCGTTGGTGGCTCGGCCTTCATCACGACTTCCGCGAAAGGTACGCCATAGTTTCCGCAGGGATCACCTCCCAGCCCAGCCGCCGCGAGGATGCGTGCGACGAGTTCGGTCGTCGTGGTTTTGCCGTTGGTGCCGGTGATGCCGACGATCTTTCCGTCATAAAAACGCGCTGCCAATTCAGTCTCGCCGATCACTTCGCCCGCCTGTTCGGAAAAGGCGGCGACATAGGGACCATAGGTGTCGATGCCCGGGCTCACCACCAGCAGATCGCACTTCACGTCACGACCCGACTCAGCGGAGGCACGCGGATGAATCGACACGCCTGCAGGCATCTTGGAAAAGGCCTCGGCTCCTGCCGCATCGTGGACGGAAACGATCGCACCCTCGCGCAGGGCAAGCGCCGCTGCGGCCTGGCCACTCCGGCCGGCCCCAAGCACCACCACCTGTTTTCCTGAGAGATTCATGCGACTTTCAAAAGAGCTAGACCGAACAGCGCGAGCATGATCGAGAGCAACCAGAAGCGGATGATCACCTGGTTCTCATGCCAACCTAACAACTCGAAATGGTGGTGGATCGGCGACATCTTGAAGATCCGCTTTTTACGCAGCTTGAAGCTGCCGACCTGCAGGATGACGGACATCGCCTCCATCACGAACACGCCACCGATGATCACGAGCAGCAGCTCCTGCTTCGTGCAGATCGCCGCAGTGCCGAGCGCTCCGCCGATGCCGAGGGAACCCGTGTCGCCCATGAACACTTTCGCCGGGTGGCAGTTGAACCACAGGAAGCCGAAGCCCGCCCCCACCAAGGCCATGATGAACACCGCCAACTCGCCGACGTAGCGGTTGTGTGGGATCAGTAGGTAGTCGGTCGCCATGTAGAAATGCCCGGCAAGGTAGGCGATGATCGCGTAAGCGAGCGCGGCCGTGATCGTACAACCGGTGGCAAGTCCGTCGAGACCATCGGTGAGGTTCACCGCATTCGAGCAGCCAACGATGATCGCCACGAAAAACGGAATGGCGAACCAGCTCAAGTCGATCAGCGGAAACTTGAAGAGCGGGAAACAGATCTCGCCAATGTCGATCGGCACCTTTCCGAGACGATAGCCAGCGAGCCCGAACATCCGCTGCGGATCAGTTGGATCGATCCCGAAACCGGAAATCTCCTTCTTGAAGAAAATGAAGCAGGCCGCCACCAGCGCGATCGTCACTTGCCAGAAAAGTTTTGAGCGCGCGCTGAGTCCATCGGATTTCTTCTCGCGCACCTTCTTGAAATCATCGCAGAAGCCGAGCAATCCGCAGGCCCCCATCGTGCAGGCACAAACCGCGACGAAGGGGTTGAACGGTCGGGCGCAGAGCAGCGTGGAAACCAGCACCGCGCCAAGAATCAACACGCCGCCCATCGTCGGCGTGCCGATTTTTCCGCCATGGAGTTCGGCCAACTTGTGCACCTCCGCCGCCGTGCGGATCGGCTGGCCGAGTTTCAAGGAGATCAGCTTCCGGATCACGCGCGGCCCGACCATCAGGCTGACGATGAATGAGACCAGACAGGCAAGCGCCGCGCGGAACGTGATGTAGCCAAGCAGATTCAGGAACGAGCACGCGTGGGCCCAGCCTTCCATCTTGGCGGCGTTCTCCGCATCGAAAGCGGCTTTCCAGTAATCGTAAATCGCGGGGAGCATCAGTTGCGGGGAAAGGCAGAGTTCATGACGCGTTCGATCGCAGCCGAGCGGCTGCCCTTGAACAGGACGACGTCCCCGGCGCGGCAGCCGGAGGTGAGCCACTCGGACGCGGACTCGATGTCAGGGAAATGCTGGCTGCTTTCAGATCCGTTCGCGATCTCCTCGGCACCCTCGCCCACGGCCAGGACCGTGATGCCACGGCTGGCGGCGAGTTCGCCGGTGCGGCGATGCGCGGCGGGCGCGTGCTCGCCCTGTTCCGCCATGCGTCCCAGCACCGCGATGCGGCGACCACCGTTCTTCACGGGGATGTCCGCAAGGGTCTCGAGCGCCGCAGCCATCGACTCCGGATTCGCGTTGTAGGTGTCGTCGAAAATGATGATTCCATTCGATTCAAAACGACGCAGCCGACCGCCTGTTAGAGTCGAGCTGGAAAGTCCGGCGGCGATCTCTTCAGGGGAAAGCCCGAGCTTCCAAGCCGCGCCGGCGGCGAGCAGGGCGTTCGTCACCATGTGGCGGCCGCCGACAGGAAGCAGCACATCAGCGGGAGCCTCTCCTTCGATGACCAGGGTGAATCGTGAGAAGCCATCTCCCACTTCCAGGTTCTCTGCGCGGATCAGGCCGCGACCGTTTCCGACCGGGATGACATGTGCCTTGGTCCGCTGACGGAAGTACTCGTAAAATTCGCAGCCCGCCGGGAGGAAGAGGGCACCATCCGCAGGCAGGGAGCGGGCGAGCATGGCTTTCTCTTCGGCGATGCCTTCGCGCGATCCCAGGAACTCGATGTGCGCGGTGCCGACGTTAGTGATGATGCCGATCTTCGGCCGGGCGATCTCACACAGCGGCGCGATCTCGCCACTGTGGTTCATTCCCATTTCCCAGACCGCCGCACCGCAGTCAGAACCGGTGCCGAGCACGGTCAGGGGCACGCCAATGTGGTTGTTCAGGTTGCCCTTGGTGGCGCTGACCTTGAAACGCTTCGAAAGAATCGCCGCCGCGAAATCCTTGGTGCTGGTCTTGCCGTTGCTGCCGGTGATGCCGATGACCGGAATCTGCAACTGGCTGCGCCACCAGAACGCCAGGCGCTGGAGAGCGGCCAGCGTGTCCTTCACCACGATGACCGCCGCGTTCGCCGGAGCCTCGCCGGACCAGGTGTCGACGACGAGCGCAGCTGCGCCGGCTGTTAGAGCGGCATCGCAAAATTCATGGCCATCAAAGCGATCACCACGCAGGGCGAAAAACGCCGAGCCGACCGGAATTGTCCGCGAGTCAGTGGAAACTCCCGCCGAAACCCGCGCAGCCGGATTTCCCGCGGCGACGTTCACGCCGAGGATTTCTGCAAGCTGGCTGGCAGGGATGGTGTTCAAGGTCTTTCGGTTTCTTCAGTGCGCTCGCGCAGGGCCTTCCAGGCGTGTTTGCGGTCGTCGAAGTCGATCGTCTCCGTGGCGAACTGCTGGTAGGTCTCGTGACCTTTTCCAGCGATCAGCACAATGTCCCCCGCCCTCGCGGCCTTGATCACGGACGAGATCGCCTCGGCACGGTCGGGGATGCTGGTGGTTGGCGCACCATTGATGCCGGCCTCGATCTCGCGGATGATCTGGATCGGATCCTCGCTGCGCGGATTGTCGGAGGTGATGATGCAGAGATCGCTGTTCTTGGAAGCGGCGGCGGCCATCAGCGGACGCTTGGCACGGTCGCGATCCCCGCCACAACCGAAGATCGTGATCAGGCGGCGCGGATTGAGTTCGCGCAGGGTTCGGCAGGCATTCACCAGGGCATCCGGCGTGTGCGCGTAGTCAACAAAGACCGTGGCTCCCCCCGAGTGACCGATGTTTTCCATGCGGCCCGGCACTTGCGGGGCTTCCGGAATCGCGGCGATCGCCTCACGCGGTCGGATGCCGCAGGCATTCGCGGCGGCGATGGCGGCGAGCAGGTTGTAAACGTTGAAACGTCCGATCAGCGGCGCGCGGACGAGGAAGGACTTGGTCTTCGTTGTCAGTTCGAACTCCATGCCGCGGGCGTTCTGCTTGAAATTGTTTGCACGAAAATCGGTGTGCACGCCGAAGCCGAATCGAGCCACCGGCATTTTTCCGGAAAGCGACTCGGCGAGATCAAGACCGTAGGAATCGTCGACATTGATCACCGCCGTGGGCTTCTTGCCTAGCGGGTTGGCCGCGAGGTCGTCGAACCACTTCTTCTTCGCGGCGAAGTAGTTCTCCATCGTGCCGTGGTAGTCGAGATGGTCCTGCGTGAGATTGGTGAACACCGCCGCATCGAAGCCTACATTGGCGACGCGCTGCTGGTCGATGCCATGCGAGGAAACCTCCATCGCCACGCCACGGCAGCCGTGATCGCGCATGCGGCCCAACAGGCCCTCGAGCATCAGCGAGCCCGGCGTTGTCTGGTGCGCGGTCTCCACCGTTTCACCATCGTCGATCACCACCGTGCCAAGCAGACCGGCGCGGTGCCAGGTCGACTTCATGATGTGGTGAAGCAGGAACGCCGTCGTCGTCTTGCCATTCGTGCCGGTGATGCCGGCCATCGCCATCGAACTCCACGGGTTCTCGAAAAATTCACTCGCGCAGATCGCGAGCGCGGCCCGGGTATCGCCGATGTGGATCCAGGTCACTCCATCCTGCAATCCTGACGGGGGCGCGGTTTCCGCCATGATCACGGGAGCTCCGGCAGCGAGTGCATTGGAGATAAACTGATGACCGTCGACCACCTCACCGCGCACGGCGATGAAGAGGACACCCGGAGCGGCCTGGCGCGAGTCGTCGGTCAGCGAGGACAATTCAACGTCGAGCGTGCCGGCGACGGTGGCTCTTGAAAGCTTGGAAACTAGATCGCGGAGAATCATCGGGCGGTGGTGGTCAAGCGCGGCGCTTCGACGGGTTCGGTCGGTTGCAAATTCATACGGGTGGCGATGCGGGCGGCCATTTTGCCAAATGCAGGTGCGGCGATGGTGCCACCGTAGCGGGTCACCTTCGTCGTGCGCGGATCTTCGATCACGACGACCGCGACGAAGGCGGGATTCTCGGCAGGCATCATCCCCGCGAACGAAACGGTGTAGTGGCCTTCAAGGTAGCCGCGTCCGTTCGGGTTGTGCATTTTGGCAGTGCCGGTTTTGCCGGCGACCCGGAAGCCCGGGACGGCAGCGAGCGGAGCAGTGCCAAGTTTGTCCACCACTTTCTCAAGCGCGATCCGCATTCTCCGGGCGGTTTCAGTCTTGATCGCGCGGCCTACCACCTCGCGGTCGTAGCGCTCGACCACCGATCCGTCATTGGCCACCAGCGCCTTGACGATCTGGGGCTTCAATAGCTCACCACCGTTGGCGATGGCGCTGTAGGCGCAGGCGACCTGGAGCGGCGTGACGTTGAGAGCATAACCATAGCTGGCGCGGGAAAAGTCGACCGCGTTGCCGCTGTTCCGGACCATGCCATTGACCTCACCGCTGAGGAGAATGCCGGATTTCGTGCCGAAGCCGAAGCGATGGACGTAGTTGTAAAAGAGCACATTGCCGAGCTGCCGAGCCAGCTTGAAGATTCCGATGTTCGAGGATTTCTGAAGGATGCCCTCCACTGTCAGATTTCCGTATGGCGAGTGGTCCGGCACCCGGATCGCACCTTCCTGAAAGAGGCCGTTGTTGCAGAAAATCGTCGTCTGCGGCGTGACCAGCCCCTCGTTTAGTGCGGCGGCGGCGGCGATGATCTTGAACGTCGAGCCAGGTTCGTAAACCGCCTGGAGCGCAAAGTTCGAGCCGTTGATGACCATGCTTTCATCGCGGATGTTCAGGTCGAAGTTCGGACGGCTGACCATGGCGAGAATCCCACCGGTCTTCGGATCCATGATGACCACGGTGCCTTTCTTCGACTCGAACTCCTTGAGTGCTGCATCGAGCTCCTCCTCAACGATCGCCTGAATGCCCATGTCGATCGTGAGTTGGACGTTCAATCCCGCCTTCGGAGGAAAGAGACTTCCGGAATCGCCCGGCAATGGAAGACCGCGTGAGTCGCTGAGGTGCTCGCGCCAGCCGTCGCGTCCCGCCAGATACTTTTCCAATGCGGACTCGATGCCTGCCTTGCCTTCGATCTTGTGCTGCTCCTTGCCCTCTGAATCCTTCTCAACCCTGTCTCCCGTGTAGCCAACCACGTGCGTCGCAGTGGTCGAGGAAGTGTACCAGCGCTTCAACGAGTTCTCGAGTTCGAAGCCGCGGATGCCGCTTTCCTCGATGGCATCCCTCAGCGGCTCGGCGACATCACCTGAGAGGTCCTTGGCGATGGCGAAATACTTGCCCTTTCCACCTTCGATCTTCTGACGCAGGTCCTCGCGAGGCATGCGCAGAGGTCTGGAGAGCACGCTGATGGCGTAGGCCTTGTGCTTTTCGATGATCACTTCCGCCGTATCGCGCTCAAGGATCTTGCCGCGAAGCTGATGGATCAGTGCCCGGCGGTTGCGGTTGTCGAGGGTCGGCCACTTCGGGCTGGCGACGGCTTCCGCATAGGCGAGTCCGTAGGCCGCGATTTTTTCGTCATTGAGGTGGTTCAGATCCACCATGACCGAGGACACGGGCAGGCTGCGGGCGAGAACTTCCTCGTTGCAGTCCACGATGGTGCCTCGCATCGCCGGCAGCGGCTCGATCCGATGGTAAGTGCTCCACGAGGTTTCCGCATAGCGCTTGCGGTCGAGGAGCTGGATCTGGATCAGTCGGGCCGAAAGCGCACTAAGCCCGGCCACCAGGACCGAGCACACAACCAACGAACGACTTTGGAACGAGCGCAGCATGGTTTCAAGGGACCGTCGAGGCGACGGTTCGCGGCTGCCTGGGTTGCACGTCCTCGACCACGCCACGCGGGATCGGTTTCAGCGAGGAATGCTGCTGGACGAGCTTTTCCCGGATCAGATAGCGGCCGAGATCATCGTCGATCAGGCGGCGCGTGTTCATGATCACCAGCTCATGCTCCTTGATGCGCGTCTCGACGCGCTTCAGCTCACGGTTGGCCTCGACCTGACCGTTCATGTAATAGACATAAAGAATGCCGCCGGCAGCGGCCACGATGGCCCCCACGAACATGGAAAGGAACGTGAGGCGATGACGGTTCGGATGCTCGTCGCGGCGATGGTTCATGCTGGGGCTAGAAGCTCGGCGACCCGCAGTTTTGCACTGCGGGCCCGCGGGTTCAGGGAGGTTTCAGTCGCCGTGGGAGTCACGGCTTTCCGCACAAGCAGGCGGAACTGGAGATCGGGGTTCGGCTTCGGATCGGGCCAGCCCGGCTCATCGAGCCAGGCGGTGGAGCGGTATTTCAGGAACCTTTTCACCATCCGGTCCTCCAGGCTGTGGAAGGTGATAACGAGCAGGCGGCCTCCGGGTTTCAGCACCCGGGCGGAGGCTTCGAGCGCTTTGGAAAGGGATTCGAGCTCTTCATTCACCGCCATCCGGATCGCTTGAAACGCGCGGGTGGCGGGGTGGGTGCGACCGTGACGACCGATCACCTTTTCGATGTGGTCAGCAAGATCGAGCGTGGTGTCGAAGGGACGCTGGGCGCGACGCTCGACGATGGCCTTGGCGATGCGGCGGGCCTTGGGCTCCTCACCGTATTCGAACATCAGCTTGGAAAGCTCCGACTCGGACCAGCCATTGACCACTTCCGCCGCTGTGCGCGGGCAGGAAGGGCCCATGCGCATGTCGAGCGGACCATTCCTCATGAAGGAAAAGCCACGCTCGGCCGCGTCGAGCTGTCGAGAAGATACCCCGAGGTCCAAAAGCAGGCCATCGGCCTGTTTCCCCCCTTGGACCTCGGGGGTCTCTTCGAGATCTGCGAAATTGCCTTCCCACGTGCGGAAGCGCGAACCGTGGCCCGCGAGGCGCTGGGAAGCATGGGCCAGCGCTTCGGGATCGCGGTCGATTCCGAGCACGTCGGCTCCGGCATTCAGAAAGGCTTCACTGTGGCCGCCACCGCCGAGGGTGCCGTCGATGATCAGCTTGCCCGGGCCTGCCGCCATCCACTCCGCGACCTCGGCCGGAAAGACCGACAAGTGGTAATGCGGAAGCTCGCCCGACGCTTCGTCCGAGGCGAGATGGATCGGAGCGGCGTCCGATTGGAAAGAGTGGGATGCCCGCGCCGACAACCAGCCAGGAGCGGCGCGGACAACCCGATTGAATGGCGACTGACGATCTGTCCCGAGATTCGTCACCCGCCCAGCCAAAATCATTCCCGGTCGCTGCCCCGACAACCAGCCAGGAGCGGTGCGAACGACCGGGACTTGGAGTGCATTGAGCAGGCCTGTCCGGTGGCTTTGCTCACAGTTCGTTGGTAAGTTTTGGGATGCCCGCGCCGACAACCTGCCAGAAGCGGCGCGGACAACCCGATTGATTGGCGACTGACGAT
>JANOKL010000539.1:0-7217 GCA_031419215.1 Luteolibacter sp. | reverse complement strand
GATCGACTTGAAGGTGTCGCGCACGTCGCCCGGCGTGAGCTCGATCGGGAAATCATTTCCGCCCATCGCCCAGTCGAGATGCGCGTGCTGGTCGTCGTAGAGGAAGTGATGCTCGGGCGCATGACCGTCGGCGGCCTTACGTTCGGTCCAGAGCGATTTGTATTTCAGGACTCCATCGAGAAAGGCGCGGGTCGGGTCCATGCCGGTGCGCTTGGCGGAAAAGATCCGCTCGGTGAGGAGGCGCAGGGTCTGGGCGTTGCCCTCGAAGCCGCCGTGATCCTTCATCAGGAAATTCAGCGAACGCTCGCCCGCATGACCGAAGGGCGGGTGGCCGAGGTCGTGGGAAAGACAGACGGCTTCGAGCAGATCCGGGTCGACATGGAACTCGCGCGACAGCGGTCCATCCGGCCGCGTTTCCAGCCAGCGGCAAATCGCTTTCCCGATCTGCGCGACCTCCAGCGAGTGGGTCAGGCGGGTGCGGTAGAAGTCGTATTCGCCGCTCCAGAAGACCTGGGTCTTGTTTTGCAGCCGGCGAAAGGTGGGGGTATGCAGCACGCGGTCGCGATCAATCTGGAACGGCGTGCGGTAATCGGCCGAGTCCGAGAGGCCGGAGCGGCGTTCGAGGTCCCACGCGTTGTAAAAGCCGTTGTGCATTGCCCATGGGTTAACGGGCGGGCCGGGATTCGGCAAGGAATGACCCGTGAATGACGAATTCCGAAGCCCGAATGACGAATCAGAAAATTGAGATGAAATGAATGGAGGCTTTCTCCGGTAGTGGTTCTGAATCCCCCCGAACCTGCCAATTTTCATGCGCTCCAATCCCTTCAAACGCCTCTTCTTCTGGCTCTCCGGCGCGGGCACCGAAACGCTCGAGCAATGCCCGAACTGGGAGCAGCGGAAGTACGTGGCCTTCGGCGCGACCGTCCTCGTCCCCTGTGCCTTCGCCTTCATTGCCTGCGCCTACGCGCTCTCGACCCTGACGGATAACCCGCGCGTGATCTACCCGGTCGCGTTGGTCTGGAGCCTCATCATCCTCACCATCGACCGCGCCCTGCTCGCCGGATATCGCCCCTACCTCTCGTGGTCGCGAAAGCTCTCGCAATTTTCCCTGCGACTCTGCGTGGCCGTATTGATGGGTCTGACGATCGCCCACCCGCTGGTGCTGCTGCTTTTCCGCGACACCGTGAGCTCGGTGATCGAGAAGGACCGCGCAGCCGAAGTGGAGACGGTGCGGGCGGGATTTGAGAAGGAAAAGACGAAGGTCCAAACACAGATCGCCTCGCTGGAAACTGGCATCGGTGAGCAGCGGGAAAAGTGGAACGACACTTTCCAGGCAAAGTTCATCCTCCAGGAAAATGCCGATGCTTCCGCCGCGATTCCAGGTCTCACGGCCGAGCAGCAGAAGGAGCTGAAGAAGGCCATCGATGAGGGCACCGCACCCTTCAGCGAGCGGCTGACGGCGATCGAGACGCAGAGTGCCGAACTCACTCCGCTTTACACCAAGCTCCAGACCGAACTCGGATTCTGGCAGGCGGAGTTTGAGCGCGAACTCAACGGCCAGCGTTCCGGCCTCGCCGGCGAGGGCCCGCGCGCGAAGTCGATCCGCTCCGACCAGCTCGAACCGCGCCGCAGCGAGTCGACCCGTATGGGCGCTCTGTTGGAGCACCTTTCCAGAGAGAAATCAAACCTCCAGACGCAGAGCCGTCAGGCAGAGGCCGCTGCCATCGCGAGCTTCGAGGGACACCTCAAGGAGATCGAAGTCGCCAACAAGGTCGAGGCGGATCGCGTCGCAGGACTGAAGCGGAAAGTGGAAGAAGATCAGGCCGGGCAGTTCGTCACCCAGCAGAACGCGCTGCGCGAAACGATCAAACAGCAGATCGACACGCGCCTCAAGGAACTCACCCGCGTGCAGGACGAACTCGCCAGCGTGGCGAAGGAAGAGGACGTCCGTCTCACCGCCCTGCGTGCCGAGCCACGGCGCGACATCCTCACGCAGACCCTCGCCCTGCATGCCCTATTTCAAGCCGGAGCCGAGGGCGGAAGATTCGCCTTTTACACCTACATCATCCTCACCCTGCTGTTCATGCTCGTGGACACCATTCCTCTGGTCGTGAAGTTCTTCACCAAACCAGGCCCATACGATTCGCTGGTTGATCGCGACGAGGTTACCTTCGACTCCGAGCATCAGGCCTTCAAGCAAAGCCATCGCCGCTACATGAACCAGCTCGCCACCGGGAACCTCATCGCGGTGACGCGCAACAAACGCCTCGAACACGCCCTTATCGATGGCGTGGAGCACTCGCGGGCCGCCCAGGAGTTCCTCGACTCACTGATCGAAATGGAGCGCGCCTTCGCCGAAAAGATGCGGCTCGAACAGGAGGCTCACAGCAACGGCACGCCCGAGAAACTCGCTGCGCTGGAATCCATCAAGAAGCGCTTCTACGAAGACATCCAGCACCGCATGGAGGTCTTCTTCGCCAGCCAGAAGGTGGAGGCGTGATCGCTCTTCTCTTTACGCCAACGGCGTTGAGTCCCAAAGCCCGAGGTTGACTGTATTTCAGGCTACCTCGGGAACCATTTTAAGAAAATTGAACCCCAAAGCGGGTTCCGTCTCTTCGATGGTTCGTCCCCGTTCGCCGGATGGAACCCTCGTTGGGGTTCATTCATGCTTTTTTCGATCACCCAGGGTAGCCCGAATAGGCAACCCTGGGCTGGGAGATACAACACCCTTGGTGTATGAAATCACCCCGTACGAAGCTGGAAAGCGCCGCCAAGATTTGGATTGAACGTCCGTCCACCACCCTTTCGACTCACCGCCTTGTCCGACTACTCCTCACTTGAAGCCGAATTCCACGATCCCTTCTGGGAGGCGGAAGGCCCGTCTGCAGAATTGCCGCTGCTGACTTCGTTTCTGGAATGTTTTCCCGGTCCTTCCATCGAGATCGGCTGTGGTTCCGGAAGATTGCTGCTGCCCCTGCTGGCGGCGGGATTTGAGATCGAAGGCATCGAACCCTCGGCGGACATGCTGCTTCTTTGCTCGCAGAAAGCCGCCGGAGCCAAGCCGGTTCTTCATCACGGAACGATCGAGGATTTCACCGCCTCGAAACCCTACGCCGCCGCCGTCATCCCGGCGTTTACGCTCCAACTCACGCCTGATCCCGCGCTCATGCTCGCCTCGATTGCGAACATCCTCGAACCCGGCGGCGGGCTCTACCTGAGCGTGTTCCGCCCCGAAGCCGAGTTGGCGGGTGAGATCCCATCGAATCAGTGGTATCCGGATTATGAAACACGCCTCGCGGATGGACGGATCGCCGCGATGGAGACCCGCTATCGGCTGGATCGCCCGAAAAAGCTCCTGCATCGCGAGCACCGCTACCTTTTGATGGATGGGAATCGCAGTCAGCTCACCGAGCATCTTTGCCAACAAACGATCCGCTGGTTCGGCAACCACGAGCTGTTTCAACTGATCGAGTCCGCCGGCTTTGAAATCGGCCGGGCCTTTGGGGAATTTGATCCGGACGAGGCCGTCCGATCCTCCACCAAGGACAAGGAGCACCAGATCGTCACGATTCAGGCGACGCTCGCCTGAATCAGACGGATTCCTTTTCGGCAGCGGCCGCAGCGGCTTCAGCTTCCTTTTCGGCGGCCTCCGCTTCCTTTTCAGCAGCGGCAGCAGCCGCAGCCTCCTCAGCTTCAGTTGGCAGCTTGCGGAAATGAATTTGACCGACGCGACGTCCGTCCGTGCTGGTGACCTTTGCCTCGTAGCCGAGGATCTCGATGGACTCACCGACGAGCGGGAAACGCCCGAGCTGCTGCGTGATGTAGCCGCCGATGGTCGTAACCTCACCGCTGTCGAGGTAAAGCTCCTCGACGTAGCCCGCGAGGTCGTTTAGCGTCATCGTGCCTTCGATCACGAACTCGCCTTCATTGATCCGGGTGAACGACGAACGCTCGTTGTCGAACTCGTCCTGGATGTCGCCGACAAGTTCCTCGATCACGTTGTCGAGGAAGACGAGGCCGTTTGGCGCGCCGAATTCATCGACCGCCATCGCGAGGTGCGCGTGCTCGCGCAGGAAGAACTTCAAAAGCGTATCGAGCGGCATCGTGTCCGGCACCATCTTGAGCTCGCGCTTGATGCGCATGAGGTCGGGGTCGGGCTCGCTGATGAGCTTGAGCAGGTCCTTGATGTGGATCAGGCCGATCGCGTGGTCGAAGTGACCCTTCACCAGCGGAAAGCGGGTGTGCTTGCTGCGCTGGGCGATTTCCAAGGCTTTCTCGAAAGGCTGGTCGGCATCGAGCACCACCACCCGGGCGCGTGGCGTCATCACATCGCGGACCCAGAGTTCGTTCAGCTCCAGCGCATTGATCAGGATCTCGCGTTCGGTTTCCGTGACTTCCTGGGCGCGCTCGCTTTCGGCGACCAGCAGGGCGAGTTCATCGGCCGAGTGGACATGCTCGCTCTCGCTGACCGGATCGATGCGGAAAATGGTCTTCAGCAGCCAATTTGCCGTGCCGTTGAGGAACACGATGCCCCACTTGAAGGTCTTGTAAAAAACGTGCAGCGGCGCTGCCAGAAGCATCGTTGTGGCGGCAGCCTTGCGGATCGCGATCGACTTCGGCAGGAGCTCGCCCACGACGACGTGGAGGAAGGTAAACGAGGCGATCGCAAGAACGAAGGAGATCGTCGACACTGGACGGAGGGTCAGGCCGAGGAAGATTGTTTCCTTCGGCACACCCATCATCAGGAGCAGCGGCGAGACGAAAGCCTCGACAAATGGCTCCCCGAGGAAGCCCAAGGCCAGCGAGGCGATGGTGATGCCGAGTTGGTTGGCGGAAAGGTAGCCGTCGAGATGGGCCACGACGCGCAGGGCAGTGGCGGTCCGGCCGGGCTTTTCTTTCGAGAAAGCCTCAAGCTGGCTTGGCCGCACTTTCACGATCGCGAACTCCGACGCGACGAAAAAGGCATTCAGCAGCAGGAAGAACGCGATGCCCACCAAATAGAGCACGGTCACCCCGAAGGAGGGAAACTCAGTGGAGGTTTCGTGACCACCTGTTACAGCGAGAAGATGGAGAATCGACAGGACGTGCATCGCGGATCAATCAGAGTTTCTCGTAAACGCCCTGGTCGCGGCGTTGGAGCACGGTGAATCCCGCGGATTTGGCATCACTCACCGAGAGCGGCTTGGTGATCTTCGGTGTGTTGATCCGGGAAATGACTTTCTTCACCGGATTCCTGCACAACGGGCACTTCTCCAGAGGTGCCCGGTCCACTGGCCGCCTGAGCTCAAACCCGCGCGCGCAGATGCGGCACGAGTGCTCGGGATCGTCCGGTGATTCGGAAACGTATTCGTAAATTGGCATTGGAAGGATCCGGGAACGGGCAGTTTCCGTCCCGGATCGGCAAGATAGCGCGGACCGTGCCAGCTTACCAGCTGGACTTGGTCACACCGGGGATCATCCCGGCGTTGGCCAGCTCGCGGAAGCTGATACGGGAAAGCTTGAAGCGGCGCAGGAATGCGCGGCGACGGCCTGTTGCGAGGCAACGGTTGACCACCCGCGTAGGACTTGCGTTGCGTGGAAGCATGTTCAGACCGATGTAGTCTTTCTCCTGCTTCAACTTCAAACGAAGTGCTGCGTACTTGGCGACGGTTTGCGCCTTTTTCTCGTTGCGTGCGATCCAGCTTGTCTTGGCCATAATTCGGGCCGCGTTGGATACCCGATGAGTCCGGCGATGCAAGCCCAATCTTGCAAAATCGCCCCGAAACCCGATCCAGGCATCCTTTTCGCGGAGGTGAAATTCATTTAGTTTCAGTGATATTCAGGCGAATCTCGTCCGAGTTCCCCTTCAATTCCGGCGCATACATCGCCGCCGCCGTGGTCGGCAGGGCATGGTAGAGCCCCGGCGCTTCGGCCCGGAGCTGGTAGCTGACCTGGCTCTTGCCCCGCGCCAGCGAGCGGACGAAGAAGTCCACCGAGCGATCGCGCGGCTCCATGTAGGCCCCGATCGGACCGTTCACGTAGCCGCTCAGGGCCTCGATCGCCTCGAAACCCGCAGGCTTATTGTCGGAGAAGAGCAGGTATTCGTAGTCGTTCTTGCTCTCCAACACGAGCTCGACCTCGATCCGATCGCCGCTGGCCACGCTGTCGCCATCCTTCAAGGGCTCGCGGCGGAATTTCTCGACCTTCTGGTTCACGACCAACCCGGTCGAATCCGGAACCGCCGTGGACTTGTCCTCCGGGACCAGCTTGTAAACGTGGCGCTCGACCTTCACCTCGAGCCCGGCTTTCGGCAGGAAATCCTCCAGCGAGAACACTTCCAGATAGGCGTTCGCATAGAGCGCACCCTTGCCCGAGCGCTTCAACTCGATCTCATGCTTGCCAGTCGCGAGCGCCCCGGCATCGACCACGATCGTGCCATCGAAGGCGAAGAAGTTGTCCCGGTTGATCGAAATCTTCCGCAGACTCTTTCCATCGAGCAATATCTCGACCTCCATCTCCGGAGCGAGTTCACCACTGGCCTTGAGATAGGCCGCGATCGCCTCGATGGCGTAGGCGGTGTCGCGCGTGGAGTTCCAGTAGCTGGCGTGCTTGCGGTTGTTGACGAGGTATTTCACCAGACCGCGCGTTTCCTTCGACTGCGGCTTCACCGCCGAAAGCAGTTTCAGATACCAGGCGTGGGCCTCGACGTCGCCGCCATACCAGAACCACCAGTAACCATCGTTCTTCAAGTCGAGGTAGTTGGTCTGATTCTCCTCATCGCGCTTCAGGAACTGGGCAATGGTCGCCATCACCTCGTCGCGGCGGCCGTTTTCCTTCGTGCGATGCAGTTCCAAGCCGAGCAGGCAGCGGGCATAGATCGGCAGGGAAAGGTTGTCCCTCACCAGGAAATCGACCATCGCATCGCCATTGCGGCCGCCCTCGCCGAGAGCCATCCGCACGAGTGCGTCGAGCGCATCGGCCTGGGCCTTTTCGTAGAGCTTCGAGGGCTTCACTTTCTTGCCTGCCTTCTCTGCCGCCATGCGGTCGGCGTAACGGCGCAGCGCGGCGGCTTCCTTTTTCTCGGCACCTTCCAGCCAGTTCAGGCCCTGCTTCAGCATCGCCTCCGGCACCTCGGCTCCGCTGGCTTTTGCCGTGAGAAGTCCGTGCACCACGACGGCGGTGGTGTGGGAATAGGAGTGTTCGCCATAACCGGAGAACCAGCCCCAGCCGCCGTCGGA
>JANOKL010000538.1:0-14485 GCA_031419215.1 Luteolibacter sp. | reverse complement strand
ATCGAAACCGACCACCGCGATCTGGTCCTGCGCGCCCAACAACTCCGCAGCCGCCTTCGCCGAAGCTCGTGCCAGAGCAATCGGCTGGCCATCCATCGAGCCGCTCTTGTCGATGACAAGCGCCATCGCGAGACTGGGCTTCTGCTTTTCCTTCTCGTATCGCGAGGTCAACGGCAGCGCCTCCTCGACCGGTGTGCGGAAATACCCGCCAAGGCCGAACGAGTTTTCCGAACCCAACATCGCGAGACCACCACCGAAATCGGAAACATAGCGACGCAGCAATTCCATCTGCCGCTGGTTCATCGAAGTCGCGGGCACATCGGCGAGGATTACGGCATCGAAAGCGAGAAGCTCGGCCATCGTGTCGGGCAGTCCACGTTCGCCACGGATCTCAAGTTCGAGGCCCTGCTTTTTCAAGGCGCGTGCCAGCGGTCGCATCTGCTTCTCATCGCGATGCAGGACCAGTAGGCGCGGCTCGCCCTTCACCGTGATCGTGGTGGCTACCTTGTTGTTCACCGGAAACCAGTCCTTCTCGGGCTGAAGCTCGGCCTCCCAACGGCTCTCACCGGCCGCGGTCATCGCGACATCGAGCACGACGGCGGTTTCCTTTCCGGACTCCAGCTTCACGGGCGTGGAAGCGACGGCGACTCCGCCCTGAAGAATCCGCGCGGTGGCATTCATCGCCTCGTTGGCCCGCATCCGCAGCCGCATGCGGACGACTTCGCCGCGATAGGCCACGCGGGCCATCGGCTCCAGTGCGACGATCGCAGCCTCCGGTCGGCGCAGGCCTTCCATCGGTCGGAAACAAAGATCCACGCCTTCCTCGCGCAGCGTCTTGACCGCGGCCTCGACACCGGGAGTGGTCGGGCAGCCATCAGAAAAGACGACGAGCCGACGCGCCATGCCGGCATCAAAGGCGAGGCGCGAGCCCAGCAAGGCTTCGGCGAGCTTGGTGGAATCGCGCACGGTGGAGTCAGCGGTTCCGGCGGTCGCTTCATCGGCCAATTTTTTCAAACCGGAGACATCGGTGGCGGCGAGTCGGGTGCCGAACGAGAGCAGCGATGAACGATCCGAACTCTGGAGCGCGGCGGAGGATTTCTCGACCTCCTTCAACGCTGTGCGGATGGACTCTGGGTCGACGGATTCCGAAACATCGACGAGGTAAACGACATGCAGGTGATCGCTGGTGGAAAGCCAATAGGGTCGGCACAACGCGAGGATGAGGCAGACCGCACCGAGCAGGCGCAGCCCGTGGGCCAGCCAGCGTCGCGCCGGTGGGCGGTCGACGAGCGAGCGTCGCCACACGAACAAGCTCGCGGCGGCGCAGGCCAGAAGCAGCCAGAGGGGAAGAAGGGTGGAAAACTGCATGGGGAAACGGGATCAGCCGACCTTGCGGCGATGGTAAAGGAGTTCCTCGGCGAACAGGGCGATCAGCGCCGCGAGAAGGAACCAGGCGGCCAGCGGCCATCCGGAGGCGAGCTTGACCTCGGGTGGTGCCGTACCAGCGGCGGCAGGGCCGGACTCGCCGGACGAGAAGACCGCACCGCCGAGCTGCCAGTTGGTCGAATTACGAGAGAAGCCGTAGTTGCCGACGCGATCAATGTTCACCGGCGTCTGGAGCGGCAAGGTGCTGACCGTTTCACCCTGGCGAAGGGTGGCGACAGTCACAGTCTCGGTGCCGGGGATCTCGACCACACTTCCGGTCGCGGAAGTGGAGGGAAAGGAATTCTCGCGACCGGTCAGCAGCACCGCGGCGTCGTGCACCAGAACCGGAAACCAGGGCGAAAGGAAGAAATCCTCGCGCGAGGGATCGAAGTTCAGCACCACCGCACGACGGCCATTCGCCGAGCAGGTGTAGAGCAGCGGCGTGCCATCGGCATGGGCCAGCACGACGACCGAACCCGCCGGAGCGGTCAGTTTTTTCGCCCCATCGAAGGAAAGCAGAGCGGGATCGATGCGGGCGATGAGCGCGTGGTCCTTCGAAGCGACTTCCGGCGCGCCGGGAGTCAGTTCCGCACCGACGTCCTTCCAGAACGGCGACTCACCGGACGGCGAAAATACGATCGTCGTCTCCGTTTCCGGCGGAGGGCCTTCTGCGAGGGAAAGTCGGGCGAAATCATCAATCGGCTCGAACAGCGAATCCGCACGACTGAAGGCGGCGATGCACTGCTGGAAGAAGAACGGATTCTTCGCCGCGACCTGCACCGGGATCGGCTGCGGCGCATTCAATCCGAGCGGAGCGATGTCATCCGCCGCCAGCGCATCCGAGCCGCGCAGGCGCAGCAGCCACGCGCCGGGCTCGATGCCTTGGAGCACGATCGAATCGCTGGCCTCGCCACGGGCCGGGAGATTCATCGAAAACAAGTGAGCAAGCTTGCCGTTCTCCGCCGAGACGAGTTCCAGCTCGACCTCGCGGGCTTCGGGGAAATCCGAGATCAGTGAGGCATAGAGCGTGGCCCGGCTTGGCGCGTCCCAATGAAGATCCGCCGCCGTGATGCCGGCATTGCCCGACTTGCCACCGACGGTCACGACCTCCACCCCGGCTGGGACAGTCATGGCTGCCGAGTGATTGTCTGTTAGAAAAAGGATCCGCGTTTTCGTGGTGTCGTTGGTGGAGCTGAGCAAGGCCAATTCGTCGAGGGCATGCGGATCGAGCGCGAGATCGGAGGCCTCGATGCCGTCGAGCGCGTCGCGCAGCAGCTTCGCGTGGTTGGTCAGGTTCGCCCGGTAGTCGATGCGGTTGGAAACGGTGGCGACAGCGGCGCGCTGCGAACCTCCGAGGGCGGTGATCCAGGAGCCCGCGAGCTCCTTCGCGAGGGCAAGCCGGGACTTTCCGTCATCGACGCCATTCATCGACGCCGAGCGGTCGACCACGATCAGCAGATCGGGTGCGGAACCATCGCCTATGCGCGGACGCGTGAGAGCAAAGACCGCCGCGAGGAACGCGAGCGCCACAAGCAGCAGCGAGAGCAGATTCCGCAGACGTTGGAACAGAGAGTTTGAGGCCTTCTGCTGGAACACCTGCTGCCAGAGGAAGAAGGCGTTGACCGGCTGGCGTCGCGGGCGGGTCTTGATGAAATACACCGCCGCGAGAGGCAGCAGCGCGAGCATGGCCCAGAAGAAGGCCGGAAAACCAAAGGTCATGCGACGAGCCCTCCCTTCCGGAGCATCGACTGGATCACCACTTCAAACGGCACATCGGACGTCGTGCTGGCGAGGCCCACGCCACGGCGCGAGCACTCGACGCGCAGGCTTTCATTCCAAGCGGCGACCGCCTCGCGATAAATCTTTGCCTCCTTCTCGGAGATCGTCACGCGCTGGAGGGCGGAGGTTTCCACGCACTCGATTTCCAGGTCACCGAGCCACGGACATTCGAGGTCCTTGGGGTCGTTCACCTGAAGCGCGAAGACATCGTGCCCGGCCCACTGCAGGAAGCGCAGGCCTTCCTCGAAGCCCTTCGGAAAGAAGAAATCCGAGACCACCAGCACCACGCCTTTCTTACGGTTCCGCGCCTGAAAGGTGCGGGCACAGGCGGTGAAATCGGTGTCCACGCCGGAGGTTGTCGCGGCTTCCAGATCACGGAGAAACGGGAACACCTTTCCGCGACCGCGGGCGCTGTCGACGATCGTGCCGAGCTTCTCGGTGATGCTGTGGACGACGACCCGATCGAGCCCGTTGAGCGCGATGTAACCAAGCGCCGCCGCGAGTTTCCGCGCGTAGTCGAACTTCGGCCCCATCGAGCGGCTGCAATCGAAGAGGATGTAAACGGTGGTGTCCTCCTCGACCTCGAAAAGCTTGATCAGCAGCTCCTCGGTGCGGGCGTAGATTTTCCAGTCGATCGCGCGGTAGTCGTCGCCAAAATTATACGGCGCGTAGTCGGCGAAGGTGATGCCGGTGCCACGGCGCTGCGTGCGCCGGTCCGCCTGCAATGAACCGCGCAGCACGCGGCGGGCAAGCAGGTTCAGGGCATCGAGCTGCTTGATGAACGCGGGATCGGTGAGGGACACTTTTTTAGAATCCAGAGGCTAGAATCGAGAATCCAGACAAGAGAGATGCCTCAGCTTTTGGCGGCGGCCATCACGTCCTTGATCAGGGAGTCCGGCTTGATGCCTTCGGCTTCGCCTTCGAAAGACAGGATCAGGCGGTGGCGCAGGGCTGGCAGGGCGACCGAGTCGATGTCCTCGCGGGCGACGTGGAAGCGTCCGTCGAGCAGTGCACGGGCGCGGGAGGCAGCCAGCATCGCCTGACCGGCACGCGGCGAGGCCCCGTGACGGATGAACTGATGGATCGACTTCGGCGAACCTTCGGTAGGATGCGTGCCTCTAACAAGTCGGACGAGATAGTCCTGAACGTCCGGAGCAATCGGCACCTCGCGGATCGTTTCACCCATGCGCAGGATGTCCGCGCCATGGGCGACGGCGGTCACGTGCGGCTTGGAGTTTCCGCCGGTGCGGTCGAGGATCTGCTTGAACTCATCGTGCGAGGGCAGGCCGACCTGGAGCTTGAAGAAGAAGCGGTCGAGCTGGGCTTCCGGCAGCGGGTAGGTGCCGTCGTTCTCGATCGGGTTCTGCGTCGCCATGACGAAAAACGGCAGCGCGAGCTTGTGCGTGGTATTGGCAACGGTGACGCGCTTTTCCTGCATCGTCTCGAGCAAGGCGGCCTGGGTCTTCGGCGTGGCGCGGTTGATTTCGTCGGCGAGGAGGAGGTTGCAAAACACCGGACCGGGCTGGAACTCGAGTTCGCGACGGCCATCGCGGTCCATCAGGATCTGTGTGCCGACGACGTCGCTGGGTAGCAGGTCGGGCGTGAACTGGATGCGCTTGAACTGGACGTCGATGGCCTGGGCGATCGTGTTGACGAGGGATGTCTTGCCAAGTCCGGGCACACCTTCGAGCAGCACGTGGCCGCCGCAGCAGATCGCGATGAGGACGTCATCGATGATGTCCTGCTGGCCGACCATGAAGGTCGAGATGGCACCGCGGATGCGGCTGAAGGTTTCCTTGAAATGGTCGACGGCAGGTTCGGAGATGGAAGTCATAGAGGGAGAGGAAAATTCGAAATTCTAAATCTTAAATTCGAAACGAATACAGGTTACTTGTCGGCTTTGGGAGCGGGTTCGGCGGGGGTGGCGGATTGGAGGCCTTCGAAGTAGTTTCGGACTCCGAGCTTGAGGGATTCTGGAACGTCGTCGCGCTGGACAAAGGATTCGGTCTGGCGGGCGAACTCGCGCTGCTTCGCCTCGCCGCGACGGCCTGAAACACCGCTGCCGCTTTCGGCTTCCTCGACAGCGCTGAGCGAGGGTCCTTCGCCGTGCTGGCCCTTGAGTTCGGCGAGTTGGCCGTTCTTCTGCGAGTCATCCTTTTCCTTCCGTTCGCTCCACGATGAGCCCTTGCCGGGCTCCTTGCCGCCCGGGGAGGAGAGTCCGAGCATCTGAGTCTGGCCTTGGGAAAACGACTGCGCCTGCGCGAGTCCGTTGCGAAGCTGGTCGAGCTTGCCCTTCGCCATGCGCTTGCCGTGCATGCCCTTGAGGTGCTTGCCGAGTTTTCCGAGCGCGCCGTTGGCCTTTTCCATCGGCTCGTCACTCATCTCGGCGTCGGGGTCATCCTCCATCTCCTCAAGATCCTTCTCCATCTCGGCGGCGGCGTCATCGAGCTCCGCCATGAGATCCTCCAGCGGCTGGCCCTGCTCGCCCTTGCCTTCCGCCATCTGTCCGGCGGCTCCTTCTCCGGCGGTGCCTTCGCCCTGTCCCTGCTGGCCCTCGCCTTTTCCGGCCTGAGCCTGACGGGCTCCCTGACGCTGCTTGCCGGCGGCTGCGAGCCGTTTGGAAATGGCCCGCATTTTCGCGACCTCTTCCTTCGCTTCCGTGAGCTTCTCCTTCTTCGCTGCGGGATCCTTCAGGTCCTTCGCCTCCAGTTTCTTCGCGGCCAGTTTCTCCAACTGTTCGGCGGCTTCCTTGAGTTCCTTCGCGTCGAGCTTCTTGCCAAGCTGGCGGGCTTCGGTCTGCTCGGCCTTCGCGAGCTCGGCGGCGGCGAGCTTCACGGTTTCCTCATCGCGCTTCTGATCGAGGGCGCGGCTGGAATCGCGGACTTTCTGTTCGATACGGGCGAACTGTCTAGCGGCCTCGGAGCGGTCGCCGTGCTCATCGATGGACTTCACCATCTTGCGGAACTCATCCATCTTCAGCGCCTCCTTGTCCTCGGGAGCGACAATGTCCTTCTCCAGGGCCTCGATGAGTTGTTCGAGCTGGTCCTTTGACTCCGCGATGCGCGCCTGGGTCTCGATCGCCTCGCGCTGGGCAGCGGCGATGGCGGGTGACGATGGCAGCAGGCAGAGCCAGACGGCAGCGGCTGTTAGAAGCACGGAAATGATCGCCGGGCGCTTGGGAAACGGCGCGATGATTGTGGCCGGCTTGCACTCCTTCAATCGCGGAGCCAGCCAGTCCCATTGCAACTTCGTGGCGGGATCTTCCGGCGCGGTGGCCGCGAGGTGCCGGGCACTCGTGATCGCGTCCTTCAGTCCGAAAAAGCGGTCGCTTTCTGTGATGGCGGCAGCGGGACTCATTTTCCGAAGCTGCCAGATCACGAAGCCCGAGATCATCCCGAGGACAGCTAGCGCGATGGGAAACACGGGCGGTACCGAGTAGCCGCGCAGCACCCAGACCAGCGATCCGGCCACGCAGGCTGCGGCGGCGGACGCGAGAGTGAGGAAGAGAAGCTTGCGCGCGAGCAAGCGATGGTGGCGGGATGCCACCTGATTGACCAGCGATTCGAGTTCAGGACGGACGGGCATGGCTCAGGGTTTCGGTGGGGCGGGAGCAGGAGCGGGCGTCTTTGGAGCTTGTGGTGGCTTCGGCTGTTCGATGCCGAGGGCCTTGGCGGTCTTGTTGTAGCGGGCCTTGAGCCAATCGGCCACTTCTTCCGGCTTGATGGTGACAAAGATCGCCTTCGCGTCTTCCGGCTTCTTGGCAGCGAGCAGTTGATCGGCCAACTGCCACTTCAACATGCCACGCGAGCCGTTCCATTCCTGGCCCGCCGGACAGCCATCGAGCCCCTTGCGGGTCAGAGCCATGCCTTTTTCCGGCTCCTTCGCATAGGTGATGCGGCCGCCGTATTCATAAAGCGCGGGCAGGGCTTCAGGAATCAGGGTGGCGGGAGGATTCACGGAAATTTCATCGATCGCCTCCTTGCAGCCATAATTCTGGGCCAGCTTGTTGACCCAGCCGACATTCTTCTTCAAGGAAACCGCGAAGTTCGGCTGCTTCAGCACCTTTTCGAGGAAGACCTTTTTGCTCTGTGCTGCTGTTAGATTGGCGAGCGCACTGCGCTGGTTCAGGGACTCGATGAACGTGAGGAAACCACCATCGCGATTCAATCCCTTGGTGTACGGCTTGGTCGACTCGGGCAGCTTTTCAATCATCTGGCCGAACGCCGCCTGCTCGTCCGTCAGACAAGCGAGAAACTGGCTGGCATGAACCACGTTGAACACTTCCGAAGCATCGTATTTCGCGATCTGATTGGCATATTGGAGCACCAATCCATTCCACACCGGCATCCCGGCCTTGTAGCCGGCAGTGTTGTCGATGCAGACGTCCCGCCAGATCGAGCGCGACATGGCCTGCATCAGGCCCGTCATTGATTCATAGGCCCCGTAGCTGTTGCGACCGGTGGGCTGCTCGAAGGCCTTGGCGATGGACTCCAGCAGGGACGGATCCCCCTCACCGAGTTCCCTCATGGCAAAGGAGCCATGCATGTTGAGGGTGGCCTGACGGACACGGTCATTCTGGTCGGAGGAAGAGGAACGATCATTACGGATCAGCAAGCCGCCGATCGGATTGTCCTTGAGCCACTTCACCGCCATCGGCCTGAGCTTTGCGCTTCCTCCGGACCGGTTGAGCAATGCATTCATGGCCAGCGGGAAAATGGTTCCTGGCGGCGGAGCGGTGATGAAGGCATCAATCAAACGCGCAACCCTTGCATCGAGAGCCTCCACCGGCGCCTCTGCATCCTTTCCGACCTGGAACGCGAGCACTTCGATTTCCAACTTAAGCATCGTCAGCGGATCCGCTCCCGCCTTCCTGAGACCAGCGATCGATTCCTCCAGCTCTTTCGTGTAGCGGAACTGATGTGTCTCGATCAGGAAAGGCTCGGCCGGAGCTGGCGCGAGCTGCTTCGCCAGGTCCGTCTGACCGAGCTGCAGCAGCGAAAGCATCGGCACCAGCTTGCCGGCAAGACCGGTCCGGATGCGCGGAAAGACCTTCGCGACACTCGCGCTGTCCTTGCCCATCAAGGTCGCAATGAAGGCCGACTGGGCCAGCGAGGCGGGGATGGCGGCATGGCCCGCAGGCTTCGCGACGGAGGTGTTTTGCCAGAATGCGGCTGCCAGCGCGGCATACAGCGGCGCGGCGGTCTCGGTCCGCAGCGGAGCTTTCACCAACGAAGCAAGCAGGGAACCGGAAATCGGAGCGACCGCACTGCGTTCTTCGGCACAGTAGTCCTGATAGAGTTTCACCAGGGCCGAAAGCGTCGTCTCATCGATCACCCCATCCTTGAGCGGGACCTTCAACGCCAGATCCGCGATCATCAGCCTGGCTTCCTCCGGCATCGAGCCATCTGCGAGGATTCCGGCGAGCAATCTCCTCGCCTCCTGGACTTGCTCAGGCGACTTCATGCCACCCGCATACGTCAGCAGGATCCGATACTTCGCCAGCCGCTGAGCCTGGGGATCGCCCTCGGCCGCCGCCTCGATTTTCTTGATCACGGCCTCATCCAGGCTGTCCGATGTGTAATTCTTCTGCGCGAGCATCAGGCAAACCAGACCCAACGGCTTCAGTTCGGGTTCAAGGGACTTGTAGGTTTCCACGATGTGCTGGATCTGATTCTCCGCTGACCGAGCCTCACCCTTCACCTTCAGCAGTCCCCCGCATGCATCCTCGAACATGCTTCTCCCGCTGTAATAGGAGGAGAAATGCAGACGCTTTCCGCAAGGTGAGGCCAGAATCTTGGAGAGGAATTTCAAACCCAGCTTCGGATCTTCGGCAAAGGGCCCGTTGCTGTCGGAACGGGACATGATCTGGCTCAACGAATAATCGCGCTGGGAGATCTGATAGTCGTTGCTGGTGCTGTTGGAGAATTGTCCGCCGCGACCCAGCGAGCTGGTGTATTCCTGTTCCGCTGCCACGAAGACCTCCGACGCCTTGTCGAGATCGTAGCGGATCAGGGCCGTCACCACCGTGGTGAGATTGTTCATCGCATAGCGGCTGTTCGGCGACTTGAGCGAGGCGATAAACTCATCAGCCGCAGTGATCGCGTCCTGGCGCTTCTTCGCATCCGCCGCCTGCACCTTGCGTCGGAAGGTTTCCGGCAGCTTGGCCCGCACGTCGTCCGGCAGCCAGGGCAACACCAGTGCGAGCGACTCGATCCGCTCCGGCGGCAGCTTGGACAAGGACGCGGAAACCTCGGTGAAAGCCAGCCCGGCGAGTTCGGAACGCTGCTTTCCGGAGGTGAGCGCGGCCGCCGTCATCAATGAACCGAAGCGGCCCTTCTTCCGCTCCTTCAGCTTCTTGATGGCATCCTCGCGACTGAAATCCATGTCGACATACTGAAGCACGCGCTCGACCAGCAAGGTCGGCTTGATCGTGATCTGAACGCCGCCGTTCGAGCTATTGGAAGCGGCGTAGAGCATGCAGGCATAGGGCTCCCAACGATCAAAATCGGAGAGCCAGCCAACCGACTCCAGGAAGGCCTCGAATTGCTCGACCTTTTGAAAGCTCTTGTTCCGGAACGGTGCCGTCGAGTTGTATTCATCATCGTCGACAGGAACGCCGAGCTTGAAAAAGGCCGAATGATATCGCGCCAACTGAACGGCATCGTCGGCATATTCCTGGGAAAGCTCCTCCATGAAATTCACCCGCTGGTAGTTCTGCTGATGACTCTTGGGATCGGTGAAATCGAGCTTCTCTCCAAAGACCGCGCGGCTGATGGACTTTGACACCGCGTCGATCTCTTCCGGCTTGCCCGACAGCGCACTGCCCATGGCGGCGGAGAACATCGGCAGGATCTTCTCGCCATCCTGGCTGCCGCCGTTGCGGGAAATCGCAGTGCCGGGCTCGATCTTGGAAATCTGGTCGACGAAGAACTTCGTGGCCCCTGGAGCGCTGGCGAGCCGCTTGATCAGGACAGGGCGCAGCATCTGGCTGAAGCGCGTGTCGGAACTCTTCATCACGTCCGATTTCCACAACACCGCCAGGTCCTCGTTCTTCAGGTCACGGCTCAAGCTTTCCATCAGCTCACCGGCCGCCGGATTGCGGGTCTTCAAGGCGGTCACGAACTCCGGAGTCAGGATCTCCGCAGGAAATTTAACGTCCTTGAGACGCTTGATCAGCCAGGTCGCCGAGGAGGATCCAGCGTAGTTCTCACCACTGGAGCCACCGCCATTGGGAAGACGCAGCATGAAGAATTCAGCACGTGAACTCTGGTTGGCGTCCTTGTCCTGAACGGGTGCTGCCGTGGAAAGGAGCGCCTTGCGGGCCAGATTGTCCATTTCCGCCGGTTCGATCTTGAGCGTCTTCGTCGCACTGAGCAGGCGGAAGCCCTCCTCCGCACAGGACGAATGACGGATCATGGCGCGGGCGAGACGCTCACCCAGAGAGCGGAATTTCTCATAGGCCGGCTTGTCGTCCTTCGGCTCCTCGGTGGTCGAAAGCAAAGACGGCAGATTCGTGGTGTAGTCCCCGTCAAAGAACTCCTTCGCGTGATAGGAGACCCAGGTCAGATTGGCTCCGGAAAGCGTCTTTTCGTCGCTGCCTTCCAACCAGCGGGTGATGGCCTCGAAGAACGACATCGCTGCCTTGGTGTCGGCCTCATTGTCGAGCTTCTCCGCGATCTGGTGGGCCTGGAAAACGAAGGCATCCGAATTGCAAGCCTTGGTCATCAACTCGACCCGGCGGTCCATCTGATCACTGGGCAGCGCGAACACGAGACGCGCCGAGATCGAGGCGTCATCCGGACGTTCCTTGAGCAGTCCTTCCAGCACCGGGAGGGAAAGCTCGGACTTGCCCATCGCCTGGACGACATCGACGTATTCCAGCCGTTTCACCAGGCTCTTGCTTTCGCCTGGATCGATCTGCTTGAGCAGCTCCGCCTGGCCATCCTTGCCGAGCAGAGAAAGCAGCTCCGGCAGCTCGTTGGTGAAATAATACGGTGAACTCTGGGCACCCTGGGCGCGGATGTTCTGCAGCACCTCGCGCGCCGCGGCCTCGTATTTCTTCTCGCTGACGAACTTGCTGATCTTGTCGGGAGAGCCCGACGAGGAAGACGACGATGAAGTGCCAAGCGCGGCGGCGATCGAGGCGGGGCCCGTGGCGGAGCCCATGACCTTTTGCTGCGAAGCAGGCCCGACCGGGTCGATCCGCTTCGCCAGCTCTTGCAGTCCCAGCTTGCCAGCCTGTATCGCCAGCACGGACGCGCCCTGTTGGCCAAACATCTGGCGGGACTGCAGGAAGGTTGCCTGCAGATCGTCCGCGATGCTGCTGCGCTGCTCGGGCGACATCGCCCCCGCCACCGCGATCAGGGAAACATTGATCGAGCCGGAAAGCTCGCGGTCCGAACCAGCGGCGGAGCGGGCTTTTTGAAGTGCCGCGAAAGCTTCAGGAAACTTCTTTTCCTCGATCAGCATGGCCGAGCGCAGCAGCTCGAAGTCACAGAGTTCTTCGTTGACCGGAGTGGCGGCCAGCGCCTTGGCGACCGCCTCCTTGTTTCCTGCCTTCGCCGCCAGCCAGGCGCGGAGATAGGCGGACTCGATCTTCTCGGGAGTCTTCAGGAGATCCTCGATCTTGATCGGTGGCTTCGGCGCCCTCGGGTTGTCGGCATTGACGTTGAAAACCGAAAGCACCTCATCCGGAATCGAGCGGGTCGGCAGCGTCTCAAGAGTCGGCAAGGTGAAAAGATCCCCATAGGAACTCCACGGATTGTAGCTGCTCATGCGCATCGAGGACATCCCGGACATCGAGGCATAACGCAGGATCTGGCCGAAACGAGTGCGTCCGCCGCCTTGAGACTGTGCGGGCTTTTTCCGCATCTCACGGATCGTGGCATTGAGCTCCTCCAGCCACGCTTCCGGCGTCCCTGCAACTGCGAGCACCGTCAGGGAGTAGCCGTTGTGGGCGTCTTCAGGATGCTCTTTTTCGTACTTCGTCTGGGCATCGAGCAGCAGCTTCTTCGCGGCGGCGCGGTGGGTTTCCGGAAAGCCACCACTTTTGGGCTCCGCTTGAAGCTGGTTCATCAAACGCCACGCGATCATCCGGGACGATTGACCGTTCTTCTCCTCGATTCCCGCCTTCGCCGCTTCAAGCATCGAGGTCCACACCGGATCCTCCGGCTTCGCGGTGTTGGGAGTGGGGCGCGCTGAGTCAAAGGGGTCCTGATCTTCCAGCTCGCCCGTGGTCGTGAGCGAGGCCCAGGCCATGAAGCGGGCCATCGGGCTGAGCTTTTCTGGATGCTCCAGCACTCGACGGGTGACTTTCTCATCCATCCCGCTGTTGCCCCCGTACATGCCGCCATACGACATGAGAACCTCATAGAGACCGGGCTGGTCGGGATGGGCTTCGAGCAACTTCATCAGATCCTGCCGCTCCTCGTCCTGGGTGGCGGCGATCAGATCGGTCACGAACGCGGCGTTCTCGATGCCACTTGCCTTGATCTGGGCACGGATCGATTCATCCACCTCGCCGGACTTTTTCTTCGAGAGACCGCAGAGATGGATCAGGGAAAGCTGCCGCACTTCCTCGACCTTGTCCGGCAGATTGAACGGCCCGGTCTGGGAGACGGCCATTCCTGAATAGCGCCCGCGACCGTATCCCTGGTTGCTGTTCCGGTGGGCATACGCGGCCTGGGACGATTCCATCAGTGCTTGAATGGCGGCGACCTCTTTCGAGGTGGGATCGGGCTGATTCGGGCCACTTGGGGCTGGAGGAAGCAACGTCGGGATCTCGCCCTGCGCCTGCAGCAGGCTCAGGAAAATAGGCAGCGCCTCAGCCTCGCGTCCATCTTCCTCCAGCAGAACCGCCAGCAGGTAACGCGAGCGCCAATCCCCGCCGTTGGGCAGCTCCGAGCGCAGCAGGCTGATCGCCTCATCATACAATTTCGTGCCTGCCAGCGAGCTGGCAGCGGACTCGGCGGAGCGCGGGTCGAAGCCGGCTTTCCCGGCAAGCAAGCGCATTTCACGCATGCCCTTCACCGCTTGGCCCTGTCGCAAATACGCCTGCGCCAGCGAACTGCGGACGCGACCATTCACATCATACGGCAACGCCTCTTCGAGAACCGCCAGAACCCGGTCGGGATTTCCTGCCTGCTCTTCCAGATTCGCGATCTGGATCCGAAGATCGACGTCCTTCGGCTGGAGACGCACGGCCTCCAGCAACAAGTCACGACGCTTGTTCTCGTTGTTCGTCACCCGTGCCAGCTCGGCTTGGGCGAGCACCGGACCGATCGAGCGGCGATTGCCACGTGCGCGCTCGCGCAGCTTTTCCTCAAGCTCCGTGATCTTCGCCGTGCGCTGGGCAAGCTGGGCGAGCTGGACCGCCCACCGCGCCTGATCCCCGGGGCTCTGCGCTTCATCGTAGAGACGCCAGTAAATCGCCTCGGCATCCGCCCACTGCCCCGCCTCGTCGTGCAACGAGGCCAGGCTGGCAGCGAGATCCGAATCGCCCTCGAAGCGCGAGACCGCTTGGCGGGTCATCTTCACCGCCTCCTCCGGCTTGCCGCTATCGCGCAGCAAGCGGCTGCCGGTGATCCACGCCGTTTTGTCGCCCGGAGCCGACTGTTTCCAGCGCTCGACGGTGGCCAGCGCCTCGACGGTTTTTCCCGCACGCTGCTGGAGCTCCGAGAGGTCCTTGAAATACGCCGCCTTCCGACCCTCGTCGGTATCGGCCAGGCGCGAAAGTACGGCGATCGCCGTATCAAACTCGCCGCGACGGTCGAGCAGCGCGGCGTGGAAATGCACCACCATCGGATCGGGGTTCGGATCGAGAAGTTTCGCGACTTCCTCGAAATCGCCGTCGTCCTCGATCAGTGAGGCGAGCAGGCAAGTCTCCGCCGGCGTTCTGGAAGCCTGCGCGGCGAGTGTCGTCCGGACCTCGTCCGACTTTTCGGCAGCAGTGATGACGCGCGAGGCCAGGCCGATGCTTTCCGCCAGCTCGCTCGTCTGCTTCGCCAGGCGCACCAGCTTGATGGCCTGCTGCAAGGCTTCCGGGGCCTTGCCAGCGGCCAAGGCCGACTGCGCCAAGGCAGCGAGAAAACGCGGCTCGGTGGAGTATTTCTCCACACGGGCGGTAAGGGTCTCATACGCGATCCCGCTCTCCCCGAGGGCCGAGATGGAACCGGTGGTCCGCAGCAGGGTCTCGACGTCGTCACCCGACCCGGCTTTTTTCAGGAGGTCGATCGCCTCGGTCTTGCGATTGGTCCGACCGTAGTGCGCGGCAAGGGTTTCG
>JANOKL010000537.1:0-3579 GCA_031419215.1 Luteolibacter sp. | reverse complement strand
TTCTTATTGGCCGCCAGCATCAGGTATTTCCGCGCAAGGTCGGGATTCTTTCCATCCTGATTGCCAAACTCGCCACGGTAGAGCTGGCCGAGGAAAAACGCAGCGATGGAGTTGCCGTCCGTGTCCGCGAGTTCATGGAGGCGCTTGAGACCTGTTTCGCGATCAACAGGAAGGCCTTCACCGATGAGCGAACGGATCGCTAGACCTGCGTCAGCAGTCTTCAATCCTAGAGCGCTAGCCTTGCGGATCAGCTCGATGCCCCGCTGGGGATCGCGGGGACCGCCACTCCCGGAAATCAAGTCCTCGCCAAGTCGGAGCATCCCCACTGCATCACCTGCCTTGGCTGCCATTTCGCGCAATCGCCGCACAGGCTCTTCGTTGCGTGGCATGCCGACGCCCCAGGAATGACAATCGGCCAGTCCAGCATGGGCGCGTGCAATCCCCGCTTCCGAACCACGCCGGAATGTATCCAGAATGAACGCCTGATCCATCTTGGCGACCTCGCCATCCAATTGGCGGGCTGCCAGCTCCACGTTTGCCGGAAGATCCGCAGCGCAAACGTGGACGGCAAGGGCTAGAAAAATGATAAATTTCATCGTTAAGACTTGGAGTGATAACAAAAGGATGCCTCTGAGACAGGCCGACAGAACAAGACTTATTTCATACCCAATTGACAAATCTATTCTTCCACCCCGCACTCTCCTTGGACTGCGGTGACTCGTCACCGCAGTCCAGCCGTGGCCACTTGTGGCGGGGAGTCGGGCTCCTCCCCCCGTCGGCAAGCCTCCTGCACCTAAAGCGGTGACAAGTCTCCGCACTCCAGGGCCATCACGGCAAAATATCCGGGTAGATCCCGGGATCGCTGCCTGGGATCTCGATGGCTCCGCAGGCTTTGAAGTAGAATTCCTTTGGGCCGACTCCACCGATGATGGCGTAAGCGTGGCCGAGGTCCTGGAGGGCTTCGAGGGATTTGAAGAGCAGGGCTTTTCCCAAGCCAAGTCCCCTCGCCTCTTCGCAGACACCGGTGGGGCCGAAGAAGCCGCGCATGGTGGTGTCGTAGCAGGCGAAGCCGAGGATCTTCTTGTCGCGCGTGGCGATGAAGCAGGCGATCGGCTGGCGCGAGAGCGCGACGGTCACCTCGCTGACCCACTTCGGTGAGAAATGTTCGGCCGCGAAGGCGGCGACGGTATGTAGCTCGAAGGCACGCGCGCGCCTCAAGGTCACGCCCTTTTCCGCGACCTCACGATAGAGGTCGGCGGAGGGCGGAAGGTCGTAAAGGCGGACGAGCAGATCGATCATGACGATTTGTTAGTCGATCTGCTCCGGCCACGCAAGGTCAGCGCATCGAGAGCACGTCGCGCTCGTAGCTGCGGACTTCTTCCAACCAAGCCATGCCGGCGGGGACGCCCATCTTTTCGCAGTGGTAGTCCCAGACCGCGCCGAAAGGCATGGTCTTGAGCTCTTCCAGCAGGGCGAGGCGACCAGTGAAATCGCCCGCGTCTTCCATCTGACGGAGCGTGTCGGTGGGTTCGAGCAGGGCGATGAGCAGGGCCTTGATCATGGCGCGGGTGCCGATGACCCAGGCCGCGATGCGGTTGATGCTGGCGTCGAAGAAGTCGAGACCGATGTGGGTGCGACCGACGAATTCGCCACGCACCAGTTCCTGGGCGATCTGGTTGAGGTCGTCGTTGAGGATGACGACGTGGTCGCTGTCCCAACGCACGCCGCGGGAGACGTGCAGGAGGATGCGTGGCAGCCACTGCATGACCGACGAAATCTTGTCGGCGATGCCTTCGGTCGGGTGGAAGTGACCGGCATCGAGGCAGAGCACCTTCTGGCGGGTCACGGCGTAGCCGAGGTAGAACTCATGCGAGCCGACGACGTAGCTTTCCGAGCCGATGCCGAAGAGCTTGCACTCGACGGCGTCGAGGTGGACGGCGGGATCGATCTGCTTTTCGAAAATCTGGTCGAGCGAATCAGTAAGGCGCACACGCGGGGCCTTGCGGTCGGCGGGCAGATCCTTGTAGCCGTCGGGGATCCAGAAGTTGGTGACGGTGGTGCTGCCGAGTTGGCTGCCCATCGAAGCGCCGATTTCACGACAACGCTTGCCGTGTTCGATCCAGAACTTGCGCACGGCTTCGTCCTTGTGAGAGAGCGTGAAGCCATCGTCGGAAAGCGGATGCGCGAAGTAGGTCGGATTGAAGTCGAGGCCCATGCCCTTCTGCTTCGCCCAGTCGATCCAGTTCTGGAAATGCTCCACGCCGACGGCATCGCGATCGACCTTCTTGCCGCCGAACTCGCCGTAGCAGGCGTGGAGGTTGAGGCGGTGCGTGCCGGGCAGCAGCGAGGTGACCTTGTCGAGGTCGGAGCGGAGCTGCTCGGGATTGGTGGCCTTTCCGGGATAGTTTCCGGTCACGGCCAGGCCGTTACCGAGGGCCTCGCCGGTCCGCTCGAATCCTCCGACGTCGTCACCCTGCCAGCAATGTAGCGAAACGGGGATCTGGCTGAGAATGGCGATGGCCTGATCGACGTCGACGCCGTGTTCGGCGTATTGTTCGCGGGCGAGTTCGTAGCGGGTCGTGATGCTGGAGTTGGACATGGATTTTGGTTTTGGAAAAAGTCAGTAAGCCGCCGGGCCAACGCTTTCGCGGGCGACGAAGTGCGTGGGGAAAATGATCTGCGTGGGGACCGTGGGGTTCTCCACGGTGCCTTCGATGCGTGCAATCAGCAGGTCGGCGGCGGCGCGGGTGATCTTGCGGTAGCGCTGGCGGATGGAGGAAAGCGTGATCGGAAGATAGGAAGCCATCGGCACGTCATCGACGCCGACGATCGAGAGGTCTTTCGGCACGGAAAGCCCGCATTCGATCGCGGCGCGCATCGCGCCCATGGCGGAGAGGTCGTTGATGGCGAAGAGCGCGGTCGGTCGGTCGTTGCCTGCGGATTTCAGGAACGTGGTGACCGTTTCGCAGGCGCTGTCGATCGAGTGGCTGGAACGAAGGATGGTGATCGCGGATTCCGGCACGCCTTTTTCAGCAAGCATGCGGGTCATCAGCTCCGAGCGCGAGCCATCGGCTTGGCCTTCCGCGAGCGCGCTGAGGAAGGCATACTGGCGATGGCCAAGCTCGTACATGGCATCGACCGCCTGCTGGAGGCCTTCGGTGAAATTGCTGACAACGGAGTCGACGGGGATCGGCAAAGAGGAACTGCCGCAGCCGAGGGCGACGAAGGGCAGCGGCCCCTTGAACGAGGCCGCGAGATCCTCCTCGAAGGCCGAATTGTCACTCAGCCAGACCACCATGCCATCGACTTCGAGATCGGAGAGGTCGTCGAAAAGATGTCGCTCGCGCACGAGGCTGGAGCGGCAGTTTTCCACGATCAGGTCGTAGCCGCGCTCCTCGACGGCGGCTTCCAGCTCGTCCGCCAAAGTGGAGAAAAAGGGATTCGTCAGGTCCTGGATCAGCAGGCCGATCGAGTGGTAGCGACCGGATTGCAGCGCGCGCGCGGTCTTGCTTGGACGGTAGCCGAGCTCGTTGGCGGCTTTGAACACGCGGGCCTCGGTTTCCTTGGAAGCCCAGGAGT
>JANOKL010000536.1:0-21654 GCA_031419215.1 Luteolibacter sp. | reverse complement strand
GTGGAAAATCCTGCCGGACCTGCGCGAGCGGATGCCGGACAGGCCGTTCATTGTCCGCAGCATCCTCGATGACAGGTTTCCGGAAAAGCTGCCCGGGGACGGCGTGAAGCTGCCGGTCTGGGTGGATTACCGCTGGGATTTCTCGAAGGGGGAAACACCCAGATCATCCCATTTCAAGAGGGATCAAAACCAGTTCCGAAAAAGTGGCCTGATCACCATCGACGACGAGGATTTCGACGAATCCCGGGTCGCGGAAGCGCTGCGACTTTATGGACTTCTCTACCGCGAACGCCACTCCCTGCGTAACCCCGATTACACCCCGGAATTCATTGCGATGAGCCGGGCGCGGGGCTGGTTGCGTCTTTGCGGCCTGGTGGACCCTCATTCCGGAAGGTTGCTCGCGTTCGCGGATCGACAGGCCACTCATGGAGTTTCCACCGATTTACTGATCGGCTATGACACGACCATGGATCAGAAAGCGCGGCTTTACCGTCATCTCACCGCGATGCTGGCGGAATCCGCGCTTCATCGAGGGCTGAGCCTCAATCTTCTGAGCGGGGCGGGGGAGTTCAAGCGGCTGCGGGGCTACCTCCCGGTAATGGAGCGGCTGGTTGCGTTTCCCGCGCTCCGGGGACCCAGACGCTGGTCGGATCGAATGATCCTCGCCGTGACTGAGAAATGCAGCCGCCAGTTCACGATCGAGTCGATGATTGAGGCCGGGGGATGAAATTCTCCGCTGTCGGCTCGACGTGTGCCCACCCATCGCCGATGATGCTGCATGATCCCGCTACCTGACTGCGTCCGCATTGAATCGCCCTCCGAAAATTATCCGATTCTGGAAATCAATCACTCGTCCTGCCGCGCCCGCGTGGCCTTCCATGGGGCGCACGTGATGGAGTGGACGCCTGCGGGACAGGAGCCGGTGCTTTACCTGAGCCCTACGACATTTCTCGAAAGCGGCAAGCCGATCCGTGGCGGGATTCCGTTATGCTGGCCGTGGTTCGGACCGCATGCCGGGGACTCTACCAAGCCGATGCATGGCATCGCCCGGACGCGGCAATGGGCCTTGATCGCCTGCGAGGATGATGGCGCTTCGATCGACCTGCGCTTCGAGTTGCAGTCGGATGACGAGACCCTCGCGCTATGGCCGCATGCCTTTGAAGCAATCGTGGAGATCCGTCTCGGTGCCGAGCTGCACCTTTCCATGATCAGCCACAATCCGGCGAATGTTCCGTTCATCGAAACCGCCGCGCTGCACACGTATCTCTGTGTCAGCGATGCGGCGGAGATCGCCATTTCCGGACTCGATGGCGCGGCCTTCACCGAGCGTGCCGCTGGGCAGAGCAATCCGGGGCTTCAGCAGGGCGACGTTCGGATCGCTGGGGAAGTGGACCGCATTTACCAATCCACCCAAGACGTCACGGTGAACGACCGCAGCCGCAAGATCCACGTCCACAAGCACGGCAGCGCCTCGACCGTGGTGTGGAATCCGGGTCCGGAAAAGGCCGCGCGCCTCGGCGATCTGCCGCCTCTCGATTACCCAAAATTCGTCTGCGTGGAAACGGCGAACGCCTTCGGAGCCGAGGTCACGGTGGCCGGCGGTGCCACCCATGTGCTGCGGACGCGGATTGTCGTGGAATCCCGTTAGCCCGGGCTTGTGATCCCAAGGAGGATGGGGCAGGGTGCGCGGCGATGAGTGAGGAAACAGCATCGCTGACCGCCGTGATCAAATCACGCGAGACCACCACTGGAGAACTCATGACGCCGCCCGTCGGGGTGTTCCGGGCGGACATGACCGTCGCGGAGACCGTCGAGCAGCTTCGCGAAATGACGCGCTCGGCCTTCATCACCTACTGCTATGTCACCGATGCGGATGGGAAACTGGAAGGCCTCGTCGTGATGCGGGACATGCTTCTTTCCACTCCGGAAGCCACGCTCGGCGAACTGATGCTGAAAAACCCCTTCGCCTTGAGCGACACCATGCCGCTGGGCGATGCGCTGAAGGCCGCGCTTTCGAAACATTTTCCGGTCTATCCCGTGTGCGATGCCAATGGCGTGCTGAAAGGTCTGATCCGGGGCGACACGCTTTTCGCCGAGCAGGCCATCGAGATCAGCGCCCAGGCGGGAAGCATGGTCGGTGTCGAGAAGGAGGAACGCCTCGCCACGCCACTGAAACGAAGCCTGAAGCTCCGCCACCCCTGGCTCCAGATCAACCTGCTGACCGCCTTTCTCGCGGCGGCAGTGGTCGGTTGCTTCGAAGACACGCTTAGCAAGGTCGTCATCCTCGCGGTCTTCCTGCCGGTCATGGCGGGTCAGTCGGGAAATACCGGTTGCCAGGCGCTGGCCGTGGCCCTGCGTGGCATGACCCTTGGCGATGTGAAGACCGGCCAAGAGCGGCGGCTGATCCTCAAGGAAGGGATGCTCGGATTTTTCAACGGCATGTTCGTTGGCATCACTGCCGGACTCGGGATGGTGGTCTATGCAACCATGCAGAAGCAGGCGCATCCATGGCTGATGGGGCTCATCGTCATGGTGGCCATGATCGGGAGCTGCGTGATCAGCGGGCTATCCGGAGCCCTGATTCCCCTTACCCTGAAGCGCTGCGGAGCCGATCCAGCCACGGCCTCCAGCATTTTCCTGACAACCGCCACCGACATCGCCAGCATGGGCATTTTCCTGTCACTCGCGACCTGGCTGCTTTGAGAAGGTGGCGTTTTGGATCTCCTGCACTAGTTTGCTCTCAAACCCATGAGATTTCCTATCCGGCAAACGCTCGGAACCTCCGTGATTTTCGCGACATCGCTTGTGAGTGCGAACGCCCTCCAGATCCGCACCTACAGCGCTGCGCGCCATGACCGCTTCACCGAATTTCCTGGAAGTCCGGTGGTAAATGGTGCGGCTTGGTTCGATGGGAGCCAGCATTCCGGCGTGGGGTGGGTTGTCAGCGAACCTAATCGTCAATTGGCCCTGATCTCCCCGCGATACGTCATCACGGCCAATCACTATCCGCTGACCGCCGGCACTCAGATCCGCTTCGTTTCGACAAGCGGGAGCCTTGTCACCGCCACGGTGGACTCCACCACAGCCATTATCAAAGGCGGCATCACCACCGATCTCATGGTGGGTCGCTTGACCGCGCCGATCACAGGCGTCGACGTGTCTCCGCTGCCCTATCTGAATCTTCCGCTGCAGATCCATTATGTGACCACTGATCAGGAAATCTTTGGCTTCAATCCCACAGGCGGCAATCATCCGGTTGTTGGGTATGGTGTAATCAATGACTTCGATGACTTCTCGTTCTCCGGCACCACCACGCGGATGAGCTATTTCTTTCACATCGATGCCAGCGGCTCGGAGGATGATTGCTATTTCACCAACGGTGACTCCGGCAGTCCAAGCCTGGCGACCACTCGCAATGGCCCTGCTCTGGTCGGCACGCATAGCTTGGTCGGCGACGATCCCGGAATTCATTACAGTATCGATAGCCACATCCCTCACTACATCACGGAAATCAACACCATCCTCGCGGCGGACGGAGAGACCATGTCCCCGGTCTTCCCCAACCCCACGCCGCTCGTCCTAACAGGAGAAACGACTCCTGATCCCTTCCGCCATGTGGCTGCCGGCACGGCCACGTTCACGTTTGAAAACCAAGGCGTGACCGACGCTCTCAATCCCTCCGTCACGCTGACCTTTCCCTCCGGTGCCGCACCTGCGACGGTGACCGCCAGCGGATGGGTGAACGATGTGGCCGGGCCGCTGGTGTGGACCTACCATCGTGCCAGCCTCGCGGCGGCTGCGACGACCGACTTTGTGGCAAGTTGGAGCAGCGTGCCGACCATCAGCACCTTGCCAGTCACCCTTCGCCATATCAGTGATGGCAGTCCTCAGCAGACGGGCGAATACGATCTGGAGCCGACAGTTTCCTACGCTGCCTGGAGCGCGGGGCTCGCCCAGCCCGGCACCGGAGATGATCCGGATGGCGACGGCAGAACGAACCTCGTCGAGTATGCCTTCGGCAGCAGCCCGACGTCTGGCTCCACCGCCCTTTCGCCGACCGTCGTCGCGGGCACCGTCATCACCACCAGCGGCGGCATTGCGACGCTGAAGTTCCCCGTGCGATCCGACTCCCAAGTACGAGGTCTCTCGTATGTGCTGGAGTTTTCCAACAACCTCACGAACTGGACCGAGCCCCAACCAACCGGCACCACGGCGTCCTTTGCCAGCTATTCTCCGGCGATCACCGGCTTCAAGAACCGCACGGTCACCTTTCCAGCGAACGAGGCCCGCAAGTTCGTGCGGGTGCGGGTGACGCTGGATGAAAGCGCTCCGGGAATGGCGGTTCCCTGACTCAGGGGATGATCTTCACTCGGTCGCCGGTCTGGGTCATCGTGAACAGCTTCGCCGCCGCCGCTGCCGGGACGCGGATGCAACCGTGGGAGGCGGGATAGCCGGGCACCACGCCTTGGTGCATGCCGAAGTCCGCGCAGCTCAGACGTTGGAAAAAGGGCATGCTGGCGTGATAGAGCGTGGAGGTCCAATCGCGGTGTTTGTTGGTGATCGCGAACTCACCGGTGGGCGTGGCGAAGCCGGGCTTTCCGGTGGAAACCTTCGTCGTGTAGATTTCCTGGCCGAGTCCGTTGTAAACCCGCGCCCGCTGTTCGGAGATGCTGATGACAATCGTCCGCTCCTCGATCTTCGGATCACGCCCGAGCAGGGTGCGCATCATCCGCACGTCGCCCATGTTGGAAGCGAAGTTGATCGGCGTGAAGCGGGTGACCCGCGCGATGGCCTCCTGCTTCGCGCCCGCGCGGATCAGGAGGCGGGCGGTTTCCGGTTCACCACAGGAGGCGGCGAGCATCAGCGGCGTGATGTTGCGATCCGCCTTGAGCACCCAGCGCATCGTTTTGGATTTCACACGGTCCAGAAACGCGGGCCGCACGGGAAGGATGAAGGCGGCATTCGCACTGGCTCCGCATGAGAGAAAAAGCCTGACCATTTTCGGCTGACGCAGCGCGATCGCGAGGTGGATCGGGAGCTGGCCCTCGGCCGTCGGCAGGTGTGGGTCGGCACCTTGCTCGATGAGCTTCTCGACGAGCGAAACATTCCTGGAGCGGATCGCGGCCCCGAGCGGGGTATCCAGCCACGGCGCGCGCGATGGATTCGGCGAAATCCCCGAGGTCATCAGGATTTCCGCCATGCCGCGCTCTCCCCTGATGCAGGCTTGATAAAGCGAATCCCCGGCTGGAGCGCCGGCATTGACCAGGGCGCGCACCATCGAGCCCTGCTTGAGAAGGGTCGCATTTTCGACCGGCAGGCGGCCGTAATGATCCCGCTCGTCCGCCCGCACACCGAGGCGCAGAAGACGCCGCATCATGGAAACATCGCCCGAGGAAAGGGCCTTGGAAAACCAGCGGTTCCAGCCACCGGAAAGCGGCGTCGCTCCCGCGTGGATCAAGTTTTCGGCGAGATCGAGGTCGTTCGAGTTCAGTGCCAGCGCCAGCGGGGTGATGCCTTTCGCATCCGGCAGGTTGAAGTCCGCCTTCGCCTTTGCCAAGGCGGCCCGGCCCTCATTCCACTTGGCCCGCAGCACCAGATGCACCGCCGTGTCGCCGTCCTTGTTTGGTAAATTCGGATCGCCCCCGACGCTGAGAAAGAGCTCCAGCAGGGAAAGGTCGCGGCGATGGATCGCATCCTCCAGCGGCCGGACTCCGCGCGAATCCAGCGCATTCGGATCGGCACCTGCCTTGACGAGCTTCGGGATGAGGTCCAGCCACTCGCGCTCCATGGCGCGTTGCAGGAGGCTTGCGCCTTTCGCGTCGAGGCCGCTGCCATCCGCCCCGCGATCCAGCAAATTGGTCATCAACTCACGACGACCGGTCTGCATTGCCACGTGGACCAGTGAATTTCCCGCCGCGTCCTTCATGTGGGGATCGACCCCGTCACGCATCACCCGACTGACAAAGGCCAGCCGACCCTCGCGGATCGCCCAGGGAAGCACCGCCTCACCGCCGGGCATTTTCCCGTCGGCCTTCGCGCCCTTGTCGAGCAGTCGCTCGATGATCGCGGTCTCTCCCGCTGCCAGCGCGCTGCCGAGGATGCAGACGCCGGAGGAATCGACCGCATTCGGATCTGCGCCCTTTTCGAGGAGGAGAAAGGCAGTGCCGAGGTCGTGGCGGTCCACCGCGATGCGCAGTGGCGTGCGACCACTGGAATCACGCTGCCCGTTGTGGACACCGGCTTGGAGCAGCAGCTTGACCATCGGGGAGTCACCCTTTTCCGCCGCTTCCAGCAGGGCTTTTCCATTCGGATCGACCCCAAGCTTCGACAAGGCCCGCAGCGCCTTCTTTTCCGGTGAATCGCAGGATGCAAGCAGACAGGCCCCTGCAAGCAAGGGGAGGAAATGTCGGAGTTGGCAACCTGCCAGAGTCACAGTAAGCGGCAGATTATCCAAACTCCTCCGCAACGCAAGCAGGGCCTTGGAAACTCTTGCGTCACTCAGGCGACCAGCGCTTTGAGACGACGGCAAACCTCCTCGACATTCGCCCGCGAGTTGAAGGCGGAAATGCGGAACCAGCCCTCACCGGCCGAGCCGAAGCCGGAGCCGGGGGTGATCACGACCTGCGCTTCGGAAAGCATCTTGTCGAACATGTCCCACGAGCTCAGGCCGGCCGGGCAGCCGACCCAGACATACGGCGCGTTTTCCCCACCGAAGACCGGCAGTCCGGCCGCGGCGGCGGCCTCGCGGAGGAGCTTGGCATTGCCCATGTAGTGCTCGATCAGCGCGGCGACCTCCTTCTTCCCTTCCTCGGAAAACACGGCGGCGGCAGCCTTTTGGACCGGGTAGCTCGCACCGTTGAACTTGGTGCTGTGGCGGCGGCTCCAAAGCTGGTGTAGCGGGATGCGCTCGCCGGAATCGGTCTTGCCGGTGACGGTCTTCGGGATGACGACATACGCACAGCGGACGCCGGTGAAGCCGCCATTCTTCGAGAACGAGCGGAATTCGATCGCCACGTCGCGGGCGCCTTCGATTTCGAAAATGGAGCGCGGGATTTCCGGGTCCTGAATGAAGGCCTCGTAGGCGGCGTCGAAGAAGATGATGGTGTCGTTATCCTTCGCATACTTCACCCAGGCCTCGAGCTGTGCGCGGGTGGCCACGGCTCCGGTCGGGTTGTTCGGGAAGCAGAGATAGACGAGATCGACCTTCTGCTTGGGAAGATCCGCCACGAAGCCGTTGGCGGCATTGCAGGGCAGGTAAACGAGGCCCTCGTAGGCACCCTTTTCGTCGGAGTCACCGGTGTTTCCGGCCATGACGTTGGTGTCGACGTAGACCGGATAGACCGGGTCGGTGATGGCGATGACGTTGCCCCTGCCGAAGATGTCGAGGATGTTGCCGGTGTCGCACTTCGAGCCATCGGAAATGAAGACCTCATCGGCGGAAATGCCGAGATCGGAGAACTGGTTGTCGACGATCGCCTGGCGGAGGAACTCGTAGCCCTGCTCCGGACCGTAGCCCTTGAAGGTGTCGCGGCTGGCCATTTCATCGACGCCCTCATGCATCGCCTTGACCACGGCCGGCGGCAGGGCCTCAGTGACGTCGCCGATCCCGCAACGGATCACCCGCTTGGCGAGCTCGGGATTGGCATCCGCGTAGGCTTTCACCCGGCGGGCGATCTCGGGGAACAGGTAACCGGCTTTCAGCTTCAGGAAATTCGCATTGATGGTGGCCATGGCGCGGGGAAGAAAAGCGGAAATCGGCGGGCTGGAAACTCAAAATTGTGACGCCCGAATGGAAGAGGGTCTCACACGGAGGCGCGGAGAACGCGGAGGAAGAGAGGGGTCAGGCAATCCAAGCTTCCCTCATCCTCTTCATCTGCGTCCATCCGCGTCCATCTGCGGTTGAATTTCTCTTCTTCTCCGAAACGCGATCACAGCCGCGAAGGCCGTCCCCAGCGCGATGATCTGATAGCCGGACAGTCCCCAAAACGGCTTCGGCGTGCCGCGCAGGAATTCGTGGGCAAAACGGAACAGGCCGTATCCGATCAGATACAGATGGAAATGTTGGCCGGTCTGGAGCTGCTTTCGCCGCAGCACCCAGAACACGATCATCGCGATCACCTGGAATCCGATCTCCACCGGCACCGACGGCCAGCGACCGAACGAGCACTCGATCCCGCCACAGCAGCCCGCATTCAGACAGCCGATCCGGCCCATGATCAGCGGCACCGGCAGCAGCATCGCAAAGCGGTCGCCCGTCGTCTCGCGATACCCCAGCGCCTTCTTCGCGATCTCCACCGCCGCCCAACCACCCGGCAGCGCGCCCATGATCGACTTCCCGGAAAGCCAGATCACCCAGCGGTTCGGGTCGTCGAAATGCAGCCAACCTTCGGCGAACAGGAACGCCAGCTTCGCCCCGGCAAAGGCCCCCGCCAGACCCGCCCCATAAATCAAGGCCACTCGACCATCCTTCTTCGACTCCCGAAACCAATACACCGCCCCCCACACGATGCCGAAGATCAGCATCAAGGCGTAGATCGGCGAGCCGGTGGGGGTGATGGGGAGGTTCATGGCCTAGGATGAAATACTGCCCTTAGGCCGTAGAAGAGCACGAAGGCCAAAAAGGCAATCACCGGCTGGACGATCACAAAAACGATCATACGAAGCAAAGCCCCTCCCCAATCGGAATCCGTTCGGGCCCGCAGCCGTGTATCAAACCACCCTGCTGCAATCGCCAGGAAAAACCCAATCAGCAAGAGGCGATCGCCCTTCATCTCGGCCACCCAACTGAGTTTGGAAACCCACCAAGGTCCAGACGATCGGCCAAGACTGAAAGGACCGAATGGACCGAATTCCCTTCGTAGCCATGAAGCGAAGCCTTCCAGGGAAACGCATGTAGCCGAAGGCAAAACCCACAGTATCACCCGGAACCAAGCCTGTGCCCGGTTTGTCGGAGGTTTCTCGAATTTCTCGTCCATGGGTTTACTGGCTCATTAGACGATCAACTTCCTGATCCAATAGAACACGAAGATCAACGTCGGGATCAGTAGAATCTGGGCGAATAAAAACTGAAACGACCGGAAGCTCAGATCTCTCCGATACCTCGGACCACTCATGGTCAAAATCGAGAAAATCAATCCGGGTCCTGCGATTGAGGCGAGCAACACCATCAGCATGATGATCGTGCGAATGTTGTCCTGCGCGTGGCGCCCCTCGATGCCGAGTTTGTCCAACAAGGAGCCGAAAAGGTAACCAAACTTGAGCAAGCCGTTGTAAATCCCAGTCAGCAAAGCGGCCGGCAGCATCCACAGAAACCAGGCGATCAGCCAATGAGGCTCACGGTTCAGTCCGGGAACGAGGGTCGGCAAATCTGTCCGACGGGTTACAGGTTTTTGAAACCCCTTCAATGAAGATGAATCGGAAAGTTTCATGACCATCCATTGAATTCAACGCACAACAAACGCACAAAAAGCAAAGCCCAGCGCCACCACGATCAGCGGAATGATTACGAGCTGGCTCAGAAAGAATGCCACCATCGAACGGGCCATTTCTCCCGTTCTCTTCTCAAGGCTCAAAAGCCTGATGCGGCGGGACATCACCGTATCGAACCAACCGGCCGCACCAATAAAACCGAGGTTCAATAACACCCAGGCAAGGATTGAAGGAATGCCCGCATTCCCGAGTCCCGAAGCCCAGATGATTCCCAAGCAGCTCGCCATGGCGAATACGGTCGGCATGAACCACAACAGCACACGGAAACATCCCTGCGCCTGATTGACCGGTGGAGGCGATGGCGGGTCCGACACCACACCCGGCGGAGGTTGCTCCAGCTCCGTCACTTCCCTCCTCCCGCCGCATAGTATCGGCAGAAGGAATCCAGCGTTCCGTCCTGACGGATGACGTGGGTGCAGCAGCGGTCGATGCGGTCCTGGTCCCAGGTCCACGCGTCCATGAAGGGCTTGATGAAGAGGCGGAAGGTGTCCTTTTCCGTCATCTCGAAGCGATGCAGGATGTCGCCGAGCTCGGTGTTCTCACAGCCGCACTGGATGAGGTCGGAGAGTTCGTAGTTCACCTTGTCGCGCAGGAAACCCTGGACGCTGGCGAAGTCGATGAACTCGGAAATGCTGCGCGTGCCGATCGGGGTGCGCAGCAGGTAGCCGATGGTCGCACAATTCGGATCGCCGCAGGGCAGCGGGGTGAAGTCCTCGTAGCGTAGCTTTCCAGCGGACTGCTCGACCGCGCCCAGGATGATGTCGGCGGTGTTGAGGCGCTCGCCGCTGCTGTCGATCGTGCGACCTGTTAGAAACATCGGCTGGAAGGAAATTCCACGGCACACGCCGTAGCTCAGGCCGGTCTCGATGGTGTCCCAGAGGTGCGGCAGATTTTCATGCATCACGGTCATCGCCAGCGTGAAGGGAATGCCCTCGCGATTGCAGCGCTCCATCGCGATGCGTTTCATGTCGCGCAGATCCGCGCCACGCAGGTCGCGCTGGCCGGCTTCCTGGGGGCCATCGAACTGGAGATAGAGCTGGAAATGGCCGAGCCGGGCGCGCTTTCCGAGTTCCTCAAGAAACGCGTCCTCCTTCGCGATCCGAACCGCGTTGGTGTTGACCAGGCAGTAGTCGATCATCGGATGCGCGTGGATCCAGTCGATCAGCTCGAACAACTGCGGATGCAGGGTCGGTTCGCCGCCGGAAAGCTGGAGGATCTCGATCTTCCCCTTGCGGTCGATCACCCCTTGGATGCGCGATTGCAGCGAAGCCAGCGAGTGATACTTCAGCCGATCCCCCGCCGCGCCGACCGGGGAGTCCGCGAAACAGGTTGGGCAGGCGAGGTTGCAGGAATCGACGATCTCGATCAGCGCGAGGCAGGTCGAAAGCACCTCGACCTCCGGCACCGTGGCATCGGCATTTCGTCCCAGCGTGCCGGTGACGCCAGCAGGATCCGCCGAGCAGGCACAACCGGCTCCACAGGCGTTCGAGGGATTTCCCTTCGCCAGCCAGTAAAAGCGCGCGTCACTGGCAATGCAGGCTGTGGCCTCGCCGTGATCCGGACAGGTGCGGGTGAGGTAAACTTTCGCCGGCGTGCCGGTCGTTTTCCAAACCTCCGCAGGAACGTCCGCCTGACAGGTGGGACAGCGCGAGATGGTCTGCTTCAGGGTTTCCTTGAGGGAGGGGAAGATCATGTCATTGTTCTACAGACAATCATGCAGGAGCCAAACCAAACGGCAAAACAGATAACGAGTTGGCCGATGAAATAGAAAAAGCCATGCAATCTGGCTGAGCGATCTTGATAATGCTCCTTTAGCGCCACACTAAACTGAAATGAGAGGCACAGGATGGTCGGCAACAAAAGCAGGGGAACCAGCAGAAAAATCATGCCGTAGGGATCGCTCCGCCGATTCCAGCATAAGACAATCAAGCAATTGGCGATGACCGTGGCAACAGGAGGCATTGCCAATGCACTCCACAAGGATCCCCGCGAAATCTGAGGCAACGGTTTCGGAATCTCAGGATCATCGTTCATGCGCGAATCATCAATACGTGAAGAGGAAACAGGAGCCGAACCAGACGGCGAGGCAGATGACGATCTGGCCGATGAAATAGAAGAAACCGAGCAGGACCGCTGAGCGACCCTGATACCTTGGACTTACCGCTGAATGGAAGCTCAAGAGAAATCCGATGATCAGGACGAGCGACATTAAGGGCACCCACAGAAAGCTGGCTCCGTAGTCATTGCGGTTCCAATTCAGCCCGGTGATGCAGTTGGCGATGAAGGTGGCCGCAGGTGGAATCACCAAGGAGGCCCAGAGTTTCCCGCGTGGAATCCTGGGCGGCGGAGCTGGGATTTCAGGCGCTTCATTCATACCCGCATCACTAGCAAACAAGCTCCGAAGAACAAGGCGAACGCAATCACTCCCTGACCGATGATATAGCCGAATGTCAGCAGGACCACCGTCGAGGTCGCGTAGCGGCGATTCAAGATCAGGATGAAACGGATGAGGCAGACGATGGAAACCGCCAAGCTCAGGAGGCTCAGAACTCCCGGCAACCAGTTCATGACTGAAGAAGACCTCAGTGAGTTTCCAAGGGCGAACGTGAGTCCGGTCGATACCGCCGCCATCAACGTAGGAGCCAGCAAACAGATCCAAAGCGGCCCGCGTGGGATCTTCGGAATCTCCGGCATCGGTGGCGGAATCTCGGACATGGTCGGATCGTTAAACAGTCACTCCTCCTACGGCGATTCGAAAATCCACCCGGTCATCACCTTCGGCTCGCCAACTGCTGATCATTCCTCTAATTCCCCCCACCTGTGAACCTCTCCCCCCGGAGTTTCCCCCTGCTTGCCTGCCTTGCCGTCGCATCTGCGACCGGCACCGTGACGTCGTCCGGATTGCAGGTGAGGAGCTACGTGCAGTTGCAGCACGACTGGCTTTTCGGGAATCCAGGCGGTCCATTTCTCAACGGCGTCTTCCAACCCTCCTCAGCCTCATTTCGAGCAATCGGCCAGCCCGATGACACGGTCGAATGGTTCCGCCACATGGCGCTGATCTCGCCGAGGCATTTCATTTACGCGACCCACTACACCATCCCGCTGCCGATGCAGCTCCGTTTTATGGGATCGGACAACCAGCTCCACAGCTACCCCATTTCCAGCACCGTCGCGTTGAAGAACACCCAGAACCAGGACACCGACCTGATGCTCGGCACCCTGGCCACCGAGGTCGATCCCTCCACCGGCATCCTACCCTTTTCCGTCCTCAACCTCGCCAACGAGGCCGCCTACTCCGGGCTCACGCTCCAGATTTTTGGAAAAGCCGCGCGCTCCAGCTCCATGCCGCTCGCAGGCTTTCAAACGCTGGTGAACGAACCTGGCTTCGACACCACCCGCTTCGCCTACTTCGACTACTCCCCAGCGGGCCAGCCTAACGACTGCGACTACGAAGGCGGCGACTCCGGTTGCCCAACCTTCATCATGGTCGGTGGACAACCCGCGCTCGTCGGCACTGCGAGCCGGAAGGATTCCATCAACGGGAACTCGCGAAATTCCCTTTCTTTCATCCCGGCCTATCTGACCCAACTCGACGTGGCGATGGAAACGCAGGGCTTTCACGTGAAGCGCTTCTATCCCGCCTCCACCACCGTCACCACCTCGGCTGCCGGCGTGGGCACCCTGCGCCGTGCGAAGTCCGGCAGCGTCGTTCTAACAGCCCAGAACAGCGGAGCCAACGACGCCCACAACCTCGCCACCACCCTCACTTTTTCCAACGCCCCCACCACCGTCAGCGGCAGCGGTTGGATCTGCCAGGCTACCTCACCCACTGTCTGGAAATGCCGGCGCGGAGGCATCGCGGGCAACAGCAGCTCCACGCTCAACGCCACCTGGACCACCCTGCCGATGACGAACGCGATGCAGGTCAGCCTCGACCGCACCTACGACGGCGCGACCTCCTCCAGCACCAGCACCACCCTACCCCTTCAGGAAACCTACACCAGTTGGAGCAACGGCCTGGCAGACCCCGCCATCACCGCCGACCCCGACCACGATGGCTTCGGCAACCTCATCGAGTACGCCTTCGGCGGCTCACCGACGACATCCTCCGTACTTTCCCCCGATGGCCGCAGCCTCGGTCTGAAAATCCAGAAAGTCGGATCCAACCTCCTCGTCCGCTACCCCCGCCGCACCGACGCCGCCTCAAGAAACCTCACCTACACCCCCGAAGTTTCCACCACCCTCGGCAGCTGGACCAGCACCCTTCCCCTCGGCAGCACCCTCAACGCCACCCCCTTCACCCCAGCCTCCCCCGGGTTCGAAGAAGTCACCCTCACGATCCCCATTTCCGGAACCCAGCGCTTCGTCCGCGTCAAGGTGGGTCTCACCGAGTAATCAGGGGTCAGGGGTCAGGGGTCAGGGGTCAGGGGTCAGGAAGAGACCACCACTTACCACTTACCACTTACCACTTACCACTTACCATTCACCTCGTCCGCCTCTGCGTCATCATGAACTCGTTCCCCTCCGGATCGATGCACATGGCGAGGTGGAGCGGATCATCCGGCGTGTCGTTCGGTTCGCAGGCGAGCTGGCCGCCGCATTCGATCAGGCGTGAAATGCCCTCACGCAGGTCATCGAGCTGAAACGAAAGCCCGGTCCAGGTCCGCTTGCCCTCGCCACCGCCGTGGACGCCGATCGTGGCACCCGCGATCACGATTTCCGACCACACTTCCATCTCAAAAGTCACCACGCCTCCGAACATCTCGCGATAGAACTTCAAGCAACGCTGCCAATCCGCCGCCCAGAGGACGTATTTCACTTTTTCAACCTGCATGGATGGAGGGTGTGTTGAATGCGAGTGAAAGCAAGCTGGGTCCGACTCAATCTGACTCGCTGCTCCAGATAGCTCCGAGAAATTCCTTGCTCCGTACCTGCAAATCAGGAGCCGCGCTCCGGATTTGCAAGGTCCAAGCTTGGGCAATCTGATCGACCGACTTCGCAACACGCAACGCGACCAATTGGCTTTTCAGACAGCCCTGAGCCTCGGCGCGCACTTCACAATGGAAGTTCCCGCAGCACCCGCTCGATGGCCGGCAGTCGGTCGGCGCGGCGCATCGGGGTTTTTAGATCGGCCGCGGCAATTTCCAGCATCGAGTAGGTGGTGATGGTGGAGACGCGGATCGAGGCGGGGCGGACGCCTGACTTGTCCCACTGCCTGAGGAATACATCGGGGACGGAGGCGACGAGCTCCTTGTGGGACTGGGTCTCGACCGAAAGCATGTCCATGCCGAAGATGAAACCGGACTCCCGCTCGACGGAGATCGCGAGGTAGGGAAAGACGGCGGACTGCGGGCCACCCACAGGAGCGGGTAGAACCTGGTAATGGCAGTCGATGTCGACGAGCCTTTCCTGTCGCCGGATTTTTTCCAACAGCAGCTCGCTCGGCTCCGGGGTGGCCCACTCGTGGGAGTAGCAGTCGAGCTCGGACCAGGTGGTCTGCCAGGCACCGTTTTCGAACCTGCGGGTGAGGACCTCCACGTTGTCCTCCTGCACCCGGGTGCTTTGCGAGCCATCGGATTCCAGAGTGGGAAAAACCGCGAGGAGTTGTCCGAGCGCGGTGGTCAGCCAGAGGGTCTCCGCCTCATCCAGCGGGCCGGGTACGTATCCGGCTTTAAAGCTGCGGAACATCGGCCAGTTGTCGCCGCGATACTTGCGACCGAGTTTCCTGATCTCGGCCAGCTCATCCTTGCGGAGTTCCGCGCGGAGCCCGAAGGCGGCCTGGAGCTGACGGGTTTCCAGAACGAGGCCGAGGGAGTCGAGTTCGGGAACGGCGGGGTCAAATGGATCATCCTCCTTCATCAGATTGAAACGTCGGAGGGCCGCCTCGCCGAGGTAGAGGGCCAGGCAGCAGTGCTCGCCGCCGGCACCCATGACGCTGATGTAGCCGCTTTCACCCGTGACCGGGTGGATGACGCGGATGAGATCGACTTCCTCGAGCACCTCCCACGGGGCGAGGTCGTAGAACCGATCGGCGAGATCGTAGAGGGTGGCAGTGGGCATGCGAAGTGGGTGGGAGGCAACTATTCGATGTTATCGAATAGTTCGAATCGAGGGCAAGCGGGAGGTGGCGCGGGAGATCGAGCACTACATACTCACTGCAATCATGCTTTCTCCAGTCGCTGCTTGAGCACTTTCCAGTCGGGTAGGAGTGAGGTCAAAAGCCTGTAGAACTTCGAATCGTGCCTGGGGATCTTGAGGTGGCAGATCTCGTGGGTGATAACGTAGTCGATGCAGGGAGAAGGCATGTGGATGAGCTCAGGGTTAAAGGCGATCCGCCCATCCAATGAAGCACTCCCCCAGCGCTTTGGCATTTTAAGCAGCCTCATCCTCGGCGTGGGCAACCGATGCCTGGCGCACCAGGGCTCCCAGGCTGCCACACGGCGGGCAAATTGCTCACCTGCCTTCTGGCGAAACCACTTTCCGAGTAGCTTTTTCACCTCTTCCGATTCGCCGGTGGCGGTCGTCACGTGAAAATAGCCACCTTTCAGCAGAACCCCCGAAGACTCACCCGACGAAATCTTCAAACGATACTGACGCCCCAGATAGCGATGGGTCGCGCCGCTCACGTATCGCTGTTGCGGGCGATGTGCATTCATCTCCACAAACTGCCGGCGCTGGGCCAGAATCCATTTCCGCCTCTTGTCCACCTTGAGCAGGATGCTCTCCTCGGAAACATCCGCAGGGGCCACCAGTTCCAGCGTGCCATCTGGCTGCACGCTGATCGCGAGAGTCCGGCGGGCCGTCCGCTTCAGCACGGCAGGTCCAAGGTGGGTTTGCAGAATCTTAGACATCGTCCGAACGGTGGATCGCGATGCGGATCATTGCTTCCACGATGGCATCCATTTGATCGAAGCTGAGATCCACTCCCCTCTTGGTCTGGAGTTCGTAGAGGAAATCATCGAGGTCATTGCGCATGCGGTTCTGGGCATCGATGTTCTCGCGCCATCGCACCACGGCGTGCCGACGGATGATGTCCTCCATCTCGCAGGCGGCCTCGGCCAGCACCCGTTCCCGATGGGCGGCATTTGCTTCAGGAGATCCGTAGGGAACGGGGTCCTCACGGACGATGGACGAGTTGGACTCTCTCGCCAGTTCCTCCTTGAGTGCCCCGAACAAGGCACGGGAGAAGTCCCGGTCCTTGAGCATGTCCGGTCCTTCCTTCGTCTTCCCATCGCGTACTTGGTCGAGGATCTCCGTGGTTTTCTTGAGATACTCGGCATCGTTGATCCGCTGGGCCTTGTAGTCGTCGATCACCTGCTGGAGCAGCATCGAGAATTTCCGATAGAAAAACGGATCCTCGTCCATCTTCTCCGTGATCGTCTTCTTGGTGCGGTTGGCAATGGTGTCAGCCTTGGCGCGGTCGCCGCGGGCCTTGTCCACCTCCGCCTGGAAGGCCTCGCGCTCAAAGATGTTCACCGGCTCCACCACCTGGATCACCTCGTCGGCCTGGACGTAGGTGTTGAGCATCTTCTGGATCTGCTTCTCGTAGTCGCGGTAGTCGATCTCCTCGGCGTAGCGGATCTTTACGCTCGCCCGGAGCTTTTGGAAAAACCCGGCGTCCCGCTTGTATCGCTCCGCCTTATCGTTGGGTGTGTCGTTCACCCATTGAATGCTCGAAAGCGCGATCTTCAGCACGCGGCAGAAGCTGGAGAGACGGGAGTAGAATTCATCGCGCAGGTCCTTGTCGGCCAGCAGCAGCTCAAATGCCTCCTCGTCCTTCTTGTTCGGGATCGTCTTGAAGAGATCCCACAGACCATCGTGCAGTGAAGGCAGGCGCTTCAGCTCCTCCGCCACGTCCGACAGCGTTCCCTCCAGGTCTGCCGGATCAAACTTCTCGCCGAGCGTGCTGTAGAGCTCGAGCGCGTCGTGGAGGTGGCCCACCACGCCATAGTAGTCGATCACGTAGCCGAAATCCTTGCCGGTATGCAGGCGGTTCACCCGGGCAATGGCTTGGAGCAAGCCATGCTCCCTGAGGCTACGGGCGATGTAGAGCACCACGTTGCGCGGCGCGTCGAAGCCGGTGAGCAGCTTGTCCACCACGATCAGGATCTCGGGATCATCGCCGTGGGTGAACGAGTTGATGATCTGCTTGTTGTATTCCTTCTCGTTGCCGTACTTGGCCATCATCACCTTCCAGAAACGCTCCACGCTTTCGTCCTGTTCTGGCTGCTTGTGCTCCTCGGCATTCTCGATCTCGCCGGGGCCGGAAATGACGACCTCGCTGGACACCTTGCCGAACTGGTCCAGGTAGGCCTTGATCATCAGCGCCTCCTTCTTGCCGGGCGCGGTGAGCTGGCCCTTGAAACCGGTGCCCTTCCACTGCTTCGAGAAATGCTGGGAAACATCCCAGGCGATCAGATAAAGGCGGCTTTGCAGACGGTTTAGCTCATCGCGGGCGGCGAACTTGCGCTTGAGGTCGGCCTTTTGCTCCGGCGTGAGACCCTCGCACATCGCCTCGAACATCGGGTCGATGGCCTTCTGGTTGACCTCTTGGAGAACGTGTCGGCCTTCATAGAGCAGCGGCACCACGGCCTTGTCTTCCACGGCATCGCGGATGGTGTAGGCCGGTTCGATGAATCCCCCGAACTTCTGCGCCGTGCTCTTCTCCTTCTTCATCAGCGGCGTGCCAGTGAAGCCGATGAAGCAGGCCTTCGGCAGGGCCTTCTGCATCTGGATGTTTGCCTCGCCGTATTGGCTGCGGTGGCTCTCGTCCACGAGCACGAAGAGATTCTCGTCATCGTCCACACGGAACTGCCTGGCGTCCTTCGCTGCTGCGCCGAACTTTTGCAGCAGCGTGGTGATCACCGCCACGTTCGGGTTCCGCAGCAGTTCGACCAAATGCGCGCCGGTCTTCGCCTGCACCGGCTCCTTGCCGCAATGCTTGAAGGTTTTCCAAATCTGCTCATCGAGGTCGATGCGGTCGGTGACGATGACGATCCGGGCGTTCGGGATGCCTTCGTCCAGGGCCAGCGCCTTGCCGAGCAGCACCATCGCCAGTGATTTTCCGGAACCTTGGGTCTGCCAGACGACGCCACCCTTGCGGCCACCTTCCGGTGTGTACTGGCGGACGCGATCCAGGGTGCTCTTGATGGCGAAGTACTGCTGGTAGCGGGCGATCTTCTTCACCGCGCCACCCTCGTCGTAGAGAATGAACTGCCGGGCGAGTTCGATGAGCCGTTCGGGGCGGCACAGCGACCACAGCAGGAAATCCTGCCCGGTCGGTTCACGGTCGTGCATCGCCTGCTCCTCAAAGCTCTCCCGGGCAAAGGCGAAGACGCCCTTGAAGAGCTTGGCATGCTCTTCCGGGCGGACCTTGGAGTTCACCGCAGCGTGGACGGCATCATGGACCTCGTGCATCTCCCGCCACTTCGCCCAGAACTTAGGCGGCGTGCCGGTGGTGCCGTAGCTGCCGTCGTTCTTGTTCAGCGCCAGCACAAGCTGGGCGTGGACGAAGAGCTGCGGGATCTCATCCTCCTGCCAATTGCGGACGCTCTGCTTGATCGCCTCCTCCAGCGAATGTTTCAGGTCCGGGCGCTTGCACTCGATGATCAGAAAAGGAATCCCGTTCACAAAGCCCACGATGTCCGGTCTGCGAGTCTCGCGGCTGCCCGTGCGCTCCACCTCGAACTCGGCGGTGACGTGGAAGCTGTTGTTGCGGGGATTCTCCCAGTCGATGTAGCGCAGGTTGAAACCCTTGGTCTCGCCGTCGAGCGTCTGGTCCAGGCTCTTGCCCAGCGTCAGCAGATCGTAGGCCTTCTCGCTGGTGCGGACGAGGCCCTCGAAGGGAATATCCCGCAACGCCTCCACTGCCTTGGCGATGTTCTCTTCGGAAAAGACCAGCTCCCGGCCCTTGAAGCGGATTTTGTTCAGCCGACGGAGCTGCGAGGTAAGTACGCCCTCCAGCAAGACGCGACCGAGCCGCCCCTTGCGTTCCACGGCCGCCTCCTCCGGACTCAGATACGAGAACCCAAGCTGTTGGAGCAAACGCAGCGCCGGGATCTGGCTTATCGGGGCCTCTTTGAAATCGGGTGTCATGAACTATGCCCGTGGGCTGGCTTTATCTCGGATCAATCCGAAAGTTCTCGAAAGGATTCCTGCGGTAATCTCGTCAATCTCCTCGCTCAAGATCGGCTCGGAGTATGGCTTTGAAACCACCTCAATCCCATCTTGGGTGACCTTGTAACCATCAGCGGGAAAGTTAAGACCGAGGATTGTTTGTAGTTCGAACGCCTCTGAGGCTTCTCCCTGGTAACCACTGAAGGTAAAGTTGATGATGAGCTTTTGCCTGGGTCCCACTTTCTTAAAATCTGAATCGATCAGAATGCCAAACGGAGGAACGAAAGCCTCCCCATTCCCGTTAATGCCAATCATATGCGTCCTCGCGAAGAGGGGGCTTAGGGTCATCAGCTTCTTGTGAGCCTCCCTGAGAAGTGGGATGAGGCTGTTATCCATCAATGCCTGAATCACTTCATTAATTGGCTCCTCATTCCGGGCTTGCGCCTTTTGCTGGCGGATAAACAACTCAACCTGCTTCTCGACGTCACTGCGCTCTTCGATGTTCTCTCCTCTTCCAGCCCGGATTGCCAGCTTGAGCGAACGCTCGAGGTGCTGAGCGAAGAACTCGGCAAGCGGCCCGAGATCGCCTGCATCGGCAAGACGGAGCGCCGTGAGATAGGCCGACTTTTCTTCCGTGGGGACAACGATCGGCGGGTAGCCGTAGCGAAGAAACAGGTAGTTCACCAACATCCGAGCCACGCGACCATTCCCGTCGTCGAAAGGGTGGATCAGGACGAAGTCGTGATGAAGCTTTGCCGCGATCTTCAAGATTGGCGGCTCATCCTCGACCAAAGCGTCTGCCAGCCAATCTACGAGTGCCTGGGTTCTTGCCGGCACCTCCATGGGTGAAGCGTATTCAAAGAACTCGCCTGTTGCCGTGATCACGCTGTTCGGCAGCGTCTTGTATTCACCGGGAACGACCTGGGCGCGGGATGGCTGACCATCAGGAGTTCGAGTCGGCTTCCAATAGGGCTCCTTGAGGATGATCCGGTTCAAGTCCCGGATGTCGCCCGGGCCAATCAAGCGGTCGCGGTCAGCGGCAAGACTCCTCAAATGAGCGATGCCGACATCGTGTGCCTTCATTTCCTCATACTCCCGCAGCGTGTGATTGCCGTGGGTCTGGCCGTGGAGGAGCAGAAGCACCGTTTCACCGTAAGTGAGTGTGTTTCCCTCGATGTGGTTGGAGTGGTAATTCCATTCGAGCCGGAGCTTTTGCCAGAGGCGGCGCTCGTTCTCCGGGGAGAGTGGTTGCACTGCATCCCATTCCGACTTCAGCCGATCAATTTCCAAGAACGCATTCATGCTAGGAGTGGGTGTGAGGGGCCAGCAAATGACGGACTTTCGCCAGGGTGTGTCTGCCGTTGGCGTAGCCAAAGTCCTTTACGCGGCGTTGTAGCTGGCCGACCACGATTCCGGGATGGCGGTTGATCCTTTTCGCAAAGGACTCGATCGCGGAAAGGGTGAAGTCTGGAGCACATTGTTTCATGAACGCCTTCAATTCCTCTGCCGGAACCAACCAATCTGCGGCTTGTCGGTCGGCCTGATCCTCGTCCTCTCCGTTCTGTTCGATGAACACGTAATGACCTTCCAGACAGTGGGCGATCTCATGCAGCAGGGTGAACCAGAAATTATCGATCCGGTCATAGCGCAGTGAGAGTGCCACCACGGGATGTCCGTCCACCGGGAGAATCGCGCCATCGAGGTAGGTCTTTGGCAAGTGGGGCAGAACAAGGAAACCGATGCCGAGCTTAGCCAGAAAGGCAGGGACGTCGGCGACGCCCTCGGCGCTGGTGGTTAGTTTCAACAATGCTGGAATCTTCTTCTTCAACGTTGAAGCGCTATAGGCTGGAAGCTTCGCCACCTGCGGTTTGGCGAGTTGCTCGACGCGCTTTGCCCAGGCCACCTTGGACGTCCACTCGGGTCCACGGTGTTCTGAACTCCGGAAGCTGACTGCCAGTTTCGGTTCAGCTCCGATCTTGGAAACGCAGAGAAGCGCGCAAACGGCGGCTTCCTGCTCTTCGAGCGGAGACTTCCGGGTGACCGAAACCC
>JANOKL010000535.1:0-2975 GCA_031419215.1 Luteolibacter sp. | reverse complement strand
GGATGGGAATCGCCCTGATGCAAAAGGACTTCCCGAAAGGGATGAAACTCGCGAAGTCGCTGGTGGCAAAGTTTCCAGACAGCCTCTTTGCGCGGACGGAGGAATTTGCCTGTGCCTTGACGGGATCTGACCTTGGAGAGGTCAGCGGACAGGAGCTGGTCGACCTGGCGAAACAGTTCAAGCTTCAGGAGAGTGATCCCCCGTGGGAAAAGTCCGCTTATCACTGCCGCGTCGGTGAAGCCCTCCTGCGCGCGAATCGCTTGGACGATGCAATCGCCTCCCTACAGAAATCCGATGAATTGTGGCCGCAGAATATGGCGTGCATGAGCCTGGCAGGCATCTACGAGAGAAGGAACCAAATGGATGAGGCCGAGCGTTACTGGCGGCGCACCACGAGTTTCGATCAGGAACGCATCGAGTATTGGAGCTGCCTCGGCCGCGTCCTTTCGGCACTTCTCAAGACCAAAGAGGAGAGCGAAGTGTCAGATCGCGTCTATTTCCTCGAGGACCTTTATCGAAGCCGCTAAGTCCGGCGGAGAAGGCCAATCAACAAGCGGATCGCAAGGCACGCCCTCGTAGAGTTCGAGCCCCCGCCGAAGTGCGACGACAAATCCCCCATCTGAGAGAGGGATTGGTGGGGGCTGCGGGTTTTGTCGGAGTAGATCCAGGCTCGAAGTTTGTGGGGGCTCTCAACTCACCCTCCCCGCACTCCCAGCGTGAGGACCTCGAAGTCGACGCGCGCAGGCCCACCCCGACCTCCGGGGATTTCCTTGCGGACGATCTTGGTACCTAACAACTGCTCCAGCATTCGGAGTTCCAGGCCGATGGCGTGGGGGTATTTTTCGAAGACCGCGAGGAGTGGATGATGGTATTCCTCGATGCGGAAGCCGCGCTCGGGGTCATACTTGCAGCGGCCGAAACAGCCTTCCTTTTCGCGCAACCCGGCGAGGAGGGTTGCCTTTTCGACGAGGGACTTCGCCTTGGTGAGCTTCGGCCGCCAGCGTTCCTGCTGGTGTTGGAAATATTGGAACAGGAGACGGTCGGGCGCGGTTTCTCCGAAGAGGACCTTGACCGCTTCCAGGAGGTCAATCGTGAGGCTGACTCCGGCTTGCGGAAAAAGGGCGTCGGCTTTCGATGCCAGACGATAGAAGATTTCCGGTCGCCCGACCTGGGTGCGGGGAACACGGGTGCATTCCAGATAGCCGAGCTTTTTGAGATCCTCGCAGTGCTGCTTCACCGTCATGTAGGCCAGCTCCAGTCGGCGTGACAGCTCACTGATCGAGAGCCCGCCGGAAAGCTTCAACTCCTCGATGACGGCCACCCACTGGGGTTTGACGAGGTCGCGGAAGCCGGGCAGGAACATTGCCGCGAGCATCGCGGAGATTCGCCGGGGGATGCAATCGGAAATACGGGGTCATAGCCGGGGTCGGGCGCCCATGAGTCCGTCTGAAATGGCGCTTAGTTAAGATCGGTTTCTGAGATTCCTTCTGCCCCAAAGGGGCTTCGGAGATTAGCCGGGGCGCGCCAGCCCCCGGTTGGCTCCCTCAATTGATTGCGCCCTGATAGGGGCGCCGGAAAGGCTCTCAGTCCTTTGGATTCCGCCGCCCCTCTGGGGCTCGAATATTTTTTGAACCCATTGTCCGGGGACTGTCGCGCCCCGGCTAATCTCCATGGTCCCGCTGGGATGAAGAGAAGACGCAATCGTCCAAAATAAAACGTCATTCCAGACAGCCTCTAAGTGCTCGACAGGGAATCCCTCGGGAATAGCGTGACGGTCGTGAAATTCGTTGTGCGCATCCTTTCCAAATTCCTCTGTTCCATGGCGATTTTTTCAAGCTGCGGCGTGGCCTCTGCCGAGGAGGAGCCGCAGTGGCTGAACTACTCCGGCGGCGATGGACCAGGAAAGGGCAAGCGCGTCGTCCTCATCGCGGCGGATCAGGAGTATCGCAGCGAGCAGTCGATGCCGATGATGGCGAAAATCCTGAGCAAGCATCATGGTTTCGACTGCACGGTGCTGTTTGCCGTGAATGAAAAGGGCGAGGTGGATCCCACGATGCCGGTGCATCCGGAAAAGGGCCAGCAGTTGAAGGAGCACCACATTCCAGGACTGGAGCAACTCGCGTCTGCCGACATGGTGATTTTCTTTCCCCGTCTGCTGACGCTGCCCATGGCCGAGCGTGAGTTGATCGTGAAATACATCGACTCCGGCAAGCCGTTCATGTCGATCCGGACCGGCAACCATGGATTCCAAGGTCCCCTCCCCTACAAGATCAACGACAAGCAAATGGACTGGGGTCGCGATGTCCTGGGCGGAACCTTTCTGGAGCATCACGGTCGCTGGCATGCGGACTCGACGCGGGGCAGCATCGCGCCGGAACAGAAGGATCACCCGATCGTGATTGGCGTGACGGATATCTGGGGGAACTCGGATGTTTATCGGACCTACAAGAAAGGCACCAGCCTGCCTGCGGACTGCACCGCACTGGTCTGGGGCCAGCCGCTGATGGGCCGCCAGCATGACGATGCGCCGAATCCCAAGCTGGAGCCGCTGCCGGTCGCCTGGATCAAGAACTGGCAGACGAGCGGAGGCAAGAGCGCCCGGGTTTTCCACTGCACGATGGGCAGCGGTCACGACCTGAAAAGCGCCGGGCTACGCCGTCTGATCATCAACGCCGCGTATTGGGGCATGGGCATGGAGTCCGACATCAAGCCAGATCGCAGCGTGGAAATCGTCGGTGCTTACGAGCCTCTTGAAAGCGGCTTTAATTACAAGGAGCTCGGTGTCGTGCCGAAGCCGGTGTCGGCTTACAAGTGAGCCTTGGGAGATAGACACTTCTCTGGGAGCTGGAAGCTCCAGAGACGGACTGGAGCAGGATGCTCCAGCTACGCCTCACTTGCTGTCCATGATGACGGTGCCGTCCCAGTCTGTGGTGGGGAGGCGGCGTATTCATCGGCCCATATCCAGAGGCGCTTGG
>JANOKL010000534.1:0-30849 GCA_031419215.1 Luteolibacter sp. | reverse complement strand
TGCTGCATTCCGGGCGGTCCGGCGGGGGTGAGCTGCAATCACCTTCCGACTGTCGAACGACCCAACAAGCCGCCCCCCACCGGACCTTTCGGAGAAAGGTCCCTGCCTCTGGGCAGGGACTCGACCTCCGGGCAGTCCGGCGGGGGCATTACCATCCGTCCCACGAGCCTGATTTTCGGAACGAACCAATCCTCGTAATGACGTCGTCAGGTTCGGAAGCGCCTGATTCAGCGATTAGGCTCTCCCCCACCGGACCTTTCGGAGAAAGGTCCCTGCCTATTGTAGATCCGGCCGATTCGCCCGTGTCCGCTCCAATGCCTTTTCGTGCCGCCACTTCGCGATATTTCCATGGTGCCCGGAAAGCAGGATCTCCGGAACCACGAGGCCGCGAAAATCGATCGGTCGCGTATAGGCGGGGGCTTCCAGTAGGTTCGGATCGGAAAAGGATTCCTCGACGCTTGATTGCTCATTTCCCAGTGCTCCTGGCAACAGACGGACAATCGCGTCGGTCACCACCGCCGCCGCGATCGCGCCGTTCGTCAGCACGTAGTCGCCGATGGAAAGCTCCAGATCGACGAGCTGCTCGATGACCCGGTGATCCACGCCTTCGTAGTGGCCGCAGAGCAGGATGAGGTGCGTTTCCGCTGAAAGCTCACGGGCGAGCGACTGTTTGAAAACCTTCCCCTGCGGAGTCATCAGCACCACCTTCGACTCCGGAGTCCGCAGTTGCTCGATGGCCGCGAAAATCGGCTCCGGCTTCAGCAGCATCCCCTGCCCGCCGCCGCAGAGCGTGTCGTCGGCCTTGTGATGCTTGTCGGTCGTCCAGTCGCGGAGGTTGTGCGCCGCGATTTCCACCAGCCCGGCCTTCCGCGCGCGCTGGATGATGCTCTCGCTCAGCGGCGCCAGCGCGATCTCCGGAAACAGCGTGACGATGTCGATGCGCATGGGGAAAGACTTCAGAGTCCAGAGACAAGAATCCAGAGGGAAGATTTTTCAACGACCTCCGAGGCCGATGAAAATGAAGATCGCGATCAGGACGAGGACCACGACGAGCGCGACCTTCCATGGGCTGATCGGGAACTTGGCGGCGGTGGTTCCAGTGACGGCGTTGACCACGCCCTGCCAGGTTTTTCCGCGATACTGGTAAGCCAACAGCCAGACCGGCGCGAGCAGGTGCTTGAAGGTCTTGTCGGAAAACTCGGGGTAGATCTGGAGGTTCCGATACGTGTCGCCCGGCACCTCGCGGCCACACAGTTCCTGGAGCATCCCGTGCATGGTCCCGAAGCCCGCGCGCGCGGCATCGACCAAGGGCACCTGATACTGCTCAACCTGCCAGCCGGAGACGTAGGCGGTCTCATACGGGATGAGGTCCTTGGTCCGAAACGGCTCGATCTTTACCAGCAGCTCGACATTCAGTCCCTTCGATCCCGAAATGAGGATATCGTCGAACGCTGTCGAAACATGACCGCTCGCCGGGCTCCATCGGGTCCGGCGTTCCTGTCGGGTCGTGGTCCGGCCCTCCGAATCCCGCTCGGTGACCGTTTCATAATAATAGGTGCCGCTTTCCGCGGTCCATGGACACTCGGCGGAGGAATCGAAGGTCCAGTAGGGCAGATAGACGCGGTGCATCCGGTCGACCATGTTGCGCTGCTTGAGATCGCCGGGCGCGAACCATTTTGAGGCGAGGTAGGCCTTCAGGGAGTGATAGGCCTGCTCCTTGGAAATCTGAGCCGGCAGAACGGATTCAGGCCGGATCGAGCTGTTGATCTCGGTGTAGTCGAGCAGCTCCGGCGAGCCGCAGAAGTCGCAGTGCTGGGCGACGGTATCCGCTCCTCGGACGATGACGGCGTGGCAGTTGTTGCACTGCACGCTGCGCGTCTCGGTATCGACCGTGGAAGCCCGCGCTCCCAGCTCGGCGATCGCCAGATCGAGATCGCGCTCGAACACCGCGTCCTTCAAGGGCGGCGGGCCGACGCGTTCGAAAATGTTCCCGCAGTACGGGCAGACGAGCTGCTTTTTCCCCGGATCCCATTCGCCCTTGCCACCGCATTCCGGGCAAACGTGGCGGCTCAGTGAGCGCACCTCCGACGCCGAACCGCTGACCCTCGGAAGGGGCGGCGGCGCGGTTTTGTCAGGAAGCGGAGGTGGAGAGGTGCTTTCCACCACGGATCAGTCTGCAAGGAAGGCATCGAGCGCGGCGCGGGTCACCCGGTAGGTGGAGCCGATCTTCTTCGCCGAGAGCTTGCCGGATTCGATCTCGGTCATGACGTCGGCTTCAGAGACCCCGAGGCTGCGGGCGACCGAGCCGGGATCAAGGATGTCCGGATTCGGCGACACGGCCGAAGCCGCAGGAAGCGGTGGCGGTGCGCCTGCCGCCGTGGGATTGCTCTGGGCCATCAGGTCCTTCGCCATCGCGAAACCGACGGCCATCTCCGCCGCCATGCCGCCCGGGCCTCCGCCGCCTTCTCCAGCGGCCATTCCCTGGCCCATCTGATATTTGACGAAATCGTTGAGATTGCCGATCGCGGACATCGCGGAGCGCTTGTCGATGGCCTCCTCGACCTCCGGTGGAACGGACACGTTCTCGACCACGAAGCTGGCGACCTCGATGCCATACTTTGAGGAAATGATCGGGTTGATCAGCGGCAGCAGCGCATCGCCGAGATCCATGTAGCGCGTCGCCACGTCGAAGACCGGCACATGCGCGGAGGCCAGGGCATCCGAGAAGATGCTGACGATGCGCGAACGCATGGTGTCGGCGAATTCATCGACGCGGAAATCATGGTCCGACCCGGCGACCTCCTTGAGGAACAGCGGCACGTTGGTGACCTTGAAATCGTAGGTGCCATAAGCACGGGCGCGGACGATACCGAGGTCGGCGTCGCGCAACATGATCGGGTTCGCGGTGCCCCACTTGTTGCCGGTGAAGAGGCGGGTGTTGACGAAATAGACGTCGGCCTTGAACGGGCTCTCGAAGCCGTATTTCCAGCCCTTGAGTCGGTTGAGGACCGGGATGTTGTCGGTGACCAGCGAATGCTTGCCAGGCCCGAAGGTATCTCCGAACTGGCCGACGTAAACGAACTGAACGGTCTGGCTTTCACGAACGATGAGCTGGGCTCCGTTCTTGATCGCCTTGTCCTCGTCCGGAAAACGCCAGGCGATGGTGTCGCGTGAATCGTCCTGCCACTGAATGATTTCCAGCAGCTCCCCTTTGATGAAATCCATGAGTCCCATATGCGTGTCGGTTTGAAAATTGAGCTACAGACTCAACGACCCCAGGCCATGAGGCAATCGGAAAACCTTGTCGGAATTGGAACGGGCAAATGGAGGCAAGAGTGCCTCCACTCCATTCCGATCAATCCTCGTCGTCCTTCACACCCTTGACGCGGACTTTGCCGCGCAGCTTGGCCTCGATGAAATTGTCGATATCGCCATCCATCACGCCTTGGATCGTGCCGGATTCCTCACCGGTACGCAGGTCCAGAACCTTCTGGTAAGGCTGGAAAACGTAGGAGCGGATCTGGTTGCCCCAGGCGATGTCGCCCTTTTCGCCGTAGGCGCGTTCGGACTCGGCCTTCTGCTTGTCCTCCTCGAGCTGATAGAGCTTCGCCTTGAGGATTTCGTAGGCCAGCACGCGGTTCTGACCCTGTGAGCGCGCGGCGGTGGAGCGGATCAGAATGCCGGTTGGAAGGTGGCGCAGGATGACGGCGGTCTCGACCTTGTTGACATTCTGACCACCCTTGCCGCCGGAACGGGTGGTGGTGATCTCGATGTCGTTCTCGTCGATCTCGATCTTGATCTCCTTGGAAATCTCCGGTGTGGCGTCGACCGAGGAGAACGAGGTGTGACGCTTGCCAGCAGAGTCGAAGGGCGAAATGCGGACCAGACGATGGACGCCGCGCTCGCTCTTCAGGTAGCCGTAGGCGTAGTCGCCGGTGATCTTGATGGTGGCGCTGCGCAAGCCCGCGCCGTCGCCGTCCTGCCAGTCGAGTGTCTCCACGGTGTAGCCATGGCGCTCCGCCCAGCGGGTATACATGCGGTGCAGCATCTGCGCCCAATCGCAGGCCTCGGTGCCGCCGGCTCCGGCCTGGATGATGAGGTAGCAGGGGGAAATGTCGCTCGGCTTGTCGAGCAGCGTGAGCAGCTCGTAGGACGCCAGGTCTTTGCCGACGGATTCGAACTCCGCCACGGCTTCCAGCGCCATTTCGCGGTCGTCGTATTCCTTCGCCAGGGAAATGCCTTCCTCCACATCACCGACGCGCTTTTCGAGCTTCAGGAAGCCCTCCAGCTTCTTCTTCATCGCCGCCGCCTTTGAACTGACGATCTTGGCGTTGTCGGAATCGTTCCAGAACTCGGGCGAGCCCATCGACTCCTCAAGGTTCGCGATATCGTATTCGAGGGTCGGGACGTCAAAGATACCTCCTGAGCTTCGACAAACGGCTTTTCAAGCCATCGGTGTCGAGCGCCAGGAGGTCGGCGGTGAGGATTTCGGACATGCGCCGGAAGAAGAAAGAAGGACGGGCAGCGTGGCAAGAGCCAAAGGTGGACAGCGTTGCGAGAAGTTTCAGCGAACAGGGAGTTTCGATAGCTTGCTTCGCCGAGTAAATGCTTCGAACGATCTGATCTCGTAAAGTCGCGCCCAATGCGTCGCTTCTGAAACCTGAGTCCGATTTTGACGCAGACGTTCCACTCTTGCTTCCAAGGCCTTGATGATTTCGGGATCTCGCGAGTTCCAAATCTCATCGCGCGTGAGGAAGTCGGTAGTCCTGATTTCATTCAACGTCTCTTCTTCCCCCATCGGTTTGGGTGAAGGCGGGGCGTCATTCCCAACAATCGGCGGAGCAATACCCTCAAGCGGAGGCGGGAGCTGAAACTCCACTTCGGGAACCGGATCTGGTGTCGGTGCAGGTTTGTCGATCAGCTCAAGCTGAGCTTGAGCCCATCTGGCGATCCACGCGAAATCCTCATCAGGAGGCAGGGTCTTCTCATACGAAATGACCTTGCTGAAAAGGGCTTTAGCTTCATCCCCCCTGCCCGCTTGCCGCGTCAGTTCCGCTTGAAGATAGCTGGAAATCCGCTTCTCGACATCGGTCGCCCATGACGATGTCGTGGCCGCCTTCAGCTCGAGAATGGCCTGCTCGCGATAGTGGGTGGCGAGCTTCTTCTCCCATTCCGAAGTCACTGCGAGACCAGTGTAATTCATGGCGATCGCAGTGCGCCAACGATGGCGAGGATCTGGCTTCCGGATTTCATCGCAGCTTCTCGCCCAAAGTTCCTCCCACCAGCCACTCGATCTCAATTCCTCAAGGTGATCTCCGACGATGGCTTTCTCCTGTGCTGTCAGAACGACGGCGGGATGCTTGAGAAATTCAGACAACTTCGCCTTGTCCTCCGGTCCGACCTCGTCCCAGTTCGATTCCCAGGAGGCAAAAAGGTCGTTCGGACAAACGTTCACGCCGTAGAAGGAGAACTGAGGGCTATCGGAAAGATCGTGCGCTGGTTCTCCAAACTGCGAATAGCTCCCAAGCTGCATGGTGATCGAAACCGTTCCACAGATCGGGCAGGTGTGATCGACCGGTTCCACGGTGGTTCCCCTCGCCAATGCGCCACAGAATATAAGCAACAGGGCAAAGCTCTTCATTCCCGGATTCAGTTCGATCATTCGCACATCATCAAAAACCCGAGGGCCACGAGTTTCGTTCATGAAGCATCATGCCTGATAACGATTTCCCCGCAAGCCGGGTGACCAGCTTGCGGAGCGGAGGGAGTATTCCGGGGCGGGACTGGAAGGTGATCCGCACTGACAGGCGGGCTGGCGACGGAGCCACAGTGGGAATTAAGCCCGCCCCTAGTCCAAAAGTTCACGGACGGAACCTGCGGAGAAGTCGCTGCGCCAGTGAAACCAAAAGCGGCCCGCTCTGTGCCGACCACCAATAAAGCCCAAGTGGAAGCAGGTGAGAGACGAACAGAACGCCAAAGCCCACCGAGAAGCCTCGAACCGATGTCGGCGCGCCAACTGCGGCGGTGATCGAAACGAACATCAGACAAAGCAGGGCAAGGATCGCCACGCTGATCGGAATCTGAGCAAGAATCGGGAATGCGTGACGCTTGGCAAACCACTCTGCCAAAGCGGTGGAGGGTAAAAACAGCAGCAGGCTCGCGACGCTGGCCGCGAGGAAAAAGAAGAGAAGACCAGCTGGATAGGCCAGCGGGCCACCGATGCCGCCGTTCGTGAAAACCGCCCAAAGCAGGAGCGCGAAGTAAACGATTGTCCAAATCACACATGGAACGACAACCGTCACAAGCAGCGCGAGAAAATGACGTGCGAAAAACCCGCCGATGCGTCCTGCGGTCTGAATGGCTTGGCCTGCGTTCATGGTATGAGATGAGCCTGCCAACCAACGCTTGGCCAAGACCTGATCGTGATGATTCGCGCGGCTTTCGCGTTCATGAAAACAGACTGAACGAAACGTCCTTCCATGCAATTTCCGAAACAGCGTAGCAGCCATCCGGGAGCGGGTTCCGCTTTCGGTGACACAGGCATGGAACTCAAAACCCATGCTTTCTATGGCACTTCAAGGCAATCGACCGTGTGCCATTCGGAAACTAACGCTGTCCGATTTTCCAAGCGATCAAACCGGTGGGCGAATTAGACCTACTAGCTTTCGGGGATGCCCGCATGCCTACGACCCACGCATGGCGCGGCGTTCCTTCAGCCGGTGTCCGACAGCCACAATCGCCTCGATCGCCGGCTTTAGTTCACAGCCCAGTTCAGTCAGGGAATATTCAACGGTCGGAGGCGAAGTCGGCTTCACGGTGCGAAGCACCACACCATCGACCGCGAGCTTTTTCAACCGTGTGGACAGCACCTTGGCGGACACCCCTTTGAGGTCGCCCTTCAACTCGCTGAAAGTCCTGGGAGAATGCCCCAGATACCAAATGATGCCCGGTGTCCACGCGCCTCCGATGATGCCAAGGCACTCGCGGAGAGGACAGGTGTCGGGCGGTGGAACCACTTTGTTTTTTCTGCGGGGAACCATGAAATGAGAGCGGGTTTCCCGGTGGTAACCCAATTTTGAGGTTTCCGCAAGTCAGCAGGTTTACAAAAGTAACCAGCTACGCAATTTTCGACCACCATGACATCCCAAACCAACATCATGACCGCCACCGAAGCCATCGAAACCCGCCGCTCCGTCAAGCACTTCGATCCCGCACACCGCATGACGGATGAGGAAACCGCCCGGCTGATCGAGTTGGCCAAACTCGCGCCCTCTTCGTTCAACATGCAGAATTACCGCTTCGTGCTGGTGCGCGATCCGGAGCTTCGAAAACAGATCCGCGCCGTGGCATGGGATCAGACACAGGTGACCGACGCCTCATTGCTCGTGATCCTGTGCGCCGACCTAACCGCCCACTCGAACAATCCGCAACGCTACTGGGCGCACGCACCGCAGGAAGTGCAGGACATCCTCGTGCCCGCGCTCACCCCATTCTACGATGCGAAACCCACCCTCATCCGCGACGAGGCGATGCGCTCAACGGGCTTCGCCGGGATGACCCTCATGCTTGCCGCGCGCGACATGGGCTATGAATCCTGCCCCATGATCGGGTTCGACGCCGAGGCCGTCGCGAAACTCATCAACCTGCCCGGAGACCATGTTCTCAGCTTCATGCTCGCGATCGGCAAGCAGGCGAAACCTGCCTGGCCGCGCGGCGAACGTCTGCCCGACAACGAGGTCGTCATTCATGATCGTTTCAGCTCATGAAAACAGAGCTTACCGCCCGGCTTGGCATGGCGCTTCCCGTCATCCAAGGCCCGTTTGGCGGCGGACTTTCCACCGTGAAGCTCGCCGCCGCCGTGACCAATGCCGGTGGCATGGGTTCATACGGCGCGCATTTGTTAGAACCCCGGGAAATCATCGATGTCACCCATGCAATCCGCAAGGAAACCGCTGGCCCGTTCGTGATAAACCTGTGGGTGGACAGCGAGGATGAAACATCCCGGAAAACCGATGCCGCCACCTTCGGGCGCGCGGTTTCCGAAATGGAGTCCATCTATCAAAAACATCATGTCGCCCCGCCGGATTTCGCGCCATCCGAACCCGTCGATTTCGAGCGGCAGGCGGAGGCGATTCTGGAGGCATGTCCCCCGGTTTTCAGTTTCGTATTCGGCATCCCATCCCGGAAAATTCTCAGCGAATGCCGGAGGCGAGGCATCGTCACCATGGGCGCCGCAACCACCCTCGATGAAGCACTCTCCATCGAGGCCGCTGGAGTGGATATCGTGATTGCCACCGGATTCGAAGCCGGCGGGCACCGTCCGTCCTTTCTCCGGCCCGCCGCCGATTCGTTGCACGGCACGCTCGCCCTCGTCCGCCAAGTCGTCGAGTCGGTGAACATCCCGGTCGTCGCGGCAGGCGGCATCGCCGATGCAAAAGGCGTGGCGGCTGCGATCTCCCTCGGTGCTTCCGCCGTGCAGGTCGGCACCGCCTATCTCGCCTGCGAGGAATCCGGTGCCCATCCCATCCATAAACAAAAACTCTTCCATCCATCCGCACGCCATACCCGCTTGAGCGACCATGTCTCCGGACGCCTGGCCCGTTTCATCGTCACCCTCACACTCGAACAACTCGAAAGAACCAACCGAACCCACCTTGGATACCCGATTCAGGGCGAACTCTCACGCCCGTTCAAAACCATGGATGACGGCGTTTTCTACGCAGGACAAGGCGCGCCGCTGCTGCGCCACCACAACGCCACCGATCTCACACGTGCTCTCGCGGCACTCATCCCAACATCCACAACACCATGAATACGTCCACCGCCCGCCAATTCATCCTGCCCCAGCTCTGCGCCGACACCAGGGAATCAGCAGATCAGTTTGTTCAAAAAGTCGCAGGGTGTCGGATTCCTTTAAAACATGAAGGGATGACGACGAGCAGATGATGGGGTCCGAAAAAATCCCCGCAAGCCGGGTGACTAGCTTGCGGGGTGGAGGGAGCATTCCGGGGAGAATCAGCGCCTTCCGGGACGGGGCTGGAAGGTGATCCGCACGGACTTCTGGCCAACGGTCGGCGTGGCGGTGCCGGTGGATTCGTCGAAGGTCGAGCGATGGGTGGGGATGACCTGGGTTCTGGTGCTCTTGGGATCGAAGGACGGATCACCGGTGGGGACCGCGATGTTGAAGACCGTGGTGCCGGTGGTGGTCAGGCCGAGGTCGTGGTCGATGAACTGGCCCCAACCGTAAACCCAGCTCGACATGAGACGGGCGTTGGCGAAGGGCGTGGTCAGCTCGGACACGGTGTTGCTGATCAGGCGCGGACTTGGACGACCCTCGCCACCCGGCGAGGAAACCCCATCGGCATAGGCGGCGGGTGCGATGCGCAGCAGATCGGTGCCGGCGGCTCCCCAGGTGAAACGGAACGGATTGTTACCAGATCCATCGTAGCTGGCGGGTGGCATGCCGGAGTCCGGACCTTGATAGAGGGCTGCGGGCAGCGAACCGGCTTTCGGCATGAGGCTGTCGAGGGTGGTGTCCGGATCGAAGAAGAACACGTTGTCCTGGAGCTTGGTGATGCTGGTGTTCCGCCGGATGATGTCGGACAGGCGGGTGGCGTTGAGCGCCGCGAGCTGGCGACCGAAGAAGTTGCGCTCATACCAGTTGCTGTCGCCATCGCGGCTGCGCTCGAACTGATCGACAAGGATGCGCCGGAAGGTCGGGCCGACGCTGGATCCCGGCACATGATCCTCGGCGAGTCCGGCGACCCAGAGGTCCATGGATTTCACATCGCCATAGAGCGCGGTGAGGCTTGCTTGGAGCGTGGGGTTCTTCGTGATTTCGGAAATGCTTTTCACCGGCGGCAGGCCATAGGCACGACGGACCGTGTTGTAATCGGCGAGACCGTGATCACGACCGCGCTGGATGTTGAGCGAGGCAAGGTCCAGTCCACCGGCACCGGGAGGGCCGAAGAGGAAATCACGCAGACCGGGGACAATCTGGGTATCGACCTCCTGGGCGACATCGGTGGCGAGATATTTCAGAGTCGAATCCGGTCCAAGCTGCTTGAGCGGCTGGGGATTGAAGAAGGCGAAGGCGAGCTCCAGTCCGTCGGCGATTTCCTCACCGTCGTTGTCGAGGAACTCGATGTCGTCATTCACCAGCGTATGCCCGATGCGGAAGGCAGCGGTGGTGAACTCGGTGGCCATTCCGGCATTCACATCGGGGCTGTAACCGGTGTAGCGCCGCAGCGGGTTCGGACCGAGCAAGGCGGGCAGGAACTCGCGGTAGGTGACCACCTGGATCTCGGCGATGACGAGCCGACGGGCGCGTTGATAGACCTGCTCATCAGTCAGGCGTGGATTGGCCGCAGCGATGGCAGCGGCGAGCTGGTTGTGCTCGCGCAGGAAAAGCGTCTGGATGGAGGCGAGCTCGGGGTTTTCATTCGCGCGGATATCGCCGGCGAGGAAGAGCTGGTCATCGGGAAAGAAGTGCGCGTCGTTGGCATTGGCGACACCGCCGGTGTTGAGTGGCAGCAGGTTTCCCGCGCTGGTTTTCAACTGGCCACCCTGGAAGGTGCGCAGCGCCCGGGCGCGGGCTTCATCGGAGCCGTAGACCATCGAGCCATCTAGATAAGCCGAGATCTCGGTGATCTGCTGGCGGGGATTCGGCGTGCTGGCCTTGAGCGTGAAATCGTTATTGCCCGGACTGAGATTGACGGGGACGGAGAAGTGCCCTCGCGGGTCGAGAAACAGCGGCTTGCCATTGAGCGTGGCCGCGATCTGGGAGGACGGATAGATGTCGTGGCTGACCTTTCCACGCAGGGTCGTCTGGGGCGATCCAACGACCGAGCCGTTGGAAGGATTCACGTTGCTGAACGAAGCCGTGGGTGCGGCATTCGCGAGGGTGGACGCCAGCGGACTGGCGACAACAAGCGCTGTTTTTAGGATTGGGTTCATGGAATGTAGCCTTGTTGGGCTATGATCCACATCCAATCGGGTGCGTGTTAAATCCGTGTGTTAGAAAGCACGGGGATTTGTGAAGGAAGGGTAAAAGTTACCCCACTTCTCAGGGTGCCACCGGCGGCGGCTCAGGGGCCCTTTCTCGCAGCGGCAGGACCTTCAGCGGCTGCCTGGGCTGCTCGCCATCGGCGCGGTAGACCATCAACTCGCCGCGCTCGCCCTGGTTCTGAACGATCGCGCTGGAGTAGATCCGGTTGGCGTTTCCGGAGGCGTCGATCCACGCGATCTGAACGGGAACATCACGACCCACGGGAAGCGATATCAGATGAACCTTTCCCGGAGTTAGCGCGATCTTATCCTCGCCGATAATGAAACGGATCTCGACCGGGGAAATGTTGGAGAGCCGGAGTTTTCCTGCGTTGAATTCCGGGCCATCGGACATCAACAGCCAGCGCGGCTTGTCCCAGAGCTTGCCGGGATCACGCCAGACCAGCACCAGCACGTTGCCGGTTTCGGGAAGAGTCACATTCATCCAAGGCTGGGAGGTCGGGCTGTCCTCGGGCCGACGGACAGCGATCGGCTCGACCCCGTTCGGCAGTCCCGCGGCCAGGGAAATCCGGCCGATGGAAAGCCGCACCGACGGCACCGTGAGCTTGCCAACCGTGAGGCTCACCTCGCGCGGCGGGATGCTGCCGACGGGTGGCTCCAACTCGTAACGCACGCCATCGCGAATCTCCTGACGGAACGGCGGCGACTCTCCGAGCGGCAGGAAACGGATCGTGCGTGGCGGCTTCTTTTCCTTCTCCTTTTCCGGCTCACCGTGAAGAGGCAGCACGAGCGCCACGATCAGAAACAGGCGACGAAGCAGCGGGGTGAGGGAAAGAGGCATGCGCGAATGGTCTGTTAGATCTCCTCGCGCTTCAACCAGCGGAAGGACTTCACGATGAAACGACGCCCGAAGTCACCCGGCTTCCCGGCGTCGACAGAGTTGAGCCCCGACTGATCCGGCTTCAGCGGCTCCGGCGTGCGCTGGACGATGGCCTCGCACCAGGCGCGTGCGCGGATGGTTCCGGAGGAATCCGCCGAATCGCCGTAGGCGCGGATCACGAAGGTGTCTGAGCGCGCATTGAGCATCGGGCCGAGCACTTGCAGCACATCGCCCTGGGTGAGATAGGCAGGGGCTCCCCAGGCTTTCGAGGTTGGCTTCAGCGTTTGCTCCAGCCGGGTGGCATCGCGGACCTTATCGGGATGCGAGTAGTCGGGTAGCGACTTCGAGTTGTCCAAAGGATAGGCGGCATCAAAGGCCGAGTTCAGCCCCGCTGCATCGATGGCGGCCTGCAGCGGTCCCATGCGTCCAGTGGCATCATCGACGAGACGGCGATTCACAAAGTCCCCGAGCGAGAGGAACGGCGCGCGCTTTCGGACCTCGACGACGATCGCTCTGGCCAAACGATCGATCTCCGCATCCGTGAGCACGCGTTCACCATTCCATGCAGAGCCGTCGTTGGGCGAATCCCCTGAAGTCCAGGTCTTACCCGGCGCGGACAGCACCCGCGGAAACCGCACCTTCCCATCCGGCGAGGCGGCGCGGGCCCCGGAGAGCACGGCCTTCCAGGCTTCGACGCTGAGCGAGTTGATGTTGAAGGCACCGTCCACGACCAATCGTGACGCGGCGAGATGAAGATCGCGAAGATCCTCCGCCTTCGTCGCTTTTCCGGAAGTGGAGGTCATACGCAGCCTGCCATTCGGCAGCGGATTCGCGGCGGGATCTTTGATAAAAGCCTCCGCCTTTGCCTGATCGGCCCCTGAGAGGAAAAACGCATCCCACAAACTACGGTTCGCCTCGTAGGAGAGATCGTAGATGAGATTATCGGTGGAGGGATAGTCCTGAAAAATCGCCCGACCCTGCTGGGCCCAGGCGTCGCGAGTCGTGCCGCGCTGGACATCCGTCGAGCTACCGATCGCATCGACCGAAAAGCCGCCGCTACTGGCTTCCGATGCGTCCGCGAAAAGCGGTGCGGTCCTCGCGAGTCCGGTCGATTTCCCAGTCGGCCCGCGCGGATCGGCGAGCGACTGGCCGACGGCATACGACGGATGCCAGATGAACTCGGAGAGCTTGGCGTGCTGGAACTGCCCGATCGAGATGACCCCGGTTCCGCTGCGCGGCACATCGAAAAGCACGATCGGCCCGGCCGCCTCCTGTGGCGTGCCGAAGGGATTTCCGTGATAGCGGCCATCGCGATAGGCTGGCATCTGATCCTGCCAGGAAACCGCCTGATCGTAGAGGTCACGGGTGTAGGCTCCGAAGAACCAAGGACCACCGGCCGTGCCCGATTTCGGAAGCGTCCCGGCGAGATTGTCCCACGGAGTCCGCGCGACATAGGATGCCCGCGCATTCCAGTTGCCGAGCAGGGCATCCTCGAAATGTGCAGTGCCATTGAGCGAACCGGAGTTCACCAGATTGGATCGCGTCTCGTTGTGCCAGCGCAGCCGGATGCCTTCACGGGTGCGAACATTCGGAGCATACGTGGCCCTCGGATCGACCGTGGCGGTTTCCTCGACAGGCATCTTCTCATTCGTGCTCCAGGCAATCCTTGGCTCGCGCCCAGCTCCGTATTGCAGCGAAGCGGACACCACGGAAATCTGCGGCAGGGCATCGAAGTCCTCAAAGGTGACATTGCTCGCGGTCCCGAGCTTTTTCAGGATCACGCGGGAATCGTCGCCTTGGTTGGCGATGCCGCCTGATTTCCAGGCAGAGGTTGGAGCAAACCAGTAATTGATGGGGATGAAGTTGAAGCCACCGTCCACCTCATTATTGGACATGTAGTAGTTCTTCGATGGGTCCGGGCTGGTTTCGCAACTCAGAACGTTCTTCTCCAGGGCGTAGGCTTCGCTGACTCCGGGAATGGGACGGTCATACTCGGCGGCTTTTTCCGGACTGAAGACGAGGCATTCACCTGGCTTGAACTTCGTCTTCGGAAGCGAGAAATAGAAGCAGCCGATGTAGGGATCCTTGTAGCCCTCGCTTTCGAGGATCGATCCACCGGCAGGTGTGAAGTTCGAGCTGCGTCCACCTTCGAACCAGATCCACTGGGCAATGTATCTGAGATTCATGTTGGGAGGATAATAGATCTCCGTCCACATCTCCTGTCGCCCGTTGCCCTGGATCATTGCGATCGTGCGATCGAGCTCGAGTTCCACGTTGTAGGGATTCCACAGCACGATCCTCGGATAAAGGTGCAGCCTGACCTGATAGGGCCTGCTCGGTTGGGTGCCTCCGGGCTGGGCTCCCACCCGGTGCCAACTCATGGTGAAACCCAGCGTTCCTTCCACCAAGGTCGGCACGCGGTTCGGGGCATCGAGCGAACCGATCGCCGCCGGAGTGAGATTGCTGAGGGCGAGCGCATTTGACTGTGAAACGCGCGGGGAATCCTCCGTCTTTGGCAGGACCGCCACCACGTTGTTTCCGCTGAACGGCACGGCTTCGCGCGCCCATTTCCGCAGGAGTCCGAATTTCGGTGAGGTGAAACGGTGCCGCGTCGAGGTCCAATCGAGCCCGTCGCGTGTGGCCGCCGCCTGGTTTGCAGGGCCGACGAGATTGTCGCTGTCGGAAAGCCCGGGCAGCCCCTCGCGGTCCGCGATCTTTCCCTCGCTGTTGAGAAAGGCTGTTAGATCGCGCTTCAGGCCGCCGGCTTCCATGTCCGCGAGCACACCTACCGAGTGGACGGTGAAATCATGAAAGCGGGTGCGATCCCAGTCCTCTGCCGCCAGACGTCGGGTCACGTCCGTGACGAGCTTGCGCTTTTCGTCGGCCTTAACTGGGCCACCGATGAGCGAGGCATCCGCTTCCTGGGAGATCATCCGGCGGAACCATCCGCCATCGCCCGGCTTGTTGGCGTCCGCCAGCTTTCCTTCGAAGGCATCGGGCGTGGAAAGGTTCGCCTTCACTCCAAGATCGCCGACCCACCAGGCATAGCCGCCCGTTTCAGGTTTCCCGGTATTCACCCGCATCCGCTTCGCCGCGACTCGACGGCCCGCAGGATCGTCGCGACCGCTGACCAGCTCGATCGCCTCCTCCGGTGCGATCTCGGTGCGCGGGGAGACGCCACCGCTGGCAAGCCAGGTCAGGGCCGAGGTTTCGCGGTCCGGATTTGCCAGGCGGGAGTCAGTCAGTCCGCCGTTGCGGTCGTCGCGCTTGAGCAGTGGCTTGCCGTCGGGAGCCCGCGTGTTCCAAATGCCGGTCCAGTGGGGATTCGGGATCGCCTCGTCCAGGAGGCCCGCCTCAGCGGTCGCACGCGTGTCGGGTCCGGCGTAGCGTTGCAGGTCACCGATCGCCAGCATCAGGGAAAGCCGCGCCTTCGCCCGGGCCTCCGCTTCGTAGTTCGTTCCACTGGTGCGCCGCAGTTCGATCGTGGCCAGGGTCATCAGCCCGAGACCGAGGACCATCAGCAGAGCCATCGCGAGCATCGACGCCACCAGCGCGAACCCGGAAGGGCGGTTTGCCATGCCCTTGCGGGGAATGGAGGAGCTGAAATTCATGATTCCACGGGAAAGGGGCGGACCTGCCACACAGCAAGACACAGTCCACTTGTGCACATGGGAATGGCTTTTCGCAAGCAGTCGCTCCACATGGGCCTATTCTTCCAATTGCCTGCCCTTCCCTGCGAGTCAGCGTTTCGGCACCGCCAGCCGCTGGGACTTGTAGATCCCGGTGTGGCCGCTGCACGCGTAGGCCACGAAACAGGCGATCGCCAGATAGCCCGCATTCTGGGCACCGAAGAGCTCGATCCCCATCAGCGCGCAGGCCAGCGGGGTGTTCGCCGCCGCCGCGAAGACCGCCACGAATCCCAGCGCGGCGAAGAGATCGTTCGGCGCGCCCATCAGCCCGGAAAGCGCGCTGCCCAGCGCCGCGCCGATGAAAAACAGCGGCGTGACTTCCCCGCCCTTGAAGCCGCAGGACAGCGTGATGACCGTAAAAAGCAGCTTCCAGAACCACGCCCACTGCACGATGTTTCCCGGCTGGAAAAACGAGGAAATCGTCAGGTCGCGGGGATTCGGAGACCACACGCCGAGCCCGAGAAACTCGCGGGTGCCCAGCAGATGGACCAGCGCAATGATTGCCGCACCGCCGATCACCGGCCGCAGCAGGGCATTCGGACAGAGCTGCTTCATCACGCCGCCGAGCCATTGGGAGGCACGGGTGAAAGTCGTCGCACAAAGACCGAAGACCACCGAGGCCAGCACGACTTTTCCCAGCAACCACGGATCGAAATGGAAGCCCTGGCTCGGAATGATCACATCCCGCATGAAGGCGACGTCGTAGCGCGTGTGGACGATGCCCCAGGCCTCGCAGGTCCAGTTTCCGACCAGCGCTGCGAGCAGGCAGGGCAGCAGCGCGTCATACTGGATCCGCCCGATCACCAGCACTTCCAGCGCGAACACCGCCCCCGCCAGCGGCGTGCCGAACACCGCCCCGAAGCCCGCCGCCACGCCCGCCATCAGCAAGATGCGCAGCGCCTCGGGGGGCACGCGGAAGACCCTCGCGAACGCGCTGGCAATGCTCCCGCCCATCTGCACCGCGGTGCCTTCACGTCCGGCCGAGCCCCCGCAGAGATGCGTCAGGATCGTGCCGATCAAAATCAGCGGCGCCATTCGCCTCGGCACGCCACCGCCGGGTTCATGGATCTCATCGACGAGGAGATTCGTTCCGCCTTCGGATTTCCCACCGACCTTCTTATAAAGCAGCGCCACCAGCAGACCCGCGAACGGCAGCAGGTAAAGCAGCCACGGTTGCTCGAAGCGAAGCCGCGTCACCCGGTCGAGACTCCACAGGAAAAACGCCGAGGCCGAGCCGACGGCCATCGCCATCGGCAGCAGCCGCAGCAGCCACCACGAAACAAATCCCGCCCCCCGCCAAGCTGCGCGGAGCTGGCGGATCACGAACGCGAACGGCGTCCGGTCGCGGGGTTGGAAAAGCGTTTCTGACATGATTCTTCCGGGAGCCGGTAGGAATCATCAGCTCGTAAAGAGCGGTTCGACCACCCTGGGTCCGGCAGAATCCATTGCCTCCGCGAGGCTTCCACGCCGCGCCCGGCACTGGCAAGTCGTGAATTTCAGGTTCGCCGAATGCAAAACGCCCGCTAAGCTCCGCCCATGGTGGACGGCGTCAGCGTTCCGAAAAACATCGTGCTCATTGGTTTCATGGGCTGCGGGAAATCCACGGTCGGACGCGAGCTCCAGCAACGGCTCGGCTACCCGCTCGTCGACATGGACTCCCTGATCGAACAGCGCGCCGGCAAGGCCATCGCCACCCTGTTTGCCGAACTCGGCGAGCCCGCTTTCCGTGAAATGGAAACGCATTTGCTGGAGGAACTCTACGATCCCGAGGCCCCGCGACGCATCATTTCGACCGGCGGCGGCGTGATCGTCCGACCCCAGAATCGCGCACTCCTTCGACAGCTCGGCTACGTCGTCTGGCTCCAGGCCCCGGTCGGAACCATCGTCGACCGCACCAGCCGCAACCGCGACCGTCCGCTGCTCCACACCGATGACCCGCGTGCCCGCATCGAAGCCCTGCTCAGCGAACGCACGCCCTGGTATCGGGAAACCGCCCACCTCGCCCTCGACACCCGCGGCCTCGACTCCGGGGAAATCACCACCGGCATCCTGGAAAGCGCCCGCTACTTCTTCACCGGGCACGCTTGAGGGGGAGAACATCCTAAACTCGAAATTTGAAATCCGAAACCGAAGAGGTGAGCGCGGACACGGTCAAAGCCATCGCCCGCGGGCTTGGGTTTGATGACTGCCGGATCGCGGTCGCGAAGGAAGCCACCCACGCCGAGGCCTTCCGCGAATGGATCGGCGAGGGCCTGCACGGCGACATGGCGTGGATGGAAAAGACTCCGCATCGACGCTGTGATCCGCGTGAGGTCCTGGAGGGTTGTAAAACCGTCATCTGCCTGGCCTTGAACTACTATCCGGGCCGTAGTTCCGGCGCGGAAGGCTACCGCATCGCCCGCTACGCCTGGAACGAGGACTACCACGATCTCATCCTCGCGAAGCTGAAGGCCTTCGACGTCGAACTCGCGAAACTCGGCGGCACCCAGCGCTATTACGTCGACACCGGCCCGGTGCTCGAGCGCGACTTCGCCACCGACGCCGGCCTCGGCTGGAGTGGCAAGTCCACCCTCCAGATCCACCGCCGCCTCGGCACCTGGTTCTTCCTCGCCGAACTGCTCACCACGCTCGATCTGACCGCCGACACACCCTTCGGCGACCACTGCGGAAAGTGCACCCGCTGCATCACCGCCTGCCCCACCGGGGCCATCACCGCGCCACATCGAGTCGATGCGCGACGCTGCATTTCCTACCTCACCATCGAGCACAAGGAGGCCATCCCAGAGGAGTTCCGCATCGCCATGGGCGACCGCATTTACGGCTGTGACGACTGCCTCGATGCCTGTCCTTGGAACAAGTTTGCCGAGGTCTCCCGCGAGGCCAGCTTCCACGCTCGGGAAAGCGTCTTCCGCCATCGGCTCCGGGATTTCCTCACGCTCGACGACGAGTCTTTCCGCGCCCTCTTCGCCAAGTCCCCCATCAAGCGCATCAAGCGCCCGCGCTTTTTGAGAAACGTCTGCGTCGCCCTCGGAAACACCGGCACCACCGAAGACCTCCCTGCCCTCGAAACCGCCGCCACCGATCCCGATCCGCTCATTTCCGAACACGCGATCTGGGCGATCAGCGAGATTCACCGAAGAGGGGAACGGGCGGCTCGCCCGTTTTAAAATACCCACTCTCGAGCGGGCCGCCCACGCCCCTCTTGGGGATCGAGGCCGAAGGCGGATGAAGTCCGCTCCGGGCTGGTCAACCCGACTGGCTGCTGAAAGTCTCCCGCCGTTGAAACGCTTGCTCTGGATCCTGGTGGGACTGCTGGTCATCGGCTTGACGGCTTGGCAGCTCATGCCTTTGGCGCGCGATTGGTTTCCTCAGGCGGCCCAGAAGATCAGCGGACCGAAGCCGGATCCCGCGACCTACCTGACGCTTTCCGGTGATCTGGAAAAACGCCGCGTGGCGATGGAAAAGCGCCACCGGGCCGCGCGGACCGAGAAAGATCGCGCCATCATCGAGGACGAGGCGCGGACTGATCTGGAAAAGACCCTGCCCCCGATGATGCGCTGCTGGCTGGGAACTCCCTGGGACTTCAACGGCACCGCGCCCGGGCCGGGTCAGGGGAAAATCGCCTGCGGCTATTTCGTCTCCACCGTCCTGCGCGATGCAGGGTTCCGGGTCGACCGCTACAAGCTCGCCCAACAGGCGTCGGAGCACATCCTGCAAACCTTCATCGACCGGAAATCATTTCGCCTGAGCGCCGGAAAGCCCTACGACAGCTTCGTTTCCTCGGTCAGTAAGGTGGAGCCGGGCATCTGTCTGGTGGGACTCGACAGCCATGTCGGCTTTCTCATCAACGATGCCCAAGGCTTCCGCATGATCCACTCATCCGGTTCCGCGCCGTGGTGCGTGGTCGACGAAAGCCGTGAGGAGGCCGGGGTTCTGCAACGCTCCAGCTACCGGCTTGTCGGAAATCTAACAGCCGATCGCGCGCTGATTCGAAAATGGCTGCGGGCGGAGCCCTTGAAGGTGCAAACCCAGCCGGTCAAACCCGCCCCAGCTTCGCCTGCACGCGCTGGTCGATGACCTCGGCAAGGCCGGCTTCGCCATCGGCGCGGAGGAAGTCGCAGTAATTCGCGGACACCGCTTCGAGGTCCTCGCAGTACTGGGTGCCGAGGGACTCGAAGGCGGTGAGCGACTTTTCAAAGTGCCGCTTTGCCCAGGAACGATCACCGGTCAGCAGCAGCGCCAAGGCCAGATTGTTATGGGACTGGGCGGTGTCCGGATGGTTGTCACCGAAGAGCGCGCGGCGCACCTCGAGGGCCATCATGTGCATTTCACGCGCCTGCTCGCCAAAGCCTGCGGCGAGGTAAAGTGCGCCGAGATTGTTGGAAACAGCGGCCGTTTCCTCGTGATCCTTGCCGAGTTGGGAGTGGAGGATTTCCAAGGCGCGGAGGTAGAAATTTTCCGCCGCATCGAGATCGCCGGCGGCCTTGCGGAGGGCTCCGAGATTGTTGGCCATGGAGGCCACATCGAGCTGAAGCGGGGGATCGTGGCGCTCGAAGCTATCCAGTGACTTTTTCCAGGCGGTCTCGGCACGTTCTGTATCGCCGAGGCAATCGTAAGCGGAGCCTAGACCGGCGTAGAGGCGACCAAGCTGATCCAGCCGGTCGAGCCGTCCATCAAGCTGATCGACCCCCTGGCGGTAATCATCACGGGCGAGTTCATATTGTCCGAGTTCCCGATAAATCACGGCTCGCTGCTCCAAGCTGGAGACGAACTCGTCGATGCTATCATACTCGGAACTCAGCGTCTGCTGGGCCTTTTCCACCGCAGCCGTGGCAGCGTGAAGTGCTTCGTCGAGGTCCCCATTTTCGCGCAGGGATTCCGCGCGGTCGCGTAGGATTCCAATCAGGGTGGCTGTAGGTGAGTCCATGATGTGTTTACACGGTTAACACCAATTAGTGATTTGACGAGTCCAAATCCCCGGGTCCCGAGAGTCTTTCGACTAGGTCGCGTCGGATGCTCGGGAGCTCCCCCACCGCATCGCGAAGGGCCAGCTCGGCGGAACGCCGATCATGGGAAACTCCGAGCATTCTGGCCAGTTCCCGCTCGAAGTGTTGAAGGCCACGCAGGCTGGGGCCGGCGGTGTCGACGTAATCCAGCGCGCGGCGCAGCAGATCATAAAGCTGCGGGTCCGGATGCCCGGGCTCGACCGCTTGTTCGAGGAGCCGGCAGAAATAGCCCGCCAACAGGGTGGCGACGTAGCTTTTCCGCAGGCCCATGTGCCAGTTGGAAACGACGACTTCCTTGAGCGGATGGAGTTCGCCGCGTTTCGCCGGGGTCCAGACGATCTCGGCGGTGAAAAAGAGATCGAGCTTTCCGGCGAAGGGGCTCGCAGGACGACGCGCACCATTCGCCACCGTCTTGACCAGCCCTGCCCCGTCGGTGAACCAATGGATGATCAGGCTGCTGTCGGTCAGCTTCGTCAGCCGGATCAGGATGCCGTGGGTTTGTTCCATAGGGGGAGAAATGACGAATTCCGAATTTCCGAATGACGAAGGCATTCATCTTCCGTTCGTCATTTGGGAATTCCTCATTCGTCATTCAATACGTCATTCGCGCTGAAAGCGTCCCAGCGGTTCGACCAGATTCGCGGGCAGCGGGAACTGCTTCTCGTAAATGCCCTCCGCCAGCTCGTTGGCGCGACCGTAGGCGTCGTGAATCATTTCGAGCTTCGCGTCGAGGTTGTCGATGTGGTGGAGTGCGAAGGCTTCCGGCGTGCGCGGCAGCGTGGGCGAGCCGAACTGGAACTCGCCGTGATGGCTGGCAATGAGGTGCAGCAGGTGCAGGCGGACCATTTCGCTGGAGGGCTCGAGTGCCACCCAACCCGAGGCGACCGGGGAGTCGCTGACGTCCCGCCAGAGCTTGTTGACCAGCTCGATGCCCAGCGGGATGTGGCCGAGCATTTCGCCGTGCAGCGAGTGCCCCTGGGCGAATCCACGCTCGGCATACTGGTTTTCCCAAAGCTTCCCGCAGTCGTGAAACAGCACGCCGATGAGCAAAAGATCGCGGTTGAGCTGGGGGTAGGCCCCACAGATGGCATCGGCGGAGCGCATCATCTGGGCCACGTGCTCGACCAGCCCACCGCGGCGCGCGTGGTGGTTCCTCCGTGCGGCGGCGGCACGGCGAAACTTCGCGCCCATGCTGGTGACAAAAAGCTCCGCCAGCGCGTGAAGGCGGGGGTCGACGACGGATTCGCAAAAGCTGGTGATCGTTTCCCAATCTCGGCGCTGCTTTTCCGCCGTGGCGGCGTCTCCGGCGTAGAAGGCCTCCAGGGCGTCACCGCTGAGACGCTCCCAGGCGAGGTTGGTGGCGTTGAGCCCGTAGGTGTTCTGGGTCCACTCGGCATCAAGGCGCAGCACCGTGCCGTCGGTGAACCCGGAAGCAGCGTCGAACAGCGGCGCGTCCGACCAGGCATTCAGCCCGAAGCTGCCGGTGGCATCCGCGAAGGTCAGCACGAGATACGGCTTACCGGCCTTCGTCTGGCGCGGGCTTTTCGACTGGAGTTCGGCGTCCAGCACGGCCGCCATCGCGGATTCGCCAGCCTGCTCCTTCAATGCAGCGATCGTCAGGAAATTCACCCCGTCAGCATCCCCAATCCCACGCGGCTGTCACGAACGGATCAAGCCGCCTGCTTGATTGACTGCTGATGGTCCAACTTGACCGTTGGAAAATCCAGGTTCACCCGCCATAGTCCCTCCGTGCCCGATCTTGTCCGCGTCGAACCCATCGCCCTGCTGCCCACCCAGGCCGGGTGCGCGGTGTTTCTCGGCGATGGAAAGAAGGCGATCGTCTTTTATATCGATCCCGCCGTGGGAGCCTCGATCAATGCCTCGTTGGCCGGCCAGCAGCCTCCACGCCCCCTCACGCACGACCTCTTTCTCCAGGCAATGGACACCTTCGGCGCGAAGGTCAGCCGCGTGCTCATCGTGCGGGTGGAGAACGATATTTACTACGCCCGTCTGATCCTGGAGGCCCAGAACGAGATCATGGAGCGGAAAATCGTGGAGCTCGACGCGCGGCCCAGCGACTGCATCGCCCTCGCCGTTCGCTGCGGCGCGCCGGTCTATGTGTTGAGGTCGCTTTGGGAAACGCTTCAGGACATGTCCGGCGTGCTCGATGAAATGCGTGAAAAGGGCATGGACTTTGGCGATCTCGGGCAGGCCTGAACTTTTTACGGTCGTCAGCTTGCGCGAAAACGTTTCGCTTTTAGGATGGCGGCATGTCTTCCACGGCCACTTTACCCGCCTACCTTCGTGAGGAGGTCCTCCTTCATCCCGAGAACCGCGAGTTTCCGGCGTTCGATCTGACCCGGCTTCTCGGCACGGTTTTCGCCCCCACGAGAGGCTGCAAGGTCTGCATTCTCCTCGATTTCGACGATCCGGCTCCGCTCGTCAAGGATCTCGCCTTCCTCCAGCAGCCCGGCTTTCCGATCCAGAAAAAGGCCCACGAAGCCTTCTACCTAGGCCTCCAGAACGGCAGCCTCGACGCCCTCGGCATGTCCGGCGGCGAGCTCTTCGCCTACAAGATGACCTACGGATCGAACCTCGATCTGGCCGATGACGTCTGGGACACCGCCGGCAACCACCTCTCGCTCGATCGCGATATTTATTCCAACTACGACATCATCCTCTGCGTCTCCACCTACTCCGCCACCGCGCCGCTGACGGCCAAGTGCAAGGAATACGGCTTCCGGGGAGCCACGCTGCACGGGGTCAATGACATCATCCTCAACTCCGGCCTCGCCGTGGATTACCACGAAGTCTCGAAGGATGCCGAAAAGCTCCGCCGCGCCCTTTCGAATGCCGATGACATCGAGATCGACTTCGCCCTCGAAGACGGTCGCGTGCTGACCGCTTGGCTCGGCCTCGGCGGACAGGATGCACAGAAGTCCCACGGCCTCTGCCTCGGCGAAAAGCCGGACATCGCGAATCTTCCCGCCGGGGAAGTCTACTTCGTTCCCCAGGATGCACGCGGACAATTTCCGATGAAATACGAGGACGGCACCCTCGGCGTGCTCGACGTGGTCGACCGCTGCATCATCCGCTCGACCCTTATCTCCGGGAAACAGTCGACCATCGACGCCCACAACGCCCGCCTCGCCGACGACCCGATGACCGGCACGCTCGGCGAACTCGGCTTCGGCACCCAGGTCCTCCCCGTGTCCGGCGCGGACATCCAGGACGAGAAGGTCCTCGGCACCTGCCACCTCGCCACCGGTCGCGACGACCATCTCGGCGGCGACATCATCCCGGAGATGTTCAAGAAGCACGAGAACTCGACCCACGACGACATCCTCTTCGCGCCGCACAAGACGCCGAACTTCAACATCAGCCAAGTCCGCATGCGCCGCGGCGATCAGCACGAAGTCCTCATCGAGAACTTCCGCCCCGCCCGCTACCTCATGGACGCCCTCGCAAGTCACTAACCGTGGCTCGGAGCGTCCCGCTCCAGTCCGTCTCTGGAGCATCCTGCTCCAAGTCTTCACCAGCTGATGTCCAACCTCTACGAAACCCGGAAGCTGTTAGGCGAATACCTGCTCTTCCATTACGGCAGCACCGACGAAATCCTGCCTGACGATGCGCCGTCGGCGATGCATGAGGCGCTGGAGTTTGCCGTGCGCACCACGGAGCACTTCGGCAGACACGGAGTCGAACGCGGGCTCGATCTCGGTTGCGCGGTCGGGCGCTCGGCCTTCGAAATGTCGCGCACCTGCGCGGAAGTCATCGGTATCGACTTTTCCCGCTCCTTCATCGACGCGGCGGAGAGCCTGCGAACCGGAAGCACCCTCCCCTATCAGCGCCTCGAGGAAGCTCACGTCTCCACCGATCTGGAAGCCCGTCTGCCTGACGGATTCGAAACCGAGCGGCTCCATTTCGAAACCGGGGATGCCATGGAACTGCGCGCCGATCTCGGCACCTTCGATCGCGTCCACGCCGCCAATCTTCTCTGTCGCCTGCCCGAGCCGCAGCGCCTGCTTGATCGGCTGCCCGCCCTCGTCAAACCCGGCGGCGAGCTCGTCCTCGCCACTCCTTGCACCTGGTTGGCCGAATTCACCCCGCCGGAAAATTGGCCCGCTGGCAGCACTTTCGACTGGCTGAAGGAAAGCCTCTCAGCGGACTTCGAACTCATCCGCAAAACCAACGAGCCCTTCCTCATTCGCGAGACGGCGAGAAAGTTCCAGTTCACCTTTTCCCTCGTCACCGTCTGGCGGCGGCGGTGAGTTCCCTTCTCAGACCTCGTTCTTATCCATTCCGATGCGATGCATCTGAAAAACACCGAACACGGTGAAGTCTTTGGGATTCAAAGTGCATATCTCCCGAACCCCGGCCACGTGCCAAGTCACGGCAATCAAGGTGTCGAGCAAGCGTTTCCTTCCCAAGTGGAAATTCGCCAGCCACTTCAACCAAAGCGCATTTGCCTCATCGTCTGCGGATAGGAGCGTCACCTCGCGCGCCTCGGCCCAGAATGCAGCGCGTTCCAATGCCTGTGAAATCTCAAGAGGAGTCTCGAAGCGTCGCGCATCCGTCACGACATGAATGAATTCCGCAAGAATCCCTGTAGTAATTGCGAAGGTCTGGTTCCTCATAAGCGCCTCCTCCAGCCATCGGTGGCTTGCCTCATGGTGGGGATGCTCCGCAATGGCGTGCGCCACCAGAATGCTTGTATCAAGGCCGATCATGGCTCGCGGTCGAGCAAGTCCTCCTGGCGATCCGCCCGGTCACCGAGAGGCCGCAGAATCTTTCCAACCGAAACTGGCTGGGGTGAAAATCTCAAACTGGTCCCCTGATTTCCTGACGTGGAAATCGCACCTTCCAGGCAAAGGATCGCCTCTTGGTTCAAGGACCGCTTGTGCTTCTTCGCCAGTTCCTTGAGCGAACGATGCAGCTCCGGCGGCACATTTTTCAGCGTAATGGTGGTTCCACTCACGAGTGCAACCGTAACGGATGCGTTTCGAATGTCAAATCACTGAGCCTGTCCCGGCTGTCTCAGCCAGCTTCAAGTTTCAGCCCAGTAGTTCCAGTTCACCTTTTCCCTCGTCACCGTCTGACGGCGGCGGTGAGAGGACTGGCGTCTTGCGCCTTCGGGGAGTTCACGATAATCTCCAGACATGAACCTGGAGCAGGAAAGTCCGCTGAGCACATGCCCGGCACCGCCCGAGCTGATCGCAAAGGCGGAGGCCTTGGTGAAGGAATACGATGTGCATTGCTTCTGGTTTCGTCATCCTGAAGCCAAGATCAGCCGTTTGGGGGATGTGCGTCTAGTCGTCGAGCATCTGCGCGAATATGGAAACTGGCGCGCCTGGCGGGCCGCTCAAGATCTGCAACGATGCCTCTAACCAGATTCCAGCGCGAGGTTCTCGCCGTCATCGTCGGCAACCGCTCGGAGGAAAGTCACTTCGCCGGGGGGCTGGTTCTCAACGCCAGTGAGGAATCCGCCAGGTTTTCGAACGACTTCGACATGTTCCACGATGCGATCGCGGACTTGGACCAGCACAGCCTGCGCGATGTCGCTGCGTTGGAAGCTGCCGGTTACGAAGTCGAGAAGGCGTTGAAATACGGCGATTGGTCAGCGCCCGAATCCTTCCGGAAAGCGCTCGTCCGACGGAACGGGGAAAAGGTCGCCTTGGATTGGGCGCACGACTCCGCCTTCCGCTTTTTTCCCATCGTTCCCGACCCGCAACTTGGCTGGCGGCTCCACTTGTTTGACATGGCAGTCAACAAGGCCCTCGCCCTCTGCGCCCGGACAGAGACCCGCGACTACATCGACATCCTGGAACTCTCCCGGATCTATCCGCTGGAAGCCATCGTCTGGGCTGCCTGCGGGAAGGATGAGGGCTACAGCCCGCTGTTCCTGCTCAAGATGATGAAGCGCTTCGCAAAGCTCGATCCGCTTAAGATGGAGGAGATCCGGGCTCGGGAACTCAATCCCATCGAAATGAAAATGGAATGGATCACCATTTCCGACAAGGCCGAGGAGGAGATCATCAAACTCGCCGACACCCAACTCGACATGCCCATCGGCGTGGCATTCGTGAATGAGAACGGCGAGCCGGGCTGGATCGGCACGAACCCGGATCTGAAGATCCACTACGGCAGCCTGCGTGGCTGCTGGCCGACGCTGAGCGAGGTTTCCGATCCGCCCTGAACGATTTTCAAACTCTCCTTTCTTCAGACTCCATTCATGCCATCGTCCACGCATGAAAAGTTGCCTGTTCGTTCTGCTCGCGTGTTCCAGCGCCCTGTTCGCCGCGCCTCCGGTGGTCGATGACATTGGCTTAACCAAGAGCCTCCAGGACAAGCTCGGCGCACTTGCCGACAAAAAGGCGACCTCCACCGGTGAGTCCCTGGCCGAGGCGCTCAAGAAGGCTCCGAAAGCCCTTGAGATCAAACCCGGAAAGGCCGAGCCCGCCGCCGACTACGAGGGGCTCGCGAAAAGCGTTTACCTGCTCGGCTCCGTCTACAAGTGCGGCAAGTGCGAGCACTGGCACTCGGCCGGCAGCGCCACCGCCTGGTGTGTTTCCAGCGATGGCCTGATGCTCACCAACTATCACGTTTTCAAGAACGCCAAGGGTGAGGCCTGGGGAGTCTGCGGGTTCAATGGCGAGGTCTATCCGGTGAAGGAAATCCTGGCGGGAAATGAAGCGGACGATGTCGCGCTGTTCCGCGTCGATGCCAAGGATCTCACCGCCCTGCCCATCGGTCCCGATGCCCCGGTCGGCTCGAACATCCGCATCCTCAGCCATCCCGCCGGGCGCTGCTTTGTCGAAACCTTCGGCCGCATCTCCCGATACTTCCGCCAACCGCAGCCGAACCGCTCGCCCGCTCCGGTGATGATGGCCGTGACCGCCGACTACGCCAAGGGCTCCTCCGGTGGCCCGGTGGTCAGCGATGAGGGCTTCGTCGTCGGCATGGTCTCCAGCACCCAAACGATCACCTACGGCGACAAAAGCGGAAAAAAGGAAGAAGGCCCGGTCCAGATGGTCATGAAAAACTGCGTGTCCGGGGCCTCACTGCGAGCACTCATTTCCTCACCGGAAAAGCCCGTTCCAACTCCTTGAGTGAGTTGGCCGCAGGTCTTGCGGCAGTGGCGCTTGCCGCGCCCGGAATTTACTCGGCTGAAGGCGCGGAGATCTTTTCCGACGGTTCCTGAACGAGCTAAATTGCGATTGCTACCAATGAGAGGTCTTGCTGCGAATGTCCCCTTTGTAGGTTCCAATGACCCGCATCTCCTGATCATACCAAAACGTAATCGAAAATTTCTCTTTGTTGAGTTCCGACCTTTCTTTGATGGCCGTAGGGAGAAGCAAGATATCGGCGACACCCAGGGTTAGTCCGCCGGCCATGCCATACCCCTGCGCCCTGTTCATGTCTGCAAAGGGACCGATTCTCGAGTAGACTTCACAGAGGGCGGTTCGTTCATTCTCAGAAGTGTCACCGTCTCCCCATATAAATGGCGTGTAGCCTGTCGCCTTGGTCAACGCCTTATACTCTTCTGTCAATCTGATCGGTCTTGTTGGCTTATAGATCCGGCTATAGGCAGGATCCCCCAGGTCTTGCCGCACTTTTCCAAGCTTCATCGACCTTTGGTTCAAATGTTTGTATCCTTTGCCGGTTCCCACAACTGAGGCAGAAAAAAAGCATCCTGTACATGAAAGGCAGACGGTTAGTGCAAACAGGCGGCACAATATTCGCAAGGTGGTTTTCATGGATGTTTTCAGTCGAATGTCTAGCTCATCCGCAGCGGGAAATAAAGCGCGAATTCAAACAGGGACGTTACCCGCCGTTGGATGGGGCATCTTTTCATGAGTTTCATTCGCTGCGTTCATTGTGACGTCCCGCAAACTTCTCGATGAGTCAAAATCTTCTATCATTCGGAAACGCTCACAAACCAGTTCCATATCTGACTGCCAACCTCCATTGCGTTCAAAATAGGCTCGATGACCGGCCTGCCAACCTTCGAGCGTTTCGTCCTCCCCCTCGGCCAGCGCAAAATCTGCATCCACATCACAAAATCGACGGATCGTGATTTCGGTAGACTCGATCACGAGTGCTGGGGCACCTTCCCAGTCGAGTGCGATATCTCTGCGCCCAATCTCCGGCATGGGTTCCTTGTCCTGCCCGAAATCTCTTAGTGCTCCACATGTAGCTTGCTTCCTACCGTCGCGAACGAGCGAAAGAAGCAAGTCACAGAGAGTCCGGTTGTCGCCGAAGACGAAGGTCTCAGCTTCTGGATATCGGGCTTTCGCTTCCTCGAGAGTAATGGTCATCGTGATCAATTGCGATTCGCTGGATATTTTCGTAGAACGTCAAAAGTATGCCCGCCGTCACGGTTGAGGGGAGAAAGAAATGAGATCGAAGAGCTTATAACCGCTTGGTGCGCCGCGGGCTGTCAGGTCTTTTGCGTGCGGCATACTCGGCAGACTTCGGAAATCAAGAGCACCGCCGCTCCAACGCCTAAGCCGAAAAATGCAAACCGCCCCCAGACCGGATACGGCATGTTTCCCATTTTATCGCCAAGCGCCACGCCCATGAATACTAGATACCAACGAACTTGAGTCAGGAGTGCGCCGCCAACCACGAAAAGTGCGTAGGATGAGGATCTGGAACGGCAGCGGAAGCCTATTAGAAAGCAAGTGATGCTGGCTGGAAATGCTGCGAAGCTAACCAGAAAGAGTAACCCACCTATAATCTCGTCGGGAATCGGATGGATAGACCCGATCGAATTGAGGTAGGTGTCCATCGAGCAACGTTTGATGTGGAGGCACCGCCGCGCGGGACTTGTTAGGCTCTTCGATCATTTGGTGATTTGGATTTTGGTTGGTGGCAGGTCTAGAAGCAGCTTTGATTGCGTAAGGTCTATGTGCCCGAGATTACTAGTCCACGGAAAACCGCGAAGACGAATACGCAAAGAGTATGTGCCAGCGGTATCTATCGGAATGAGCCATCCGCGGCCGCCAACCATGAGCGCATACTTGTCCTTGGCGTCGGCCATGAGGGAGATGCCCCCATGTGAGACAAGCCAATCTAGACGGGAACCGTATGGGAGCAGGTAAGCACAAGCGTTGGATTGAATGCTAGCGGCTGACGGTCCTTGCGGAACGGGATTGCCTGCGGCGTCGAGTAATTCGGCTTCAATTCCGTTTGTGGCGTTCGCAACCCAAGAAATGTTGGAGTCGTGAGCGTTGTCGAGGCTGAGAAAAACTTTGAGAATATGCGGGTAACGGCGCGTGACGTCAAAGTCGTCTCGAAATACGAGAGACGCTTTGACTACGTTCGAAAACGGAGTCTCGCCCGCATTCGCGGAGAGCGCACAAATCAAACCGCAAATTGTTGGAATAAGGAAGCGCATGATATTCTGCCTAACAGTCTTAATTCTCCCACTCGGAGTTGGATATCTAACAATTTCTTTGTGGGCTTCTTATAGGGAAATAGTCTCTAGAAATGACTGGTTGTCAATGAGTCGCTTTGGGGATCTGTATCGATCCTGAGCCTTTGAAGTCATCCCGGTTCTCCTGATGAATTGGATCGCCGTGACGATTGGATATGGCACTTCGAGATTCTTGATGATTTGGAACCTGAGGAAATCCTTCGACGAAGGTCGCCGCGCTTCGGGCGCTCATTTCGTCACTGGCCAGGACCGCTTTGACTCGGTGATGTGCGGGGGGCGCAGGTAGTGCGGCTGCGGGGGCTCGTTTGCCCAGGCTTGTTGAACGGCAGGGGCGGCTGAGGACCAGGCCTGCCAGAGCAGGGCGGCGGTCGGTTGCTCGAAGGAGATCGCTCGCTCGGTCGGGAATTTCGTCCGGGCCGCATCCTCGAAGCTCACCAGCACCCCGGCGCTCTCCAGCAGTTTTCGAAATCCAGTCTCATCGGTCAGTTCCGGCTCGCTCAGCAGACGACCCTTCTCCACCGCCGCCGTCCAGTAGCTGCCGCGTCGCGCATCGCCCAGCACCAGACATGATCCCGCAAGCGCTGACGGAGCCGCGATGACCGACGGCACGGCGACCACCGGGCATCCCGCCGCCAAGGCCACGCCTTGGGCTGCTGCCAGACCGACGCGAGTGCCGCTGTAGCTGCCGGGGCCGCTGCCCACGAGAACGAGGCCGATTTCCTGCGGAGAAAGGCCAGCCAGGACGTCGGAAAGCGGCCCGAACAGGACGGCGTTATGGCTGCGGTCGCTGGTGAAGGCGCGCTCGATCCGCGCGCCTTCCGGGCCCGC
>JANOKL010000533.1:0-6342 GCA_031419215.1 Luteolibacter sp. | reverse complement strand
CATGCTCTCGCTGAAAGCCGGCGGCGCAGGACTCAACCTCACCTCCGCCTCTTACGTGATCCTCTACGATCCATGGTGGAACCCCGCCGTGGAGAACCAAGCCATCGACCGGACTCACCGCATCGGCCAGAAGAACAAGGTCATCGCGTATCGACTCCTCACCCGTGACACGGTCGAGGAAAAGATCCGCATCCTCCAGCACCAGAAGACCCAGCTCGTCACCAACGTGCTCGGCGACGAAGGGTTTGCCTCGAACCTCGGACTGGAAGACCTCCACTTCATCCTCAACCACGGCGGCGAGGACGAGGAGCAAGGACCACTGGGCTAAAGCCCCTCATCAATCATCAAAAAAGGCGGACCCGAACGGTCCGCCTTTTTTGTGGAAATTTCCCGTCTGGGTCGATCCGCCAGTTGCCGACTACTTCTTCTCCGGCTCGGCAGGCTTCTTCACCTCTGGAGCCTTCTCGCCCAGCGGCACGAACTTCAATGCCACGCCATTGATGCAATAGCGCTGATCGGTCGGTGTGCCGAAGCCTTCGCCCTTGAAGACGTGGCCGAGGTGGCCGTTGCATTTTCCGCACAGAACCTCAGTGCGGACCATGCCGCCGGTGATGTCGTCCTTGGTGATGACGTTCTTCGCTTTCGATGGATCGTAAAAGCTCGGCCAGCCGCAGTGGGAATCGAACTTTTCCTTCGAGGTGAATAGCTCCGCACCACATCCGGCGCAGTAGTAGGTGCCTGCCCCCTGTGCCTTGAACTCCTCGTAGATCTTCCCGAAGGGTCGCTCTGTCCCGGCCTTGCGGAGGGTGCTGTATTGGTCGGGTGTGAGGAGCTTCTTCCACTCTTCATCGGTTTTCTCGACCTTGCCTTCGGGCTGGACGGGGGCTTTATCGGAGGTTTGCATCGGATTTTCGGCGTTGCAGGCTCCCAGCATCAGCGGAAGCACGAGTGCGGCGAGCCAGCGGGGTGGGATCATGGTGGGAATCATACGTGTATCCATCAGACGCGCAACCCAGCGAAAAATTCCAATTCAGGCCGCCGTGTGTCCGGCCAGCCGAGGGATCGCCGTCAGCAGGCGCTTGGTGTAGTCGTTTTGTGGATGGTGAAACACTTCATCCGCCGTGCCGGACTCGACGATTTTTCCTTTATACATCACTGCGATCCGGTCGGCGAGGTAGTGGACCACGCCGAGATCGTGGGAAATGAAAACCAGCGTCAGGCCGAGGTCCTTCTGGAGCTTTTTGAGGAGATTGAGAATCTGCGATTGGATCGAGACATCGAGGGCGGAAACCGGTTCATCGGCGATGATCAGCTTCGGTTCGGGTGCCAGCGCGCGGGCGATCGCGATGCGTTGGCGCTGCCCACCGGAAAACTCGTGCGGGTATTTCTTCATCATCTGGGCATCCAGCCCGACGGTGGCCATCAGCGTCTCGACGCGTTCGGTCAGAGCCTTGCCCTTTGAGCCTGGATGCCGCTGGTGGATGGCCTCAGCCAGCGTAGAGAAGACCGTCATGCGGGGATTGAGCGACGCATAAGGGTCCTGAAAGACCATCTGGAAATCCAGCCGCCGCTTGCGGATCTCCCGGGGTGAAAGCAGGGAGAGATCCTCGCCATCAAGAATGAATGTGCCGGAGGTTGGAGGGATGAGCTGCATCAAGGTGCGGGAAAGGGTCGACTTTCCGCAACCCGACTCGCCCACCAGTCCAAGGATCTCGCCCTTTTCAATCGTCAGACTGACCCCGTCCACCGCGCGGATCGTTTCCGTGCCGGAGGAGAACAAGCCGCCGGAGCGCTTGGTGAAGTGTTTGCAGAGATCTCGGATTTCCAAATAAGCCACGGACGGGATGATGCACGGAGGATGCCGGGTGGCACGGAAAAAGTGGGGGAGGGATCATTGGAAAGGTGACCGAGGCTGGGTCTCTCAATTCCTGAGGCCTAAAGCCCCGCAGTGCAGGCAAATTCCGGCGCACAGGATTTTTCGAGAGACAAAGTTGCCTAGGCGGCGGTTTTACGGGAGAAGATTTCCAGCCGAATGACCCAGCTCCTCCTCGACCCCGCCCGCCGCACCGGATGTGACGACCTCAAGGCCGTTTCCGACATCCTTGATGGGTCCGCCCAACGCCAGCGTTCTCCCATCGACGATCTCCTCGACGCCGGGATTCTGGACGAGGAACTCTACATGAAGGAGCTTTCGAAAGACCTTGGTCTTGAGTGGCTTGATAGCATCCCAATGCCCGAATCACCGCTGCCTCTGCGCGAGGCTTGCGGTCCACGGATCGCGCTGCGGCACCGTTTGCTGCCAGTCGGGTTCGAAGGGGAGGGGCCGTCGATGCGCCTGAAACTGGCGACCTTTGATCCTTTCAATCTCGTCGCCCGACAGGCCGCCGCCCAGGAACTGCCGATGCCTGTGGACTGGTGCATGGCCTCCCGCCGCCGGATTCACGAGGCCCTGCGTCGGCTCTACGGGGTGGGTGCCGACACGTTTGAGCAAATTCTCGAAGGTCGCGAACTGGACTACGACAACCTCGAAGCCTCTGAGGACGAGGCCAATGTCATCGACAAGGACGACGACGAAGAGGCCAGCGTGGTGAAGTTCGTGAATCAGATCATTCGTGAAGCCCTCGATCAGAAGGCGACCGATATTCACGTCGAGCCCCTGAGCAACAATCTCCGCATCCGCTACCGTCTCGACGGTCGCCTGCTGGAAGTCACAGTGCCGGAGAACATCAAGGCGCTGCAAAGCTCGGTGATCGCGCGTTTGAAGATTATGGCGCGTCTCGACATCGCCGAGCGCCGCCTGCCTCAGGACGGACGTATCAACCTCCAGTTTGAAGGCCAGACGATCGACGTCCGTGTTGCCACCGTGCCGACCGTCGAGGGCGAGAGCGTTTCCCTTCGTCTTCTCAACCAGCAGAAGTTCAACATCGACCTCCTCGGCATGGAGCCGCACGTCCGGCGGAAGATCGAGTCGCTGCTGCACCTGCCGAATGGCATCATCCTGGTCACTGGCCCCACGGGTTCCGGTAAATCGACCAGCCTCTATACCTTCCTCAGCGAGGTGAATCTCCCGGAGCGCCGCATCGTCACGGTCGAGGATCCGGTGGAAAACAAGCTCCCGGGCGTGATGCAGATCGCGGTGAAATCCGAAATCGGCCTGACCTTCGCCTCCGCCCTCCGCTCCATCCTCCGTGCCGACCCGAACATCGTGATGATCGGTGAAATTCGAGACCTCGAAACGGCGGAAATCGCCATCCGTGCCTCGCTCACCGGTCACTTGGTGTTCTCGACCCTCCACACCAACGACGCCATCGGCGGCATCAGCCGTCTGGTCGACATGGGCGTGGAACCCTTCCTCGTTTCCGCCGCCGTCCGCGCTTTCCTTGCCCAGCGTCTCGTTCGCCGCCTCTGCCCAAATTGCAAGGTTCCGCGCGAGGTCACCCACGAGGATCGCCGCGACCTTGGTATCCCGATCAACCTCGACGGCCAGGCCTATTCGTCCAAAGGCTGTGATCGCTGCCGGAATACCGGATTCTCCGGACGACTCGCGATTTATGAAATCGTCATTCTGACCCACGCGCTTCAGGAACTCGTCGCCCACAGCGCCCAGAACAACGAGATTCGCGCACAGGCGGTGAAGGACGGCTACATCCCAATGCGCGGCTACGGCTGGATCAAGGTCATGCAGGGACTCACCACCATCGAGGAAGTCATTTCCGTCACCTCGTCCGAGATCGGTGGCGGGGAGTAAGTTTTTTCTGATCACCGCTCACTGATCACCAGGCACCCATTTTCCAATGCCCGTTTTTGCCTACAAAGCCCTCAATTCTTCCGGCGGAGTCGCCACCGGGGAACTCGATGCCGCCGACCGTCCGGATGCCCTTCGCATGCTGGACAAGCGCGGCCTCCAGCCGGTCAGCTTGAAGGAGAGTGCGAACGGGATTGTACCCTCGGCTTCCAAGAACAAGGTGAAGTCGAAGGACAGCGAGCCGGAAAAAGTCACTGCCAAGACGAAGGCGGATGAGGTTCCGGAGGGACCTCTGAAGCTCAAGCGTGCCGAGGTCGTCATGTTCACGGAGGAACTCGCGGACATGCTCGGAGCAGGTCTTCAGCTTGAGCCTGCGCTCAAGGCCATGGAAAGCCGTCAAGAACTCGGCAACCTCAAGAACGTCGCCTATAAGATCCGCCAGGTCGTGCGCGACGGTATGAATTTTTCCAGCGCTCTGAAGCGCGTCAGCCCCAGCTTTGGCCCGCTGTATTGTTCGCTCGCCGCCGCTGGTGAGGCCTCCGGTGCGCTTGATACCATCCTCAAACGCCAAGCCCATTACCTGAAAACCCTTCAGGAGCTCCAAGGTCGCCTGATTCTGGCGATGATCTACCCGGCTTTCCTCGTGCTCGCCGGAGTTTCCGTCTCGATCGTTTTCGTCACCACCCTCATCCCGCAGCTCACCGAACTCATCAAGAGCACACCCGGCGGGAAATTGCCCGCACCGATCCAGTGGATGACCGCCATCGCGAACCACTTGGGAGCCTACTGGTACATTTATCTCATTCTGTTCATCGCCGGAGGTCTGTTCTTCAAGGCTTGGAAGGACAACGACGTCAACAAGCCCACCTGGGATCGCGCCAAGCTCAAGATCCCGCTCATCGGCCCGGTCATTTCCAGCCGCTTCTACGTCCAGTTCCTGGAAACCATGGCCAACCTTGTCGGAAACGGCCTGCCGCTGCTCCGGGCCCTGGAGCTTTCCCGTGATGCCACCCAGAACCTTTCCCTGCGCGGCGAGCTGAACCGGGTCATCGACCAGGTCGGTGACGGACGAGCCTTCTCCCGTGCACTTATCCGCACCGGAGCGTTCCCGGCGCTGTTCGTGGACATGATCTCGGTCGGCGAGCAAACCGGAAAGCTCGACATCTCCCTGCGTCGCGCCGCCGAGCGCTATGACAAGGAGCTGAACAAGGACCTGCAGCGGATCATGGCCCTCATTATGCCGACCGTCCTCATCATCATGGCTGGCTTGATCGGCGCCATGGCCTACCTGATGATCACCGCCATCTTCCAGACCATCTCCAACCTCAACGGGTAAAGGGGAGGGGGCGGGAAATCCGAAATTCGAATCACGAAATTCGAAATTCGAAATTGAGGCGTGGCCGGGATTCGGAAATGTCGGGAACCTTCTGGTTTCCAGATACCAAGCTGACCTATTCCACAAGCAGGGCCGCGGCGGCCGCTTCGCCGATCTGAATACGGCGACCGCCGGCGGTTTCGAGGGTGACGATGCCGGTGATCAGGTCGCGCTTGGCCAAGCCGACGTCGCCGCCGACGGTGATGCCGAAGCTGGCCAGCCAGTCAATGAACGCTTGGTCTGTCCGGGTCAGGCGGATGAGATGGTAGCGACCTCCTTCTGCCCGTTCGATGATGGGCTTGAGGGAGGTCTCCCGGATAGCCCCCGATCGGTCCGGGATCGGACTTCCGTGAGGATCGTAAGCGGGGTGACCCAGATATTGGTCAATGAGGTCGGTCAGGCGGTCGGACAAGGCGTGCTCCAGGATCTCCGCTTCAGGGTGCACCTCGCTCATTTCCATTCCGAGAACATCGACCAGGAATAGTTCCGCCAAGCGATGACGGCGGATGACTTTCATGGCGGCGAGTTGTCCAGCCTCTGTCAGCCGGGCTCCGCGACGTGGCAGGTAGTCTACCAGCCCTGAGTCGCCGAGGTGTTTCATCATCGTCGTCACAGTGCCGGAGGTCACTCCGAGAGCGACCGCAATCCGGCCGAAGGACACCAAATCGCTGCGCCCTCCCAAGCGCTGAAGCGCTTTCAGGTAGTCTTCGACGGTTGAAGTGAGCATGACCGTGAGATTTCATCAATTTCGAGTCATCAAAGTCAAATTAATCCTCTCCTGTAATGTGGTAGATTTTCAGTATTTGAGTAATAAAGATTCAAAAAAGGAGGGTTCCGAGTAAGGTTTGGGCTGGAATCAGGCAAAAATATCGAGGTGAGTCGTCAGTTTTGCCGCGAGGCCAGTGGGCTTGGCTGACGACTCAGGAATGGTAAGGTGAACATGGGAGTCCCACTTCATCCTTTACGGATTGCCTCTGATTCAGGGGCTTGGCTTTGAGGTGATGCTGTTGGAATCAATTGAATGAAACGGTCGTTTTCTTGCTGCCGATGGATTGGTTGAGTTTCCGGTTGAATGGGGATGGGATCGGGTGCAGTCTAACCCCGTTCAGCAAACGGGGGCGTTCTGGTTTCGACGGGACGTTTGACGCGCTGGTTACCCGGCCCTCAACCCAGCCTGCTAAGTTTCGCCCTTCCCCTCAGCAGACATCGGGGGTCGGACGTG
>JANOKL010000532.1:0-3832 GCA_031419215.1 Luteolibacter sp. | reverse complement strand
CGCGAAATCGGATGACGTTGCGAACAATCAATCGGCGTTACGTTATCAAGTGCGCGGCTGTTTGATTCCCAAAATCCGCTTACTTCTCGGATAATGGTTAATAGGTTATGGCAGGAAATTTTTGGAATGGGCATCGTCCCGACTTCCGAAAACTTTGGTAATCAAGGAAGCTTGCCTTCACATCCCGAACTGTTGGATTTTCTTGCCGTTGAGTTTAGGGAAAAAGGTTGGGACATCAAGTACATGCTCAAACTCATGGTCATGTCCGCTACCTATCAGCAATCATCAGTTGTTAACAAAGAGCTTCGCGAACTCGATCCTCAAAATGTTTACCTCGCCCGCAGTTCTCGGTACAGACTTAGTTCGGAAATGATACGCGACAATGTTTTGCTTTCCAGCGGATTGCTGCACCAAGAATTGGGCGGCCCCAGTGTTAAACCTTATCAACCCGAAGGTCTCTGGGAGGCGGTCGCCATGGATCAGTCCAATACCCGTTTCTACAAGCAGGACGCAGGCGAGTCCCTCTACCGTCGCTCGCTTTACACATTCTGGAAACGCACCGCCGCGCCCGCCTCGATGGAGATCCTCAACGCCCCGACCCGCGAGGTCTTCTGCGTCCGCCGCGACCGTACCAACACACCGCTTCAGGCGCTCGTCGTGCTCAACGATCCCCAATTCGTCGAAGCCTCCCGCCAGCTTGCCGCACTTGCCATCGCCTCCTCGCCGGACGTCGATCTGCGGATCGACTTCATCACCAAGCGCCTCCTGGATCGCCTGGCGAAACCGAACGAGCGGAAAATCATCAGGACTTCCCTTGAAACCATCCTGGCCGATTTCACCGCAAAGCCCGACGAAGCGGCGAAGCTTCTGAAGGTCGGAGAAACCCCGGTCCCTGCGATTCCTGCTCCGGAACTCGCCGCCTGGACGATGGTTTCCAGCCAGATCCTCAACCTCGACGAAACCCTCACACGCTGATCCGCCATGAACCCGCTCGAAACCTACAACGACGCACTCACCCGCCGGCAGTTCTTCCGCAAGTCCGCCACCGGGCTTGGTGCGGTGGCGCTCGCATCGCTCCTTGACCGACCTTCATTCGCGAACGCTCCGGAGATGGGATCATTGATGGCGGGCATCCCGCAGATCGCCCCGAAAGCGAAACGCGTCATCTACATTTCCCTCATCGGTGCGCCCTCACAGCTCGATCTTTACGACTACAAGCCGAACCTCCAGAAGCGCTTCAAAGAGGATCTCAACCAGTGGCTGAAGGACCAGGGCCAGCGCCTCACCGGCATGACCTCCGGCCAGGCCACCTTCCCCCTCGCGCCTAGCATTTTCAAATTCAACCAGCACGGAAAATCCGGTGCCTGGATCAGCGAACTCCTGCCATGGACCGGCAAGATGGCGGACGATATCTGCATCATCAAGTCGATGCACACCGATGCCATCAACCACGAGCCCGCCAACCAGTTGATCTGCACCGGCTCGATGCAGTCCGGAAAGGCATCGATGGGCTCATGGATGTCCTACGGCCTCGGCTCGATGAACAAGGACCTTCCTTCGTTCGTCGTGCTGCACGCCACCCACTCATCGCCCCACTCGAACGTCCAGGCCATTTCCTCACGCCTCTGGGGCTCCGGCTATCTGGAGGGCAAGCATGCCGGAGTCGCACTGCGTTCGCTCGGCGATGCCGTGCTGTTCCTCAAGGATGCTCCCGGCGTCTCCCGCGAGATGCGGCGCCAGATGCTGGATGGCCTGAACCAGATGAATCAGAGCTCCTACGACGCGGTCGGCGATCCCGAGATCAAGAACCGCATGCAGCAGTATGAAATGGCCTACCGCATGCAAGCCTCGGTTCCGGAACTCACCGATCTTTCCGGGGAATCCGAGCACGTTTACTCGCTCTACGGTCAGGACAGCAAGACCCGTGGCACCTTCGCCAACTCCACCCTCATGGCCCGCCGTCTGCTTGAACGCGGCGTTCGCTTCGTTCAGATTTTCCACCGCGGCTGGGACCAGCACGGCAGTCTCCCGCGTGACCTCGCCTCGCAGTGCAAGGACGTCGACCAGGGAGCTTACGGACTGATCCAGGACCTTAAGCAGCGCGGCATGCTGGAGGACACCCTCGTCGTCATGGGCGGTGAGTTCGGTCGAACGATCTACTCCCAAGGAGCCCTCTCCGAAACGAACTACGGTCGCGATCACCACCCGCGCTGCTTCTCCCTCTGGATGGCCGGCGGTGGCATCAAGGGCGGTCAGGTTCATGGCGAGACCGACGAGATGTCCTACAACATCGTCAAGGATCCGGTTCACATCCGCGATCTCCACGCCACCATCCTCCACTCCCTCGGTCTGGAACACGAGCGACTGGCGTTCAAGTTCCAAGGTCTCGACCAACGTCTCACCGGCGTCGAGCCCGCACGGGTTGTGAAGGAGCTGTTCGCCTGAAGAATGGGCGGCCCGTAGAGTTCCGCCTCACTTCACGATCCATTTAGACATAAAAAGAGCCGGGGTCTGCCCCGGCTCTTTTGGTGAGTGATCGTGCGGTTCAGGCTCAGCGGCCTTGCTGCCGTTCCTTGAGCTTGTCCTGAAGCTCCTGTTGCCGCTGGCGCATTTCCTCCTGCGCTTTGGCCCGTTCGGCTGCCTGCTGCTGGGCCTGTTGCTGGGCACGTTCCTGCATCTGTTGGCGTGCTTGCTCCTGCTGGGCGGCGCGCTCCTGTGCCTGCTGGCGGGCCTGTTCCATTTGCGCGGCACGGGCTTCTTGCTGCTGTCTGGCACGCTCCTGCATCTGTTGCTGCTGCTCTTGCTGGGCACGACGGGCGGCCTCCTGTTGGGCCTCGCGTGCGGCTTCCGCCTGACGCTGGCGTTCGGCCATCTGAGCTTGTTGCTGGGAGGCCTCGACCTGCCTCTGCCGCTCTTCCTGGGCTTGGCGGAGTTTATCCTGCTGGGCTTGACGAGCGGCTTCCATCTGGGCGGCACGTTGCTGTTGGGCTTGCTGGGCTTCCTGATTTTGGCGGGCGGCATCCTCTTTCATCTTGGCAGCCGCTTCCTGAGCCTGGCGCTGTTGCTCCTGCATCTGGGAATTGCCTTGCTGCTCACGAGTCTGACGGAGCCTCTCTGCGGCGTCGGCTTTGGCTTTTTCCTGCTGCTCGGCCAAGGCCCTCTGGCGCGCGGCAGCCGCTTCACGGGCTTGCTGCTGCAGTTCCTCGGCCGTTGATGGAGCACGTGGGTCGGGTCCACCGGTCGGGTCGATGACCTTGGGTCGCTGGCGCTCGATCATCTCCTGACGATTTTTTTCAGCCTCCAGCTTGGCTTGCTCCTGCTTCTCCTGAAGTGCCTTCTGGCGCTCTTCCGCGGCAAGCCGGTTCTGTTCCTGTTGCTGACGAAGTCGCTCGGCCATGGTGCCGCCGGGATTCTCCGCAACGGGTTCAGCAGGCTTTCCGGTGGCGCGATCCGCCATTTCCTGGCGACGCTTCTCGGCTTCAGCCTTGGCTTGTTCCTGCGTTTCCTGAAGTGCCTTCTGACGCTCTTCCGCCGCAAGACGGTTCTGCTCCTGCTGCTGACGAAGACGCTCGGCCATAGTGCCGCCCGGCTTTTCGGTGGCTGGGTCGGCGCTGCCATCGGGCTTGCGATCTGTGAGTTCCTTGCGACGCGCGTCGGCGTCGAGTTTGGCCTGCTCCTGTTTTTCGCGGAGTTCCTTCTGACGTTCTTCCAGAGCGAGACGGTTCTGTTCCTGCTTTTCGCGGATCTGCTGCTGGGCGCTCCCTGATGGCTGGGTCTCCTTCGCGACGCGGAGTTTTTCGAGGGTGGCCTGCTGGCGTTCCTTGATCGCCCC
>JANOKL010000531.1:0-5842 GCA_031419215.1 Luteolibacter sp. | reverse complement strand
GAGGACAACATCACCGCTGCCGAGATCTACACCAATCTCAACCGCCGGGACCGTGCGGATCTGGATGCGAATGCCGATGGCTATCCCGACGGCGTCAGCGGCCCCGATGGATCAACGCTCGTGGCGGGAGATGACACCCACTATTTCAAAGCCTACTCGATGAGCGGCAGCGGCGGCACCTACACGCTGAACCTGCCTGCGGAGAAGACCGGGGCCTACCGCTTGACCGCTCGCTGGAAGGTCACGGGTGATTCGAACTGGCGCTGGTACACGAACCTCGGCGCGAACCGCCGCGATCATGCGATCACCATCGCACCAAAGGACGCGCGGGACATCACGCTTTACGAGATCAACGTCATGACCATCGAGGCGACGGACGACAGCTTCGCAAACCGCTCGACCATCGAAGACCTGCACAATGCTTCCGGTGCCACGCACAACGCGAACAATCGATGGGATCTCGACTACCTGAAAGCGCTGGGCGCGAACTGGCTGTGGTTCCAGCCGATCCATCCTCCGGCCCGCGATGGCCGGGAGCCCTTCGGCGGCTATGGCAGCGGCAATCCACCTTACGAGCCTGGCAGCCCGTATGCGGTGAAGAATTTCTTCGAGGTCAGCCCGATCTTTTCGAAGAACTTCAGCGGCAGTCCCTTCAACAACGCCGACCTGCTCAGCCAGTCGAACCGTGACGCGGCGATGTCCGCGTGGCAGGGCTTTGTCGCTGCGGCGGACACCAAGAAAGTCGGCATCATGCTCGACTCGCCTTTCAATCACACCGGCTACGACGTGGAACTCGCGGATGTGGGCGTGGAGCTCTTCCAGCCCGACGGCCAGACCTGGAACGAGACCGACGAGATCCGCAACCGTGAAGCCCGCTTTTTCTCCGCTTCTGGAAATTATGGCAACCGCGCATCGAGCGCCGCGACCATCGCGCCTGGGCCGGATCGCTTCGATTTCGGGAAATGGAATGACGTGAAGGATGTCTTCTTCGGCCGCTATGACGCGCTGGTGGAAACGGACAGCGACCCCGAACGATCAAGTTACACCAATGAGGGCGACTGGTTCGACGCGGCCGACAGCGACTGGACCGCGATCGACTTCGTGAAAGGTGGGCAGCAACGGAACGTCACCCGCCGCGTCTGGCAGTACTTCGCCCGCTACGGGGTCCATTGGCTTGAGAAAACCCGGCCTGCCGGACAGAATCGGAACAGCTCGACCGAGAGCGGACTCACCACGGCGCAACGCTACGAGTGGGACGCGAGGGGGATCGATGGCCTGCGCTGTGACTTCGGCCAGGGCCTGCCGCCGCAGTGCTGGGAGTACATCATCAATTCGGCGCGTTCGAAAAAGTGGAACTTCGTGATGATGAGTGAATCACTCGACGGTGCCGCGGTGACCTACCGTTCGAACCGCCACTTCGACATCCTCAACGAGAACATCGTCTTCCCTCTGGCCAGGGCCTCCTCCAGAACCGACTACCGCAGCATCTTTGAAGGCCGTCGTGATGCCTACGGCCAGGGTCTCGTGCTGATCAACAACGTCTCGCACGACGAGGCGAACTACAACGATCCGTGGGAAGCGCTGATCCGCTTCAGCGTGGCGGGTACGATGGACGGCGTACCGATGATTTTTCCGGGACAGGAACTCGGGATCTCGACGACCTCGGGATACACGCATTACGAGCTGAACTTCGGGAAAAACATCCCGCACTTCAAGCGCTTCAATTCGATGCAACCGATCTGGACCGATACGAACTTCGGCAAGGATCAGTTATACCCGGTCTATGCCGGGATGGGAGCGGCGCGGAATTTCAGTCCCTCCCTGCGTTCGTCAAATCGTTGGTTCATGGTGGGCGATGGCGCGAATCCCAAGATCCACTCCATCGCCAAATACCAGGCTTCCGGTGCTTCGCCGGCCTACAGCGATGTGGTGTTGGCCTTTTCCAACCTTGATCGGAACAACAACCAGCAGGACAACTTCAAGATCCCAAGCGGGCTTTCGCCCTTGCTGGGGATCAAGGACGTCCGCACCTACAACGTCAGGAACATCGCGGCTTACCTGAATGCCGGGATCGGGATGACCGGCCGACGCGATTCGTGGCAATGGGGTGCGGGCTACACCGGCCTGCAGCTCAAGAACAATGGATTCTTCGTCGCCCTCAACAAGGTGCCTACGATGGACACGTCCGATGTATCGACTGACCCGGCTTGGAACCAACGCCCCTTCGAGGGCCAGTATCTGAAGCTCTACGACGTCACCCCGCCGCCGTCCTCCACGCCGCAGACGAACTACTATGCCATTGGTAGCAATGTCGTCTTCACCTGGGCTCCGGTCAGCGGGGCCGATGACAATGTCACCAGCTACCTTGTGGAAATCCTCGACGGAAATGCAGTGGTGAACTCTGCCACCGTCACGGGCACCTCCTACACCTTCACCAGTGCCGTCGCAGGCAGCACCTATCGAGCCCGGATCACCGCGATCAGCAGCGCTGGCATTTCCTCAACCACACCCGGTGCCTCCGACTCTGGAGCTCCAAATCCCGACTCCGCCACCACCGCCGCCATCGCACTCGCCGCCAGCGCCGATCAGGATGGCGATGGCCGCAGCAACCTCGACGAGCAAACCGCCGGCACGAATCCGCTCGATCCCACCTCGCTCTTCAAGGTCCTCTCAATCGCCCGCTCCGCGCCCTCGGTCAGTGTCAGCTTCACCTCCGTGATCGGAAAGTCCTACCAGCTCGAAAGCTCGACCTCGCTCCAGGCCCTGAGCTGGTCCCCGGCAGGCTCCCCACTCGTCGCCTCCGGAATCCAGTCCACCCTCACCGACCCCACCGGCGGCAGCGATCCCAAGCGCTTCTACCGCATCCGCGTCACCGGACCCTGAAACCGTGGCAGCCCTTTCCAAGGGCCAAGCCCATCCAACGCCAGAGCTTAAAGCCAAGAGGGGCACAGGCGGCTCGCCTGTGAAAAGGAATTCGCTGCAAGGCGAGCCGCCCACGGCCCTCTTGAATACGTCCCGACTGTCCCAGTCGGCAGGGCTTTCAGCGTGACAGGAAGTCCCCGTTCGCCTATCCCTGCAACGTGCGATTCCCGTCAACCAAGCCGAAATCCAATCCCGGAAGCAGGCGCTCGTTCCTTCCCGGACGAGGCAATTCGCGTCGGCTGAAAGCCGCGCCAAACCCTTCATTTTCGGCAGATTTTGGCGTTTTGGGGGTAGTAGAGTACTACGGATACCGCTACTACCACACCAACCTCGGTCGTTGGCTCAGCCGCGATCCGATTGGTGAAAGGGGAGGGTTGAATCGTTATGCAATAGTTAATAATGGACTGCCTAGCAGATTGGATCTTTTGGGACTAGTGGAGACATACGGCCTAAAAGGACTTCCAAAAGAAGTGGATATTCTCACCTCATACGATGACGACATGTTGAAAGCAAGGCTATTCTCGCGAGCCACTAGCCCTGCAGACGGAAGTAGCTTTAACGAGAAGCAAAGGTGCATGAAAAAGGTCACATTAACGATAGGTATTGAGGTGGAGAATAAAGGACTTCCTAAGGATGAGCAAGGACCGCTCAGTGCTGCAATAGCAGTCGTTCAACTTTCCCTCGAAGCCACCGAATCGGGAGTAAGTATTGGTGACATCAATCGCGTTATGGATCGGAATCCAGCCTATCAAAACAATAACGGCGTGACGGCTGCAATAAAAGTCATATCGTATGGGAGTGGCAAATGCGCCAAGTTTGAAATTCTTGGTTCCGCAATAAGAACAACTAGAGATGAGGTGCCTAAAAGCAATTCTTATGGGTATGCTGTTTGGACAAATAAAGCGATTACGCCAGCTGGACACCCGGGCTGGGATGATGACAGCTTAAATAATAACGCCCGGCACCTCACATCCAGAATGGAAATATGCACAAGATGTTGCAACAAGGCAGACCTACTGAATGATAGTAAATTATAATAAATCAACATGAAATCTTACTACTACATCGCCGCAACATGGCTTTTCATTTCAGCATTTTCCCGAGGAGACCAAGAGATTGATTGGCCAGGGCTCACAATTAAGTTGAATGGCGAAGAAAATTACATGTGTGAAGGAACCGGCAAAAAAGGATTAAGCGCCTTGACTGAAAAGGATAGCGAATCGATATATTCATGGAAGGCCTTTTTAAATTGTTATCTGTGGTCAGACGGGGGCAGAATCGTTGTTAACGATAAAATTTACAGTCTACCAGACAGGTCAAAAGGTCAAAAGCAAATTATTGAGATCAGCAAACGCGACAACAGCTTTGTTTGCGTTATAAACGGTAAGGAAATAAGTGGAAATTTGATTAATGCCAAGACTAGCCCATTGAAACCTTACGAAAGCGAGAAAATTCAAGTTACCCATATGGGAAGAAAGCTAGATATCACGGTTAGCGGCTTTATTGGTGGTTATTCAAACAATTACAACAGCAAAGATCCTCAGCTGAGCGAGAAGCAATTAACAATTTTGGCATCAGGTGTTTTGATAAAATTAGATCAAGGTTCCGTCATGGTGTGGGGCCGATCTGTGGGCGAAATTAAAAAATCGTTAGAGTACAACGCAATGACCGGTGCGATAAAAGTCGACGGAATAGAAAAAATGGATTCTATTTACAAGGGCCTTCCCGAAAATAAGTAACTGATTGGATACGGTTAAATTGTAAGCGGTAAGCGGACCGCTTACGAACCGGTCGCGGGGGATGACGTGAAAGTGGTCTGAAAGGGGTCTGAAAGGGTCTCTGAAAGGGCTCCACGATCAGCATTTCGCCTATCAATTTCAGACGAAATCAGTCCTAACCGCGTGCCATTCAGGACTCCTTTTACTGTCCCCCTTTTACTTCCAGACGGATCTCTTCTAGATGCCGCCAACCGAATGGCGCTTCAAACCGCGCTCATCAAAAAAACCATCCTAGCATCATCACTAAAAACCCATAAGACAGAGCCAACCACCAACTCCTAGATATTAATTTTATTGCAAATAAAAATGCGAACGACCAAAATGAATACAGTAGAAATTTTGTATGATGAGAGTGCACATGCATCCAAACTGAAAAAGACAAGGCAAGCCCTGCAAACACCAATCCAATAGCCATGCGTTTTTTTATCTTTATTGAAGATTTGATGCGCACTTTGTTGCCCTCCAAGTATATTCGATCCAACCTACAGTTTTCCATATGGGAAGCGTTGAGGCATCCCAGCATTGCTTGCCAAGGTAGCAGACACTATAATTATCCGGCTGCATAGCAACCTTGTCATCCACAAACGCTTCGATCTTCTTAGCTTCTTCTTCGCTCAAGCAAAGAACTGCAGTTCTAGCCCCAACGAGCGCCGGCTTAACGTTATGTTTCATCCAAAGTCCTGGTGAAGAAACAGGCCAGCCCCACATATCTGATGGGTCGGGGCCAAACTCATACCAAAAATCAATACTTCCACATGCTACATGACCTGCCATGTGTCCATTCATGTATACTTCCGCCTTACACTGGCAACAAATGTCGCAATCACGAAGACCAAGAATATCAATCCTCGAGACAGAATTATTTCCCAGGAAGGAATACAAATTACTCATTTCGTTCAAACTAAGCATAACAACTTCGCTACGGTTCTTGCTACGAGTGTAGAAATCAAAAAAAGACTGTTCCCCGATTGGATCCCGGCTGAGCCAACGACCGAGGTTGGTGTGGTAGTAGCGGTAGCCGTAGTACTCTACTACCCCCAAAACGCCCAATTTCTCGGAAAATGAGGGGTTTGGCCTGGCTTTCAGCCGTCGCGAGGTGGCTCGCACGGGAAGGAGCGAGCGCCTGTTTGCGGGGACGGAAC
>JANOKL010000530.1:0-8782 GCA_031419215.1 Luteolibacter sp. | reverse complement strand
GCACGCGAACTCGCCAAGGAAGCGCGCGACCGGATGGGCTGGCATCGGGAAGAGATAAAGAAGGATGAGCCCAGCGAACTGGCGAAAAAGCATCTCGAACAAGCCGGAGAAAAACTCGCCTCCGCCAAGGAATCGCTCGAGGAACTGTCAAAGCGGATGGAGGAAAGCGTCCACGCCTCGAAAGCCGACGAGGTAAAGAAGGCCTCCGAGCTGCTCCAGAAATCGCGTGAGAATCTGGAAAACTCGACGGCCCAGGACAAACCTGAGCAGCGCGAGGAGAAGCTCAATCAGGCCCGCAACGAGGCAGAGGAAGCGGTGAAGGAACTGGAGGCTGTTAGAGAGGCCATGGACCGCCAGCGGGAAAAGGTCGAGGACCTCGCGCGCGTGGAGGAGCTGGCCCAGCAGCAGCGCGAGCTGGCACGTCAGGCGGAAGCGAATCTCAAGAAGGACGACGCTGTTCCGCCTGAGTGGAAACAGAAGCAGGAACAGGCGAAAGAGGAGCTGCGGCAGCAGGTCCAGCAGCGTCCGGATGCCCGTGCTGAAGCCGCGAAAGCCCAGGCAGAACAAGCACGCGAACTCGCCAAGGAAGCGCGCGAACTTTCGAAGGATCAGTCGGAGTTGAAGGAGAAGACGCAGCAGGCCGCCGCCCAGTCGCCGGAGGATCAGAAGGCCGCGCTTCAAAAAGCCATCGCCGCCCAGCAGGAGAAGATCGCCGCGGATGCGGAGGCTGAACTCGCCGCTGCCCGCGAGGAGGAAAACCCGGCTGCCGACAGTTTGCCGAAGGCCACCAATGCCGCCGCGAAGGCGCGCGATGAGATTCAGAAAGGTGACGCGGAAAAGGCCGCCGAGTCCGCGAAGGAATCCGCTCTCGCGATGAAGGAGGCCTCTTCCAAGGCGGATCCTTCTCAGGGGAAACCCTCCGAAGGAAAGGCCTCTGAAGGGAAAACTTCCGAAGGGAAAGCCTCTGATCCAGGCAGCGAGAATCAAGGCGAAGGCAAGCCTGAGCAGGCCGCGCGCAAGGAATCGCTGGAGAAGTTGGCCGAGCGTCAGGAACAGCTCGGGGAAGCGATGGAATCGCTGGCGAAGGGCGACAACGAGAAGGCGCTTCAGCAGCTCCAGGAATCGCGCGCCGAGGAGGCGAAGGAGTTTGCCGAAGCGGTTGCCGCCGTCCCGCAGACCGAAAATTCAGGGGCCATGCAGGAAAGCCAGAACGCAGCGAAGCAAGGCAGCGAGCAGGCGCAGGCTGCCGCGAAACAATCCGCCCAGCCACAACAGGCCGCCGGTCAGCACGAGCAGGCCGCGCAGAGTCTTCAGAAGAGTGCGGAGTCGCTCGAACAAGCCGCGCAGCAACTGGACCAAGCCGCCCAGCAAGCGGCAGGCCAGCAGGCAAATCCGCAGCAGGCACAGGTTTCTCCAGAAGACCTCGCGAAGGCATTTCAAAAAGCCTCTGAAGCTTCCAAGTCCCAGCAACCCGCTGCCGCTGCTGCGGAGGCCGCTCAGGCGGCAGACGCGTTGACGAGCGCCGCGCAGTCGGGTCGACGCAGCCTTCAGGGCAAGTCACCGGGCAAGCCCGGAAAACCTGAACAACCCGGTGGCGTCCCCGGCCAGCCGGGCCAACCAGGCCAGCCAGGCATGGACCCGAGCGGCGACCAGCACCTCGCCCAGCCAGATCCCGGCGTGCCCCCCGAGCTCGCGAAGCTCGGCATCAGCGCGCAGGATTGGGAAAAGATCCAGAACTCGCTCAAGTCCGACATCGGGGCCGATGGCGGCGAGGCCGTCCCCGAGGAATACCGCACGCTGGTGAAGGGCTACTTCGAGAGCATGTCGAAGAAATCCACCGGAAACTGACGCCATGAGATTTTCTAACAGCTTCCGGCTCGCACTCGCCGCCGCCCTTTCCTGCCTCATTCTCCACGCGGAAGAGAAAGCCGATCCGGTCTTCGCCGCGTGGAAGGCCAAGGTCGATCCGGCGGTGGAAAACGGCCTGCGCTACCTCAGCCGCATCCAGCTCAAGGACGGCTCGTTTCCAGACCGCTACGGCGACTGCACCGGCATCCCGGCGCTCGTCGGCATGACCTTCCTCTCGAAAGGCCACCTGCCTACTGAAGGTCCGCACGCCGAGGCGCTCACCCGCTGCATCGACTTCGTCCTCGCGAACCAGCGAGAGAACGGCCTCTACGAAAAAGGCAACGGCGGCAGCGGCCCGATGTATGCCCACAACATCTCCACGCTCTTCCTTTCCGAAGTCAGCGGCATGGTCGATCCGGAGCGTCAGAAAAAGATCGAGGAGACCCTGCCGAAAGCCCTCGCCCTCATCCTCCGCGCGCAGGCCGTGCCGAAGGACGAACGCAACCGCGGCGGCTGGCGCTACCATCCGGGCTCGGTTGACAGCGACACCTCGTGCAGCGGCTGGGCGCTGATGGCCCTGCGCTCCGCGAAACTCAATGGAGCGCCCGTGCCGGACTCCGCGATCAATGACGCAGTTGCTTATCTGCGACGCCATCAGGACAAGGAGCGCGGCTGTTTCGGATACTCCGGAAACGAGGACCACGCCCGCTCACTCACCGGCATGGGCCTGCTTTGTCTGGAACTCTGCGGAAAACACGGCACCCCGGAAACCACCCTGGCGGCCGACTACGTCATGAAGAATTTCCGCAGCTTTCCCGGCGACCAATTCGAGTTCTACGCCAACTACTACGCCGCCCAGGGCATGTTCCAGATCGGCGGGCGCTACTGGAGCGAGTATGCGCCGTGGATGTACGAAACCTACTTGAAGAAGCAGGAAACCGACGGCTCCTGGGAAAGCCGTGAGGCCGGACGCGTCTACGGCACCTCAATGATGATCCTCGCTTTCACCGTGCCCTACCGCCAGCTCCCGATCTACCAGCGGGATGAGACGGTGGATGAAACGGAGTAGCCGATCCCGACCGCTGGACTCCGTTTCCTCCAAGCTTTTGTGGAGAAGCCAAGTATCGCAGAACCGTGATAAAATTATTATCGGCTGATCTTGGGGCAACCGTGGCGTAGGCATGATGCAACTACATTTGATGCAGTTGCTCATGCCGTAATCACCAAACCCACGTGATGAAAAACCCGCCGATCCCTTTCAAAGCCAGGAAGTTCCAGGGCTTCGCCCTCATCGTGACCCTCGTCCTGATGGTCCTGCTCACGATCCTCGCCCTCGGCCTGCTCAGCCTTTCGGCGATTTCACTCCGTGCTTCCTCCAGACAACAACTGACGCAGGAGGCCCGCCAAAATGCCCGACTCGCCCTGATGATGGCGATCGGCGAACTCCAAACTGCCACCGGACCGGACCAACGCATCACCGCCCCGGCGGACATCCGTAGCGAGACCCTCGCGCAGCCGCATCTCACCGGAGTCTGGCAGGGCTGGAAATGGGATGGCGTCGGCACTGCGCCGAAGTTTTCCGAAAAGAAGCAGTCGCAGTTCCTTCGCTGGCTCGTGTCCAGCCGTGAGCCGACTGCGGTGATGTCTCCGGATTTCGCCTCGGCGAAAACCAGCGGTGAGCAGACTGCCTTGGTGAAGGGCTCCGCGACAGCGGGAAATGACCGCGTGGACGCCCAGATCATCCCCATCGCCAGCAGCCTTAAGGAGCGTCGGCATGGCTACGCGTGGGCGGTGTTCGACGAGTCCACCAAGCTGCCGGTTGCCCTGCCCGAGCCGGGGAAAAAATCCGCGACAGGCAGCGTCGCCCTCATGAGCGCCGCGCCGCTTCCAGGATACTCCGCCACCACGAAGCGCGATTGGAAATCCCTCACCACCGCCGCCAATGATCGCCAGAAACTGGTCACTCCGGGTGAAACGGCGCTGACTTCGATTGCCCCTGCCGATCGCGGTTTCCACGATATAACCTCCAGCACCTCCGGAGTTCTGGCGGATGCCGGAAAGGGTGGACTGGCGGTCGATTTGTCCCGGCTCTTCAATGGCACCGCGCTGCCGACTACTTACGCCAGCCGCTACCTTTATTCCGACACCGACACCCCACTGGTCGGAGCGCCGACACGATTTTCAGGAGCCAATCCATTCCCAAGCCCGGACCCCTCCTGGAAGCTACTGCGCTCCCACTACCGACTCTTCGACAAGCTCACCGGCGGATTGACGCCCATGATCGACACCACGTCCGATACCCGGCCGCCAGCAGGCACGACGGGAGCCGCCGCACAGGGCTCGGATTTTTTCAACAACCAGCAGATCGCTCCCGTCATTGCCAAGGCCCAGTTCGTCTTCAGCATCGGCTTCGGCTGGCACGGCGGCCTGACCGCAGCCACTAGTGCCAACAACAGCACCCTGCCGGTCGATCAAAGGGACCAGTATGTGACATGGCTGGTGGTGGACCCGGTCATCACCATTTGGAATCCCTACAACGTCAACGTCCGCTTCACGGGAAGCCGGATCGACCTCTACCGCGTGCCACTAACCTTCCGGCTTTATAAAAACGGCACCCTGATCAATCCGGAATACACCCACCTCGCCAACACCTTCCTTTCCGGTGCCGATTTCACCGGCCGCGGAGGCACCTACTACCGCCTGAACCTGCTGCCGGACGAGGGCAAGAGCGAGTTCATCCTGGCTCCCGGTGAGCACGTTGTCTTCACCGCGGTGAACCACGTGAAGCACTTCAACCATGAATTCTCCGAAGTTGGCTTGAACCTCCGGCGCGGCTTTTCACCTCCTGCCGGAAACAGCAGCAAGTCCACCGTCGGCGGCACGTCCACGCTGAATGTCTGCGTCGGCCCCACCGGACAGCCCACCGGCACCGACTATGGCAAACCCGTCCGCACCATCGCCGTGAAGGCGAACGATCGCATCCAGGTAGAGGTCAAGCCCGGACGCGGGAACGTCGACAAACCGGCCGAGACCGGCAACAAGGAGATTTCCGGCTATCTCAAGTACTACGTCGGGCCTCCTTCCAATCAGCGGCTCGTTGGCGGGATCGAGCTCGACTACGGCACCGAGGATTCCACCCACCTGCCCAGCTATCCCAAGGAGGATCTTCCCACGATCGTCGTCAGCGACAGCATCCCGAAATCCCCGGCCCAGGCCGACGTCTATCTCGGGCTCACTCCGCCGGTTGTGCGCTTCAAGGAGCCCTTCCTCGTCTCCACCTTCCAGTTGAAGACCGAGCGCAATTCGAAGTTTCCCTCACGCAGTTGGCTGAACAATTCACCCGTCAATCTCTACGCCTCGGAAGGGCTCGATCAGAGGGAACCCTGGTCCGCCCACCAGTATGAACTCCAGTGGGAATCCATGACCGACTGGCCACCGACAAGCCCGGGCATCGAGATCAGCAACACGCTCAACCACGGCTACGGCGGCTCCGGTATCTATTTTCAATCCGGCGTGGAGTATGCCACCCACAGCGCCATCCCGCTGGCACCTGCTTTGTCCGTGCCACAGCTTCGGCATGCCCCGCTCAATGTCGGCGGACAGCTTCCGCTCACCTCGCAGATCGTGGCCAATTCCTTCGCCTCTCCGCTGATCGATCTGGCCAGCATTCGCAGCCAGGCGGACACCCGGACGCTGCTGGATCATTCGTATTTCGCGAACTCCGCCCTCTTCGACCACTACTTCTTCTCCGGCCTCGCCGATCCCGGCGGCACGCTCGACAAGACTCCCGACGTCCGCACCGCGATCACCGACTTCTTCGACAAGCGAACACCGCTTCCGAATCCGCGTTTCACTCCCCGTCAGGGTGGCCGGAAGACCACGGAAATCGCCGACTCCCTCACCAGCTCGGACGGCTATTTGAAAACCGCCGCGCACCTGCTCATCGACTCGCCATTCAACGTGAACAGCACCCGCGTGGACGTCTGGGAAGCCTTCCTCGCCAGCACCTTCGGCAGCGACGTGCCGCTGATGAAGACCGGCAGTTTCGCCACAGCAACCGGAGACGATGTCGCCGTGGCCCGACAACTCCCGACCAATGGAAACTCGATGGAGACCTCATCCGATCCTGTCGCCAATGACGTCGCGAAATGGAACGGACACCGTCGGCTCACCAAAGCGCAGATCCGCAGGCTGGCGGAGGAGATCGTCGTCGAGGTCCGTGCCCGCGGCCCCTTCCAGTCGATGGCGGAATTCGTGAACCGTCGTCCTGAAACCGGCCCGCTCGGCCAGACCGGCGCGCTGCAGGCCGCCATCCAGCGCAGCAACCTCAACCAGGCCGCGCTCAACACCCGTTTCAATGTCGTCGACAGCACCGGCACCGGAAACACCGCCGATGGCTCGCCTGGCGTGCTCAACCAAGCCGACCTCCTCACCCCGATCGCCCCCGTGCTCGCCGTCCGTGGCGATACCTTCCGCATCCGCGCCTATGGCGAGGCCGGAGCCGGCACCGAGGCGAAGGTCAAGGTCTGGTGCGAGGCCGTGGTCCAGCGCGTTCCGGAATACATCGACTCCTCCGAGCAGCCCTGGATCACGCCGATGTCCTCCAACAACATCCGCTTCGGCCGCCACTACGAAATGATTTCCTTCCGCTGGCTTTCCCCCTCCGAAATCTGATCAACCCACCACCATGAAACTCCAGATCCTGAGCATCCTCCTCGCGGCCCTGTCCCTCCAAGCTGCCGAGCCACCAGCCAAGATTCCCGCGTCCTTCTACGCCTTCGATTACGTCGCCGGCCATGAGTCGGTTTTCGTCCGCTCGGGCGAGGCGGCCTACGATGAAATCCGTCTCTCGAAGGCGAACATCATCGGCCCGATCTCCACCGTCTTCATGCAGGGACAGCTTCTCATCAACTCGAAGCCCGTAACCGGCGCGGACGGCAAGACAACCTACCCCGTTCTCGCCACGGCGACACTACCCGCCGGACTCAAGCGCGCCCTCGTCGTCCTCTTTCCCAACGCTGCCGACAGCCCGCCCGGCTACCGCACCCTCGTGGTCGACCATGATTCCGCCACTTTCGCCCTCGGCTCCTACCGCATGATCAACCTCGCCCCCTACCCCGTGCGCGGCGCGGTCGCCGAGGTCCAGGTCGAGGCCAAGCCCGGTGGCATCGCCAACCTCATGCCAAAAGGCGAGCCCGGAGACATCGTGCCGGTGCGCTTTGAATACTTCGACAATGAGCGTTGGAACGGCCTCACCGAAACCCGCGCCGCCATCCGCAAGGACCGCCGCTGGCTCATGTTCGTCTACAAGGACCCGGACACCGGACGCATGAACATCCGTACCATCCCCGACCGCACCCCTTCGCCCGAGGAACTGGAGAAGAAGCCGTAGGAAGGATTTACCATTCCTCCTCGGGAGAAATAGCCGTGGCATTCGACCCACGCGGCGCTTGAGCAGGTTCGTCGGAGCTCTTCGAGTCTGTGTGGATCAACGACACATTCCGGCTTCTCCGAACTCCCACAAATACCCCGCACAACGTGCCCACCAATAGACCGAGCTGCAGTTGGAATCGGACATTGGGGGAGGAGGGGCGGTCGGCAACTCGTGGAATTTCGATCATCGGAAACCTTGTCGACTCTTTCTCACGGGTCAGTTGCCTCGTGACCTCCTCATGGAACTTCCAGTGGAGCTGGAAGGACTCTGATTCCCAGAGAGCTTTTGCCCCCGGCTGACCCTTGAGTGCAAGGGGCCAAACACCATCGAAATACGGCCCGAAACCAGCCTCCATCGATTCATCCCTCATCAAATCCTCCACCGCCTTTCTCTTCGAAAGCCAACCCTTTTCCATCTCATCCATGGACTGAAGTCCCTCCGACTTCAAGGCAAGGGATGACTCTTCCTTCATCCCACGGAATAGTCTGGCCGCTTCCAAAGCGATGTCCCGCGCATCGAACCTATTCGTGTTCTCGGCCGTAATCTCCACTCCAGCCGAAACGGCCCGGATCCTTACCCCGCGACAAAGCTTTTCGACGATCTCGGACTCAGGCTCATCAACCTTTGAATCAAGCTCTAGCAATCGGGAGATCTGTGCTGCGCGCAATCGGGACAACGGCATCTCACCCTCTTGCTTCTCCGCCATCATGATCACCGCTCGGGAGTGGAAAATCTTTGGCTGAAAATAGCAGATCACAGCAGCCGTCATGAGTCCGCAGACCGCTCCTAGTAGCGTGCATAAACCGATTGTCCACAATTGAACGACCTCACGCCGGGATTCCATTTGCTTGGATTCAAACAGATTCTTCGATTCTGACAACACTTGGACTCCAGCGCCCTCCTCCACACATGCCCGGATGTAGAAATCGATCCAAGCGATTCCTCCCGACTCGTTTGCCTTTTCAGACGACCGGTTTTAGAGACTCCCAAACGCCGCCGGAAAAACGGAGTCTTCGCAAGTTCACGTTTGCATGGATTCGGAATGGAAACCAAACGCTTCTGCCACTCCCAGGACCGCGATTTCCGACTCACGGAAATTCACGCGGAAGTGGTGCGGAAGATCCTCTTCTCGGAAAGGAAAAGGGCGGGAATGCTCCCGCCCTTTTCCAAGAATCCTAGCGTTTCCTGCGCAGCAGCGCCAAGGGAACAAGTGCCGCGAGAAGCGCGACGGACGGCTCTGGGATCGCCACGATCTGCGCGGCGTTCAATTGGGAGACAGTTCCACCGTCGATGCTCGGCGTGAAGCTGACTCCCGCGCGGCTTGCCGTCCAAGTGGCGGTCACCACGAGGTATTTGCCGTCGTTGTAGCTGTATCGGGTGGATGGGGAAGTCCCCGAGTCGCCCAGTTCCGCCGTGAGGGTCATATTCGTTCCGCCCGGTGAGCTGCGGCTGTCTGCGAAGACCAACGTCGCCATGTACTGCTGCCCGATGGTCAGCCCG
>JANOKL010000529.1:0-1945 GCA_031419215.1 Luteolibacter sp. | reverse complement strand
GCGAGCTGTTACTTCCTAGTCATGGCTTGCAGAGTTTTTCAATCCAGCATCCGTGCGACCGCTCTCTTCCTGTTCATCGCCGGACAATGTCTTCAGGCTCAACTTCCTGGCCTCGAGAAGGAACCTTGGACGGGATATTTCGCGGTCTACCAGCAGCGGACCTTCCATTTCATGATCGATTCGAAAGGTGAGGGGACCATCGCTCCCTTGCAGAAAACCGGAGCCCCGATCACCAAGGTGCTGCATTTGCCGGTGACGGTCTTCATTCAGGAAAGGATGCCGGATGGAAAAGTGGTCGAGCATGAAGGCCTCGCCGTTTCCCTCAAGTCCACCACGGAGCCTACCGAGAAGCTCACCAAGCTGACTTACACGGGGAAGACCAAGGAGGAGACCGCATTTGAAGTGAGCGTCGAAGCTCAGGGAACCCGGCTCCGCTACGGGGGACGAATCACCGAGAAGGGCAAGCTGACCGCGAACCCGATCCGACTTTGCGTCCAGGTGAAATTTCCGTCGGCCTACCGACCCGCGGACCGCGATGAGAAGGAGGTCATCAAGCAAATCAGGGACGACGAGTTCAAGGTGACGCGGAGCGATGGAAAACGGTTCCGTCTGATCGCCGACAAGCCCTTGGCAGAGCCACCCAATGAAGTGGCGGACAAGGACTTGGGGCTCGTCAGCGTGGAAATCGGTGCCTGGCGGGGGATGAACTTCGAGTTTTCCGCGACACCGAATTCCGCGATTCGTCTGACGACTCCGGAAACCGAGGGGCTACTGCGCGGCTTCTTCGTTCAGTGGACTCCGGATCCGGCCGCTGACCCGAAAGGGGAGTCGAGGTTTCAGATCGAGATGAAGTGAGCCGGATCGGCTTTTCGAAGTACACTGGCATCACTTTTCGAGCTTGCTCGTACACTAGCGGAGATTCATGCTCATTTTGAGCAGATTTTCGCCTTAAAAACTTCCAAAGGTCACTTGATTTCCGATGATTTTTTAGAAAATGAGTCGGCGTCTTTGGGCAAATTCCTAAATTAAATCATCATAAATCTTTGAAAATAAGACGTTAAAAATTTTTATTCGGAAGAGCAAGATTCTCGTTGATCTTTCAGGTGTACTTTGGTGTATTTGGCGGCACTGAAGCGAACGCCACACCGAATTGAGCAATAACAGTCAGCGCTATTGGGGATATTTCTCCTACAAGATGGACCCGAAGTTTCGGGTATCCGTCCAGCCTGGTTGGCGTCCTGCCAACGGTGAGGTTCTCCGCCTCCTTCTCTCCAAGACCCACGAGATGCCAGTCATCAAGGTCCTCACCCAGGAGGCCTTCGACGCCCGGGTGAAGATCGTGGAGGACAGCAATCTTTCCCCCGCCAAGAAGTCCGAGAAGCTGGCCAGTCTCTACATGCTTTGCCGCGAGGCTTCCGTGAACGAACAGGGCAAGCTCCTCGTTCCGAAGGATCTGAGCGAAAAGGCCGGCATCGCCGCCGAGGATGAGGTCGTCCTGGCTGGCCGCGGCCTCCACTTCGAAGTCTGGAGCAAGGCCAACCACGCCCGCGTGCTCGAAATCGAAACAAACCAGGACGACGAGGACGACCTCGGCATTTTCTAAACCACTCTCCCACACCCCAACGGCTGACATGCTGTTCACCCCACCAACTCTGATGCTTGACGCGGATCACCCCATGGTGACCCCGGTCGCTGCCGCCCAGGCATCAGGGTTGGGAACATTTTCCAATACCATCCACAAGCTGCTCGGGACAGCGCTTGGGGAATTGGTTCACCCGGTGGTCTGCACCGCTCCTGGCTGGTTGCCGGGGCAGGCGCCGGAAACTTTCCTGGCTGGGCGGATGACGAATCTCGGGACAGATCGTCAGTCGCCAATCAATCGGGTTGTCCGCGCCGCTTCTGGCTGGTTGTCGGCGCGGGCATCCCACTCTTTCCAATCGGACGC
>JANOKL010000528.1:0-4990 GCA_031419215.1 Luteolibacter sp. | reverse complement strand
CGGCGGTCTTAACGAGCAACGCCAAAGAGAACAGGCAGGCGGCAGAAGCCATCAATGCGAATAGCGTACAAACAACTCTCCCTGTGGATGAACTCATGAATTTCTTACCGAACAATGGAAATCGTTCCCACGCAACCTGAGGAAATATCAGGCTTTTGGCGAGGGGCTTTCCGGCCTTGATACTGGGTGATTCTGAATCAGAGGGACTTGGATGAAAGGTAACCGATGTTTTCGGCTCATTGTTCACCGCTCCACACTGATCGTCAGCATCGCCCTGCCTGTGAGGCGGGTGTCGAGTCGGCCGTCCTTGAGGATGCTGCGGGGGAGTTCCACACAGTCGTCGGTTTTTCCGGTCCGCCACTGGCGGGCGGTGGTGGCAGTGAAGGGCTTGTCGACGCGGATCGAGAGATCGGCATCCTCGTCCTGCACGGCGGCGATTTGAATGACGAGCTTGGTGCCATCGGCGCTGAGGAAGGAGGAGGATTTCACGCCGGGCTTGCCGATGCCGGTGGCGAAGGGGCCGGTGACCTCGGAGTCGACGACGTGCATGCCGGGGCTGAGGAGGGCGCACCATTGCCGGAAGCCGTAGTAGATCTTGGTCTTGGTGTAGGATTTCCCCCAGTCGAGTTGGATCAGCGCCTCGCCGCCCTGACGCGGCGGATAGACCCAGTCGTAGGCCTGCCAGACATTGACACCGCCATTGAAGGCCTCGGTCATGTAGAGCCAGTAGTCGCCGGCGGAGTTGATGAGGCCGGGGGACTTGTCGACGCCGTTGAACGAGCACTCGGTCATCCAAAGCGGCTTCTTTCCGGCGAGTTTGCGCAGCTTTTCCCAGCGGTTGCCACGGCGGTCGTAGTCGTGATTTCCGACGATATCGAGCTGGTCACCCGCCGCCGAGAGGAGCGCGGGAAGCATTTGCTCACCGGCACCGACGGCGCTGAGAAGGTTCGGCCCGACGAGCTTCGGGCTGGGCACTTCGGGATGCCGGCGCGCCATTTCATCGAGATAGGCGGCGACCTTGGCGAAGAGGCTGACGTGCTGGTCGGTGGTGAGGAAATAGCTCGGCTGATCGTGCGGCCAGTCGGGTTCGTTGCAGAGGCTGAGGTATTGGATCGTCTGGCCGCGCTTCTGCATGTGCGCGAGGAAGGCCCAGATGTACTCGGCGAGTTCGAGCTCGAGGCCGGGCTTGAGGGTGCCCTTCGCCTTTCCGCCGCCGCTTTCGCTCTGGTTCGTCTTCATCCACGGCGGCGGCGTATAGAGGACGGCGTAGAGCTGCATGGCCGGGTTCCGCTTTTTCGCGGCCTCGGCGATCTTCAGGGGATGCTCGCAGTAGGCGAAGTCGGCGGGCTTGAAGGCCTGCGTGTAGGGATCGTCGTTGTCGTTCTGCTGCTCGTGGTTCGGCCGGATCATGAGCTGGAGGAAATCGGTGCGGACGTTCTTGAACAGGTCGTCGTAGAGCAACTCCTGCTCCTTCGCCAGCCCCCTGGCCGCCAGACTGGTGATATGCCCCTCGTAGAAAATCGCCCCGCAGCCCATGCCCTGGAACTCCTGACGGACCTGCTGGGGATGGACGCTGATGACCGTCGGCTCCGCAGCCGGGGCGGATGGAAGGCCCAACGCGAGGGTCAGAATGCAGGCGAGGCGTTTCATGGGTGATAGATTGACGGCTGATTTTCGGTTTTACCAACGTGTTCCGCCCGCTAGGGTTCGAAGGCACACAACCCATTTCAACCAGCCACGCCATCGTATCCGATCATGAAACTCATTCCATCCACCGCCGCACTTTCCCTGCTGCTCGCGCTTTTCTCGAATCTCAAGGCCGCTCCGCCGATTCCTGAGGAACTGCGCCAGAACGGTTGGTTCATCGGAGCGCAGGCCTACACCTTCAAGGAATTCACCGCCTTCGAAGCGATCGCCAAGACCAAGGAGGCCGGTGGCAACATGATCGAGTTCTATCCGGGTCAGGTCATGAAGCCAGGTGCTCCCGACAAGATCGGCCACACGATGTCGGAGGCAGCCATCGCCGAACTCAAGGCCGAGTGCGCGCGCGTGGGCGTTCGCCCGGTGAACTACGGCGTTGTCGCCGCGAAAAACGCCGAGGACATCAAGGCGATCATGACCTTCGCGAAAAAGATGGAGCTCTACGCGGTCTGCACGGAGTCGGCCGAACTCATCGCCGACTGGGAAGCCGCCGCCAAGGAATTCGACATGCGCGTGGCCTTCCACGAGCACGGCGGATCGATGTCAAAGCCCGGCTACAAGGTCTGGAATCCACTCTACATCCTCGGCGTCGTGGAAAGCCGCGACAAGCGCGTGGGAGCCTGCGCCGACCTCGGCCACTGGTGCACCTCCAACCTGAAGCCCGTCGAGTGCCTCCGCATCCTCAACGGCCGCATCATCAGCGTCCACCTCAAGGACAAGGCCACGATGGGAGAGTCACCGGTCGTGGTCGCAGGCACGGGCGTGGTCGATGTCGCCGCCTGCCTCGGTGAGCTGAAGAAGCAGAAGTTCGACGGACACATTTCCATCGAGCATGAGAACGACTGGAAGAACAGCGTCCCGCAGGTGAAGGCGAACATCGACTTCGTCAAGGCACAGCCGAAGTGAACGGCTCGGTTCCGTAAAAGATTTGAAGGCTCCCATCGGTCATCTGATGGGAGCCTTTTTGTTTCAATCCAGATGAAGCACGACAGTCGTTCGTGGTGCGACCTTGATCATGCTGCTGGCCTCGACCGTCTTCCCTGCGACGAGGTCGCGGATTTTTCCGGCGTAATCGGGTGCCTTGAGCTCGAAGGTCTTGTCAGCGCTCATGTTCATGCCGATGAGATACGGGCCGTATCGTAGTTGGTAGAAGTCGCCGCGCCCGGCGAAGAGGTTTTCCTGACCGGGCTTGAAACTGACGCCATCCGGGATCTTCGCGATCGGAAGGACCTCTCCGGCGTGGGCGGAAACGAAGGTGGATGGGTATCGGGGGCCACCGTTTGCAAAGCCGAAGTTGGTCCAGTCGGGCCGCTTATAGTTCATGCCGGAAGGAGTGAACTGGATGTCCTCCTGGACGGTGGCGATGCGATCGAACGCCGGTGTGAGATGATGCACCCGACCGAGGAAATTGACCGCATTTCTCGCCCGCCAGTAGAGCGAGGCGTAAAGGATTTCGCGGCCGTTCTTGATCGCCACCACGCCATCCTCCTCATCGGAAAACACGAAGTCCGGTTGATCCCAGGACATCGGCAGCGGATGGTTTGCCGCTTGCTGGCCACGGATGGTTTCCAGATTCCCGGGCACTGACAGCACCCCCGAGGTGGTGCGGAATCCCTTTTCCTCCATTTGCTTCGCGATCGAGGAGTGGAACTGGTTGTCGGCGAACATCTGTTGCACGCCTCCGAGCAGCATCGGATCCAATGTGATCGCGGCGACTTCCAGCGGACCACCGTCCCAGGAGGGCCTCTGGGTGTAGGTCACATCGCCGGGGACATGCACATCTCGCCAGCCGACCGCCGTTTCCTGCACCATCGCGCGATAGCCGTCCTGATCGAGCAGCGGGTAGCGGAAGGGCAGACGAGCCCGCGCGATCTTGATGAGCTGCGCCTTTACCCGCTCATCGCCGGGCTTTCCGGGGGCGGATCGCGTGGCCTCGTAAATCTGGCAAACCCAGTCGATGACCTCGCCGTAGTTGCCCACGAATCCGAGTTCCTTCGTCAGGCCCTTTCCGGTGAGCTGTAGATAGTTTTCTCCGAGAGGTTTGGTTGGCTGGCCATCCTTCTCGCTGCCCAGCCAAGGCTCCAGCCCGATCGACTCGTAGAGGTAACGCAGCGACAGTGTCTCCGGCAGCGCCATCTCCGGAGCCACGACCGCCACTCCACGATTCGCGAAATAAATGCCGTAGAGATCGTTGATCATCGACTGGTTCGTGTACTGCCGTCGATGCTCACGATGCCAATCCCGACAAGCCACCAGCATGCCGGCGAAGGCGTCGCGACGCTTCACTTTCCCGCCCATTCCGTCGTCGATCAGTTCATCGAGCCCCGGCTTCAACTGCTCCGAAAGCAGATCGAGCACCGCCCCCGAGGGCCCGAGTCCGAACCAATCTGGATTCGGCGTGGAAGGCTCTGCTTCCGCCAGCTTCGGATTCTTCACGTAAGCCCGGTAGATCGCATCGAGACTCGCCTGCACCTTCGTGATCGTCTCCGGCTTTCCGGCGGCATAGGTCCATTTTTCAAAATATGCCCTGGCAAGAAAGAGCGCCTGCATTTGATTGGCCGGACGCTTCGGCTCCTTCAACAGGCCATCGATCTGCTTGTTCACGCGCAGCTTCAAGGCCTCCACCACCTCTGGCCCCGGCGACGGACGTGGCTCTGCTTTTTCCGGTGACTTGCCCTGCTTCTCATCAGTCGATGGAGTGAAGCAGCCATCGGTGTGCGAGTAGACTCGATAAATCCCACGCGTGGGCTCGGTCATCGGCTTCTGGTAATCCTCAAAATCACGGGCGTAACCCGAGATCGGGCCGGTCGCGCGGATCTCCAGCGCCACCTCCTGTTTGCCCTTTGTCAGCGCGACCGGCAGAGGATTCGTGCGGTAAATGAAGCGACCCGGATAGGAAGGAGCATCCGCGCCGATGTCCAGCGCCTCGATGTCGCCAAGGTGTCGATAGCCGATCTGTTTGCCGTCGAGATGGAGGGTCAACTGGTTGTGGTTCACGTCATCTCCCCACAGCCGGATCGTGAAATAATTCTGCTTCTCCGGATCCACCTTCAGGAAAAACTTCAGCACGCCGCCCTGCCACGGCAGCGCCCCACCTGGCAACAACCTGCGCACCTTTTCCCCCAAGCCTCCAAGCATCACGTCGGAATGATCCGCCGATGCGTGATGGGCGGATTCCGAGGACTCATTTCCGAGCGTCAGGGTGTCCAGCACCTCGGCGAACGCGAGGCCGGGAAGAATCAGGATCAGGAGAGAAAAAATTCGGAGCGTCATGGTTCAGCAGAGAGTC
>JANOKL010000527.1:0-3105 GCA_031419215.1 Luteolibacter sp. | reverse complement strand
AGTTCGACGACCCGCCGGAGTTGGTTCTTGTTGTCCAGCATGTAGTCGCTGTTTCGGACTTGTCTGGCGGTTTGGTGCTGGATGTGGACCCACTCGCGCGGATTGCCGGGTTTTCCGAGAAGCTGGGGAGCGAAACTTCGCCCGTGGATTTCCTGCTTGGGGAGCTCGGAGCCTGTCGCCTCGCACAGTGTGGGAAGGAGGTCGGAAAAATCGATCAGGTCCGTGCAGTTCGATCCTTCCTTGATGCGCCCGGGCCAACACACGATCAACGGCACATGCGTCCCGCGATCCGTCATGGTTCCCTTGCCGCCAGGGACCCTCTTGCCATCGCCCCATTCGTTGACGAGGTCGCGGTCGGTCCCGTTGTCTGCGAGAAAAATTACGATTGTGTTATCGGCGATGCCCAGGTCATCGAGATTTTGAAGCATCTTCCCGATTTGCTTGTCGAGATAGGCGACCATGTCGGGAAAAAATTTAGGATCCCCTTTATGCCCGATGACGCGCTCCCGGTAGCCTTGCTCCTTGCTGTCCGGTGTCGGTTCCCACGGGAAATGGGGAAGACAGGTGGCATAGTAAGCAAGGAACGGTTGCTTCTTCTCCGCCATTGTCTTGATGAAATTGAGATGGAATTCAAGGTCCAGATCCGGTCCATAGCGTTCCTTGACCTGATCGGCGATCACCGTTCCATTCCGGATCAGGTAAGGTGTCCAGTATCGTGTCGTCTTGTCGCCCTTATCATCGAAGATCCGCCAGGTTTCATACTGATCGAATCCAAGCTCGTTGATGGTGTTGTGTTTGTGCTCAAGGGACATGTGCCACTTGCCGACCAGTTCCGTCGCGTATCCCGCCTGCTTGAGCTGCCTGGCGAAGCTGGGTTGATTCGGATGCAGGTAAACGTCCTCCTTCGCCTTCGTGTCGAGGACGGTGGTCAGGCCATTCTTGAAGGGATATCGACCCGTCAGCAGGGAGGCACGCGAGGGCGAGCAGAACGGATTGGAAAAGCAGCGGGTGAACCTCATCCCCTGTGCCGCTAGCTTGTCGATGTTCGGAGTTTTAAGCGAGGTTCCGCCGTAGGTTGAGAGACACTCGACCCCCAGATCGTCGGCCAGAATGATCAGGACGTTGGGTTTGGCGCTTTCGTTTCCCGTGGCAATCTCCATGAGGCTCGAAAGGCTCAAGGCACTCAGCACTATCAGGACTTTGGACAGTTTTGCGTAGTTCATTTGATTTCCATTTTTGAGGTCGGGTTGCGCTGACTCCTCAGCGATTGCCCACGGATCCAATCCATTGTTGGTGCTGCTTCATCAGTTCTTCAACAAGCCCGGGCTGGTCCTTGATCAGGTTGTGGTTCTCCTCGAGATCCTTCTCCAGATTGACGAGAGTGCTCGGTTTCTTCCCCTCCCCCATCAATTTCCACGGCCCCTTGCGGACAGCCCATGAGTCACCGAAGAGCCAGTGCAGATCCCGATCAGTTCCAATGGACCCGCCTTTCAGAAGAGGCATGAGATCGATGCCGTCGATCTGGTGGTCTGTAGGCGCGGACGTAGCCGCCAGCCCTGCGAAGGTCGGAAATAAATCCATCGTCATCACCGTCTCGCCACTGGTCGATCCCGCTGCAATCACACCCGGCCAGGACGCGATGAACGGGACGCGATGGCCGCCCTCGTTCATGCTACCCTTCCGCCCTTTGAGGGTCCCGTTTGCAGAAACTTTAGGAGGAGGAGCGGCACCATTGTCAGAGCAGAAAATCAGCAGCGTGTTCTTCTCCAGCCCGGAGTCGCGAAGTGCCTGAGAGATCGTGCCAACGGATTCATCCAAGACCCCGATCATCTCCCTGTAAATTTCCTGAGAAGCCTTTTTCCTGCCAATCACCCTCCCCTGCCACGGACTGTGTGGCGCTGCATGGGCCAGGTAGAGGAAGAAGGGTTTGGCTTTGTTTCGGGCAATGAAATCAGTGGCGTATTTTGTTAGGAGGTCGGTGGTGTAGCCATTTTCGTTTTTGATCGTCTTCCCATTCCACCAGTCCACCTGCTTCAGACCGTATCCCGCCACGTGCGTGTGATAGTCCACGTTGCCGCCCACAAATCCACGGAACTCGTCAAAGCCATCGTTCATGGGATGAAATCCGGCGTCGTAACCAAGGTGCCACTTGCCAACGATCCCGGTATGATACCCGTTTCGCTTGAGCAGTTCTGCGATGGTCAGCTCGCTCTTCGAAATTCCCCACGCCCAACGTTGGGGGAGATTCTCCTTTCGCTGCTCCCGAAAGACGGGCGAAAGCTCCTCATCGGCCACCCAGGCGCAGCGTTGCTGATAGCGACCGGTCATCAGCGCCGCCCGAGTGGGAGAGCACATCGGGCCGTTGCTGTGAAAGTCGATGAACCTCATGCCACCGGCTGCCAGCGCATCAATGTTCGGCGTTTTGATTTCCTTGCTGCCATAGCAGCCCAGCGAGCCGTAGCCGAGATCATCCGCCATGATCAGGATGATGTTTGGCTTGAGATCGGACGCTTGCGATCTGGCGGGCAGCGCCATAAGCAAGAGGGCTGTAAAGACGGTTGCGATTCGATTCATCGGCGGCATTCAAGGTTTGGGGCCAGTGCCGGATTCAAAAACTGGCCCGTCAACGAACTCATTGGCTTTGAAGAAATCCGAGTCGCTCACAGGCTTTCCTGCGAGTGTGAGGTTCTCGAAGCGGAGTTTGCGAATGCGCGCGTCCGCCTGTCCCCATAGGATTTGAGGTTCACCCAGAACACTGGGCGCGGCGATCGAGATGTTTTGGAAAAGAATGTCCGCCAAGTCTCCGCTGCCGCGCTTTTCCGCACCTTTCGAATAGGGTTCCGGCATCGTCATGCAGACAAAGAACTGCTGCAACGTCGGCCTCGGGTCTTCGATGTTGATGTTTCGAAACACCACTCCAGCCCCAGCGGCGCCTTTGCCCTCGCCGCGCATGTTGAAGACCCGTCCGCCGCTCCAGTGATGCCACTTGGCGCGCGCGTAGATCACATCGCAGTCCTCGACCACCAGTTTCCGATCCGTGAGGTTCGGCAACGCGCTCAGGACGAAAGACGAACCATTGGCATCGTTCCACAGCACGGTGCGGCG
>JANOKL010000526.1:0-9890 GCA_031419215.1 Luteolibacter sp. | reverse complement strand
TGCTCGGCGATGGCGACGCGCTTTCCGGCCTTGAGGAGGCGGGCGAGATAGCCTTCCGCGGCGTGGAAGGGGACGCCGCACATCGGGGTGGTGTGGCGTTTCGTCAGGGCGACGTTGAGGATCGGCGCGGCGACCTTGGCGTCCTCGAAGAACATCTCATAGAAATCCCCGAGCCGGTACATCAGGATGACGTCGGCGGGCAGTGACCGGCGCATGGCCAAATACTGGGCCATCATCGGGGTGAGCGCGTCGCCGGACATGCGGGAAGAGTCCCGAGCCACGCGCGAAGTGGCAAGTGGGAAGATCCTGCGATTTCCTGTTGGAAAGAGCCCGGCTTTGGGCTCGTATTCCGAGTGTATGAAATTCCACATTTTCACCTGCGCCCTTGTGGCGACCCTGTGCCTGTCCCAGCCGCTCCTTGGTCAGGAAGCTGACAAGAAGGAAACCCCGCTTGCCAAGCAGATGGAGGCGATGAACGACGCCTACAAGGCCATCAAAAAGGAGACCGATCCGGCCAAGGGAGCCACGCTCGCCCGTACGGCCCAGGATGCCCTCATCAAGAGCCTGGCGGAAGTGCCTGAGCTGGTGGGCAAGGGACCTGCGGCCGACAAGGCCAAGTCCGTGGCGAACTACCGCACGATGATCGGCAAGGCCTTCGTGAGCTTCAGCGAAATCGAGGAAGCCTTCATCGCGAAGGATCTGGAAAAGGTCAAAACGCTCGTGGAAGGCCTCCGCGAGATGAAGAAGCAAGGCCACGACAAATACATGGAAGACGAAGGCTGATCCCTTTTGTTTCCTCATTTGAACTTAAAGAGGCCCGTGCGAGTTGCTCGCACGGGCCTTTCCGGTTTCAGAAATGTTCGTTGGGAAAATCAGTCCTCGACCTTGACGGTGGAGCCGATCCTGACCTTGGAGTAAACAATCGGCATCACGGCACTCGGGCCACGGATGCAGGCGTGGGAGGCAGGGTAGCGCTTGACCGGGCCGATGTGGTGCCCGACGCCGTCACCGGTGAGCCGCATCCAGTAGCGCATGCCGGCTCCTTCGAAGCGGCCACCTTCCGGGATCGTGTCGGTGGTGGAATCCGCGTCGCTGTTCACGCAATCACCGCTGGCATCGTAGATCCGGCCATACTTGTTCGACTTCTTGTCGACGATCTTCTCCTGGATGTTGAAGCTGCCTTTTGGGGTGGGTCGGCTGGCAATGCCTGAGCAGATTGGATAGTCGATCACCACCTCTTCGCCGTTCATCAGGAAACCGCGCTGCTTGCTGAGGGAAATGACGATGTTGGAATTGGATGCGTCCGTTTTGTTGAGCAGCTCGTCGTTCTTCCAGACCTTCGAGGTCTTGGGGTAGGTCTTTTCCGCCTTGAAGTGATCGTAGGTTCCCGGCGGGAACGGATTCACATCCTTGGTGGCGGTCTCGCCGGGCTTCGTTTGATTGGCGCAGCTAACGAGGAACACGGCTGCCAAGGCTGCGGCGGCGGACGTGAGGAATTTGGCTGGATTCATGGGACAGGGACTGGAGCGGCAGACTTAGGACATTTTTTCGGCTCTGGCAATGCCGGGATATTGGCCGGATTTTCGGGGGAATCCGCAGTGTTCAGCAAACGAGACCGGAACCCTTTCACCAGCGGCGCTTGATCCCGTAGTCGTCGAGCCGGTCATCGCGGCTGAGAAGGGTCAGCTTCGATCCGAGCGCTTGCGCCACGATCAGGCGATCAAAAGGGTCACGATGATGCCAAGGCAGTTTTGAAACCGTCTCGCAGTGGGAGGAGGCCAGATCAATTCTACTGATGCCGTTACGTTGCATTTCATCCGGGATGGATCGGAACCAGCCCGGTCCCAATTGGAAATCCGGACGGTTCAAGCTGAGTTTGATCCCGATCACCCACAGTGAGGCAATGCTCCAATACACCTCCTCCGGCGAAACGATGAGCTTCCGAGCGTTTGCAGGGAGCCTGGAATCATCCGACACCATCCACAGCAAGGCATGGGTAACCAGCAGCAGCTTCATCTTGCAGGATAGATGGGATGCTCCTCGGCGACCTTCGAAAGGCTCTCCGGGCCATAGTCGGCAAAGTCCGCCAGCTCATCGTCAAGGGAATCCCCCATGGCGACGACGAGACCTTTCAGACCGCCGAAACGTCGCTCGGGAATGGTTTCCCTGACGACCTGAAGCCGCACCAATGCCTCGTCCCGCTTGGCGACGACGATCTCCTCGCCGTCCAGAGCCCGTTGGATCAGCCGTGACAAATGGGTCTTGGCCTCGTGAATGCTGAAGATGCCCATCGGAGAAATTTAGTCATCAGACTCAGTCTGGTAAAGTCTCAGCCTCAAATGACATTCCGCTCCTTGAGAAACGGGATCAGCTCATCGACGCCGAAGTCTGCGAGCACCTCGCCGTCCCAGTCCATCGTCGGGGCCTTGGTCTGGCCGGAGAGGTCGACCATTTCCTTCATCGCCTCCGGGTTTCCGGAAACGACTTGGGCCTTGTAAGGGATCTTCTTCTTTTCGAGGTAATCGACAACTTCGTCGCACCAGGGACAGCCGGGCTTGATGTAGAGTGTGGGAACGGACATGGGGGGAGTGTCGGTTATGGGAGGCGGGACGCCAATGGGGAAATGGATTAGGGGCTTCAGTTGACTGGTAATACCCGAGGTGGTAATACCATGCCATGAAGGTCACGGTAAAAGGTCAGGTTACCATCCCGATCGCATTGCGCGAGCGCTTCGGGTTGGAGCCTGGAACAGAAGTGGAGTTTGTGGCGACTGAAGGGGTGCTCCAGATGAAGCCGCGGAAACGCCGATCAAAGGTTGCGACGCCTTTTGATCAATGGCTGACCAAGGCGGCGGGCTCGGCAAAGCCGGGATTTACGACAGATGAAATCATGGCGAACACTCGGGGAGAGGACTGATCATGGTTCTTGTGGATACCAACGTGCTGCTGGACATCGCTACGCAAGACGCGAAGTGGTTCGACTGGTCGATGGCTCAGCTGGTGCCGCTGATCAACTCACGTGAGGCAGCCATCAATCCGGTCATTTACGCCGAACTTGCTCCGCTTTACCGCAATGCCCGTGAGTTGGATTTGAATCTGGTTCCGCCCGGGAATTTTCGGAGACTACAATTGCCATACTCGGCAGGATTTCCAGCCTCACGTGCATTTCAGGCATATCGGAAGGCAGGAGGTCAGCGCACTTCTCCGTTGCCGGATTTCTTCATTGGGGCGCATGCTGAAGCCGAGGGTTTGGTGCTTCTTACACGTGATCCCACTCGCTATCGGACCTACTTTCCGAAGGTGAAGCTGGTTTGTCCGTGAGACTTACACAAACCTCACCGCGTGCTTCTTCGAGAGCTTCAGGACATCACCAGCAGCCGGGGAAATAGCGGCGGTGGGGTCGGTGAGTTTTTCGCCGTTGAGCTGGACGGAGCCGGTGGTGATGAACTGCTTGCGCAGCTCGCCGTTGGACTTTTCCAGATCGAAGGCGGACTTGAAGGAGTGGGCTGTTAGAGAAAGGACCGTTAGGTCGGTTGGCAGCGAGGAAAGCGGAAGCTCGGGCAACTCAGCGGAGGCCAGGTCCTTCTTCGAGAAGCGCGTGTCCCAGTCGGCCCGTGCGGCGGGGCCGGCTTCGGGGCCGTGGTAGCGGCTGGTGAGTTTTTCAGAGAGCGACTTCTTGGCCTCCATCGGGTGTCCGGACGGATCACGGGTCTCGCCCAACAGAAGCGTGTAGTAGAGATCCATTGTTTCGTCGGACACGCTCATGAGCTTGCCGAACATGTCCTGCGCGGGATCACTGACGCCGACGTAGTTGCCGTAGGACTTCGACATCTTCTTCACGCCATCGAGCCCGACGAGCAGCGGCATGACCATGACGACCTGCTGCGGCTGGCCTTCCTCCTTCTGGAGGTCGCGACCGACGAGGATGTTGAAAAGCTGGTCGGTGCCGCCGATCTCGACGTCGGCCCGGATTTCCACGGAATCCCAGCCCTGCATGATCGGGTACTGGAGCTCGTGAAGGCGGACTTCCTGGCCGGCCTCGATGCGGTTGCGGAAATCCTCGCGCTGGAGCATCTGCTGGAGCGTGACGCGGGCGTTGAGCTTGAGGATCTCCTCGTAGGTCATTTTCCGGAACCAATCCCCGTTGTAGACGATCTCGGTTTTCGATTTGTCGAGGATCTTGAAGGCCTGGTCGGTGTAGGTCGCGGCGTTGAATAGAACCTCCTCGCGGGTGAGCGGCGGGCGGGTGGAGGAGCGGCCTGTGGGATCACCAACGGTGGCGGTGAAGTCGCCGATCAGCAGCACTGCCTGATGGCCGAGGAGCTGGAACTGGCGAAGCTTTTCGAGCGCGACGGTGTGGCCGAAGTGGATGTCCGGCGCGGTGGGGTCGACCCCGAGCTTCACGCGCAGCGGCCTGCCGAGGCGGAGTTTTTCGAGGAGTTCCTTTTCCGAGAGGACCTTGGCGGTGCCGGTGGTGAGGAGCTTGAGCTGTTCTTCGGGCGTCACGGCGGCGGGTTTAGAGGGAAATTCCGAATTCCGAAACCTGAAAGTCGGGTTTCGTGCTCAATTCGCCTTTCCCCCGATCTGGAGGATGCGTTCCACCTCCTGGATGGCTTCGGGGTTGTCGGTGATCATGTGGCTGGAAGGCACGATTTTCTCGCTTTCGACGCCCTCGAGGTGCGACGACCAGTAGGGCACGATGCCATCGCTGCTGTTCGGGGAATTGTGACGACCGAGGTCACCGATGATCGAGTTCAGGCGGATGCGTTTCGGGAAACTCAGGTCCTGAAGTGCGCGGATCGAGGGGTCGTTCGGCGTGAGGGTATCGATGGCGGTGGGCAGGCGGTTCGGATCCGTGAGCAGGACAGCGCCGGTGTTTCTCAGGGTGATGTCGACGAGGTCGACAGTGAGGCGCTTCGGCAGCTTGATCAGGTTCGAGAGCCAGGTGAAGATGTAGCGCTCGGCCAGCGGGCTGCCGCGATGCGGGACGGCCATCAGGATGACACGATCCGGGTAGTCGACCGGCTTGTAGAGCAGTCCGTTCTGAATGACTTGCCGGCCCCGTGCATCGAGCTTCAACTGCTCGTAGGGCACCTTGAAGTAGGCATTGTAGAAGCTTTGTTTCGGATCGCAGACGGAGGAGCGAGTCACGAGACCGCCCATCGAGTGGGCGACAATGACGGTCCTGTCGATGTTGCCATGATCGCCGTGGGATTTGGCGTAAAGTTTCGCCTGACTCATGAAGGTCCTGAAGGCGGCGGAGGTGACGATCCACGGATTGCCGGTCGGGTAGTTGAAGTGCCAGACCTGGTATTTTTTCCGGAACCATTCCTGACCGGCGAGTTCGTTGACCATGTGCTTGAAGGTTCCCGGGCTGGAGTTGACCCCGTGAACGAAGACAACCGGGATGCGATCGGGATCGTAGGGCTGGCCGAAATACAGGCCGGTCTCTTCCTGGAAACGCTCCGGCAGCAGGACGTTCTGCACGGTCAGGTCATCGAGCAGGCACATGCTCCAATAGAATGCGTGACCGGCTGACCAGTCAGCGGCGAGTTTCACACTGCGCCCGCCGAGGGTGGTTTCCGATTTCTGAAGCGGTGCGGTGAACTGCCAGGACGGCACCGCCCCGCGATCAAAGCGGAGCAGCGCGGTGACATTGAACGGCTGTCCGGTCGGCGGTGCGAAAAGATCGCGTGTTGCGCCGCCCTCTTTCGACTGGTCGCACCAGCCGACGATCGGCAGTCCCAGACCCGGTGTCACCTTGCGCTGGCCGAGTGACTTCGTGTTCACCGTGTGGGAGGGAAACATCACCTGGATCGCATTGAGGCGGGCATCCTTCGGTTCGCGCGGGGCGAGACGGGTGCCCATCGCGGCAGCGGCTTCGGCCCATGGGCGTGAAGGGCAGCGGAGTTGGTCGAAGAGTTTGCCGACAGCCAGATTGTAGCGGGATTGGGCAGCGGGCCATTCCGACTGGCGGCCGGAATTTTCCAGAATATTCCACGCCGCACGGGCCTCCGCGATCAGTTCGGGAGCAGGCTGGCGGGAGCTTCTGGGAATGCTCTTGCACTGTGGCGGGGCGGGGGCGCCACACTGGGTGAGCATCACCACCGCAAGGGCGATTGAGAGGAGGCGGGTCATGGGATCAGCGGCGAGATGATGTGGGAAAAGGCGTGCCTGCCAAGTGCGGATTGCCGTTGTCCCGACTCGACACCAGCTCGTCCAGGTCTTGGAATCAGATCATGTCGGATGAAGCTTCGCCCTACGCCACGCCCACCCATGCCGCCGATACCTTGCCGACGCCCCCAGCCGTTGTGCCCGGCCAGATCAAGGTGCTGGGGATCATTCATCTCGTCTTTGCGGGTCTTGGAGTCGTCATGATCCTCTTAGCCCTGGTTTCCCAGAAGTGGACTGAATCGATGACGGCGATGCAGGAAAAGGCCGGAGGCATCCAGGCGGCCCAAGCGCAGATTTCACGCGCCGTTGTGGAGGTCTCAGAGCCCATCACCTGGTTCGGCTACGTCTCCGCCCTCATTCTGGGAGTGATGCTGTTTCTCGCCGGACTCGCCCTTCTCAAACGTAAGAAGGTCGGCCTCTCCTGGTCGAACCGCTACGCTTGGACCTCCATCATTTTCAAGGTCATCAACCTGATCATCTTCATCACCCTCGTGATGCCGAAGATCAATGGGGTATTTGCGGGTGCGGAGAGTGGAGGCCGTGAAATGCAGATCTTCGGTTCCGTCATGAAAATGACCACCATAGGCACTGGCATCGTGAGTCCCGTGATCTCCTGCATCTACCCCGTGGTCGTTCTGATCCTCCTGAACCGTGAGTCGGTGAGAAAATCCCTGATCTGATTTCACCCCCGATTTTTCGCTTTCCCAATCGGGGATCCTCGCGTAAGTCTCGCGCCCGCCGAAAAAATGGTGGTCGTAGTTCAATGGTAGAGCCCCAGATTGTGATTCTGGTTGTTGCGGGTTCGAGTCCCGTCGATCACCCCATTTTTCCCATCGGGGAGCAAAACGTTCCCGGGAAGGCAGAATGGAAATCTCGACTGAGTGACCATGCAGCCCCTAGAAAGCCGGATCGGCTATAAATTCCGTAATTCGTTCCTCCTCGCCGAAGCGCTCACCCACCCGAGCCTGGCCTACGAGTCGAAACAGCCGCACTTCGACAACCAGCGGCTCGAATTCCTTGGCGATGCGGTCCTCCAGCTCATTCTCACCGAGGAGCTCTACCGGATGTTCCCGGACTTCCCCGAAGGTCGCCTGACGAAGCTTCGTTCGCGCATCGTCTCCCGCCGGGCGCTCGCCCGCTTTGCCATGCTGATTCATCTCGGAGATTATGTGCTACTTGGGAAAGGCGAGGAAACCACCGGTGGCCGCCGCCGGCTTTCCACTCTCGCCGATGCCTTCGAGGCGCTGTTGGGAGCCGTCTATCTCGACGCCGGAATGGCCCCTGCGCGCGAACTCACGCTGCGTCTGCTCCAGTCGGAAATCGGTGGACTGGCCGCCAGCCCCGAGGAGCGGAATCCGAAGGGCGAGCTGCAGGAATGCCTCCAGGCCCTCTGTCCCCAAGCTCCCACCTACCGCGTGATCAGCGAAAGCGGCCCAGACCACCGCCGCGTTTTCCAGACCGAGGTTTCCTGGCAGGGCATCATCCTCGCCACCGGCAAGGGCAAGAGCAAGAAGGAGGCCGAAGCCCGCTCCGCCGCAGAAGCCCTCCGCGCCCGGCTTTGGGAAAAGATGGAGTGGCAGAAGAGCTGAACGCTCACTTCATGGCCGCATAGGCCCGCAGGTAGCCGACGCATTGCGCGATCTCAGGCACTGAGGTTTCCCAGTTGTATTCGTATTCAATGGAGACATTCCCCGCGAAGCCCTGAGCCAGCGCCTCATCGAGGATCGCTGGAAGATCGAGTACGCCGGTTCCAAGCGGTCGGTCGTGCGTCGGTTGACTGGCCGACTCCCGGTCCTTGAAATGAAATGAACGCACCCGTGGCGCGACTTTTCGGACGACCTCCAGCGGATCCAGTCCCGAGCTCGCCCAGTGGCCGATGTCGGCGCAGAAGCCGAGATTTTCGTGACGGTCCTGCACCGCATTCCAGATCGTCTCCGGATTCCACAGGGCGGTCGGTTTCGGGTGGTTGTGAAAACTGATCCGCAGGTCGTATTCGATGGCGAGTTTCTCGATCGCTTCGATCGAACCAATCGACTCGGTGGTCAGTCCATAAAGTCCGAGCGTCTTCGCCATCTCGAAAAGCGACCGCGCCTTTTTCTCGTCCTTCGGGATCTCGGTGACGCCGAAGTTCACCGGAGCGACTCCGTGCTTCACCCCATGATCGAGGATCGAGCGGTAAATTTCGTGAGCGAGTCCTGGTTCCATTTTCACATCGCCATGCGGTCCGCCAATCGTCTGGCCGGGATAAAGTTCGATGGCAGCCGCCCCGCAGGCAGCGGTTCTTTCGATGCTCTGCCAGAGCGTGAAATGCCTGAACGACCAGCCCTGCACGGCGATGACGAAACCCGCAGGCGTCAGCGCCGGACCCGTGACCGGTAGGCCCTTCGCCCGCAGGGAAAGCAGGACCGAAGCGGCTGGGAAGAGCGACAGCAGGGAACGACCTCGCATGAATGGTTTCATCCAATCGCCGCAAGATCTCGCTGACGAGCCAATCTTCGGCTCCATGCCCGGGTTTGACGCGGGCGGATCTTTCGGATATCCAAATCATCCATGAGCGATGTCCCACAGGATGCTTGGTTTTACACCCGAGAAGGCGAGCGGATTGGTCCGTTGACCTTTGGCGATCTGAAAATCCGAGTCTCGGAGGGATCAGTGGATCCGCGCAACGACATGGTCTGGACCGTCGGCATGGAAGCCTGGAAGCCCGCCGGTGAAATCGAGGGTCTCTTCGAGCGTCGTGTGGCCGAGGCTCCGGCCCAGTCCGCCATGGCGGAGACTCCGAATCCCTACGAATCCGGCAGTGCCGATTCGGAAGGCAGCCTGATGGGAAAGCAGGGTGAGTGGCCGGGCTTCGGGCGTGCGATTTTTTTCATCGGCTCGATTGTCTTGGGCTTCGCTTCCGGCGCGATTCTTCCGCTGATCGCTCCTTTCGCCAAGGGCTACGAAGCCTTTCTAATCGCGGTTCCGATCCTGGTTCTGGTGGTGTCGATCTGGCTCGGCCTCCAACGCCTCATCAATGTCGGCATGAGCCGCTGGTGGTATCTCGGAAACCTCGTGCCTTTTCTCAATTTCTGGGTCGCCTACCGGATGGTCGTCTGTCCGGCCGGCTATGCCTTCCACAAGAAGCTTGATGGAGCTGGCATCTTCCTCGCGATCCTCTACTGGTTGGGCATGATCGCGATGATCCTCGGCGTGGTCGGTATCGTGCTCGTCCTTTTCGGGTCGCTTGGCGATCCGCAGATGAAACAACAGTTTCTTGAGGAGCTCAGGAAAGCCCAGCAAGCGGCCCCGGCGCGCTAACGGCTGCCGCCCGCGCGTTTCACAAAGTCACGGATCGCGGCATCCACCGTATCGCCCCCGACTTCCATCAGATCGTCATGACCGGCTCCGGGGATGACGAGGAATTGCTTGTCGGAAACCGTCGCAGCCTCGATCAGTTTCCGTCCGTGTGAGGGCGGAATCAGCGTGTCCGCCTCACCATGGATGACGAGCAGCGGGCATTTCACCTGAGGGATGCGCTTGAGATTCGGAAAGCGGTCGCATGGGAGAATCGGCAAAGGGATCCGGACGGCGAAGGCCGAGGTGAATGGTGACATCAGGATCATTCCCGCAGGGTTTTTACGCTCAGCCAGCCACACCGTTGGGCCGCCACCGACCGAGCGTGAGATCAGCACGATGGACTTCGGATTGATCTTCCGCGTATCTGTTAGATATCGC
>JANOKL010000525.1:0-1631 GCA_031419215.1 Luteolibacter sp. | reverse complement strand
GCTCATGTTCCAAAATGACAATCGCCCAGGGACGTTTGTTTTTCGGATGCTGCTTTTTGATCATGGCCTGCGCCCTCGCGTTTCTCGCCTGGGAGGTCCGCCAGTCCAGGCTCATGATCACCGGGGCGATCGTCGAGATGCGCCAAGCCAGCCACGCCGCAGCCGATAAAGCCCGCGCCATGGCCGCGGGCGTCGACAAGGTCCAGGAGGCCGCCGACAAGGTGCGGTCGACCACCGAGCGAGCACGGGAGTTGTGGAAGGAAGTGAAGTAGGCCCGAGGTGCTTTCCCCATTCTTCTCGAGGCTTGGCGCTTGGAAAGCGCCGCCACGAAAAACGGCCGGGGGATCTCTCCTCCGGCCGTTTTGTCGTTCAAACGCCTTTGATCAACCGAAGATCTGGGCGTTGAAGATGTTTTCCAGGAGCTCCTGGCGACCGCTGGGGAGGGTCGGCGGGGTGATGCCCTGGGCGTAGGTGTCGAGCTCGTCGAGCGAGGTGCTGCGCGACTCGATCTTGGCACCGATGCCTGCGTCGTAGCTGGAGTAGCGGTTGGCGACGAACTGGTTGAGCTTGCCGCTTTCGATGATGCGGTGGGCGGCCTTGAGTCCGTAGGCGAAGGCGTCCATGCCACCGATGTGGGCGTGGAAGAGGTCGGAGGTCTCGTGGGACTCGCGGCGGCGCTTGGCATCGAAGTTGAGGCCACCGGTGGTGAACCCGCCCATTTTCAGCACGCGGAGCATGATGTTGGTGGTGAGGTAGAGGTCGCTCGGGAACTGGTCGGTGTCCCAGCCGAGAAGCGTGTCGCCGCGGTTGGCGTCGATCGAGCCGAGGGCTCCGGCGGCGATGGCGACTTCCATTTCATGCTCCATGGTGTGACCGGCCAGGGTGGCGTGGTTGGTTTCCAGGTTGAGCTTGAAGTGGTCGAGCAGGCCGTATTCGCGGAGGAAGTTGAGGCAGGCGGCGGAGTCGGAGTCGTACTGGTGCGTAGAGGGTTCGCGCGGCTTGGGCTCGATGTAGAACTGGCCCTTGAATCCGATCTTCTTGGCGTGATCGACGGCGAGATGAAGCAGGGTCGCGAGGTGGTCGAGTTCGCGCTTCATGTCGGTGTTGAGGAGGGTGGCGTAGCCTTCGCGGCCGCCCCAGAAGACGTAGCCTTCGCCGCCGAGGCGGTGGGTGGCTTCGAGGGCGTGCTTCACCTGCGAGGCTCCGTAGGAAAACACATCAGCGGACGGCGAGGTGCCGGCGCCGTGGGCGTAGCGCGGATGGGAGAAGAGGCAGGCGGTGCCCCAGAGGAGCTTTTTCCCGGTGGCCTTCTGCTGGGCCTCGAGGGCGTCGACGACCTTCTCCAGGTTCTTGTGCGTCTCGGCGAGGGTCGCGCCTTCCGGGGCGATGTCGCGGTCGTGGAAGCAGTAGTAGTCGATGGTGGACTTTTCGAGGAACTCGAAGAACACCGGCACGCGGTCGAGGGCGTTGGCGAGGGACTCGGAGCCATCGTCCCAAGGCATCAGGGCGGTGGGCGCGCCGAAGGGATCGGAGAGGCCGTTGCGCATGACGTGCCAGTAGGCGGCGGCAAAGCGGAGGTGCTCGGCCATGGTCTTGTCGCCGACCTTTTCAGCGGAGTTGTAATGGCGGAA
>JANOKL010000524.1:0-5984 GCA_031419215.1 Luteolibacter sp. | reverse complement strand
CTCAACGCCATGATCCGCGCCGGGGGCGAGGAAAACGTCCGCCGCCTGCTCGCTGTCGCGGCCAACACCAGCCTTTCCGAAAACGCCCGCACCGAGGCGATTTGGCTCATCGGTCGCTATGAGAACCACCCGCCCACCGATCCCACTACCGGGAAGTATCGCCCGCTTGAACCCCGCGTGCTTGGCAAAGAAATCCGCGAGGAAATCCACAACGCGCTCCTCCCGCTCCTCACCAGCACCTCCGGCGACATCCTCGTGGAAGCGATGGGCCTGGCAGGGAAATTCAAGGTCAAGATCCCCCAGGAAACGCTCACCAAACAACTCAACGGAGCCAAGAACCCGCTCACCGTGAGGCTCGCCGCGTTGAAGGAACTCGAATCCGCGAAACCCGCCGATTTCACCGCAACTCTTGTCAAACTCAGCTCCGATCCGGATCCCAAGATGCGCGCCACCGCCTTGCAATCCCTCGGACGCCTCGCGCCCAACGAAGCATTCACGGTCATCACCCAGATCCTTTCCTCAGGAGATACCGGCGACAAGCAACTCGCCATCGCCCTGCTCGGCACCTTGAATCATCCACAGGCGCCCAGCGTCCTTTTGCAGATGATTCAGGATTTGGGCAAGCAGACGCCCGCGATCAAGCTCGATATCCTGGAAGCCGCCCGGAAACGCGGCGGGCAGGAACTCAGCAAAGCCATCGCCGCCTACGAAGCGGCTCTTTCCAAGGACGATCCTCTCGCTGCTTTCGGCATTTCCATGGAAGGCGGGAACGTCGAGAACGGCAGGAAGATCTTTTTCAACAGCGGCGCGGCCAACTGCGTCCAGTGCCACAAGGTCGGCGACCGTGGAGGCGATGCCGCACCGAATCTTGCAGGCATCGCCGGCCGTCGTGATGCGGCCTACATTTTGGAATCCATCATCGTCCCAAGCGCCAAACTCGCCCCCGGCTACTCGCCCATCGCCGTCACCATGAAAGACGGCACCCTCGTTGCCGGGATGCTGATGAAGGACACGGAAACCGAGGTCGTCGTCCAAAACATCGAGACCAAAAAGGAAACCGTCTGCCTGAAGTCCGACATCAAGACCGTCCCACCCGCCATGTCCACCATGCCGCCGATGGGAGCCATCCTCAACAAATCCGAGATCCGCGATCTCGTCGCCTATCTCTCCTCGCTGAAATAAAAGGCGAGACCCGGGAGATCCAGCGGAGATTGAGAGACCTCGTCAGCGATCAAGACGATCGTTCTCTCCAGCCGGTTCCTGGGTTCCATTCGTGGTTTCCGACCTCCGACTTGATGACGGGAAGAAGGAACTTGGCGATCTGATGGATCGTTGCTTCGAAATCCAAAGGCTCCAATTTGCTTCTCCGAAGAAAGCCGTTCCACTGAAGTTGCTTGTCCGGCAGGGAATGGAATCCCTCCGTGAGGGCAACGGGCGTCGTGGATGGGATTTCCGTGGATCGTCTTTCAAAGGTGGCCTCGATTGCTTCGCGCAGCGTTCTCCCAAGGAATGACTGATGACAACAGAGCCAATGGATGTCGAAGAAGTCCTTCATTCGACTGTTGGCCGTTCCGAGAACCACCGCAGCGTGAAGTTTCTCCGCAATGGTGGTTTCAGGGCAATAGGCAAGGAGGGATACCGGCGGGAAATCAAGAACTCCCGGCCACTCGGCGACCATGGCCTTGGGCGTGATGGCATCGCCGAATCCAACATCCACTTGCACGGGGATACGGATGTTCCCCAGACGCGCGATGAGTTTCAGCCTTGCCCCTCCATAAAGGTTGTCCTCGCGGATCGCCGTTGCCTTTCCCGGCAGCCATTCGAGGCCGTCCGGCGGTGTGGTCGCACGCTCACACACTTCGCTGAAGATCGAGTCCAGCACTCCGAGTTCGGGAGATCCGAAACTCAGAAAATCCGCATCCCGGGTTGATCGATGGGGAGCGTCCGCCCACAGTACGAAAAGCTGCGCGCCTTTCAGGATAAACTGATCCCGGTAGGGACTCTCGCTCAACCTGGCAAACAAGCGGGCGATTGCGAAATCCTCGAGGACCCGATTCAGCTCGGTCCGCTGGGAGCTGGCCTGGTTCTTCAGCCGGTCCTGAATCGATGCTACGATGTTCTTCACAGCAGGGCCTCCAGATAGGGCATCATGACCTTCTCCACCCGATTCATACGGGCATGGTTCATGATCTCCGCAGGGGGTGTTCCGTTACGGAGGATTTCCTTGAGCGCTTCCAGGCAAAGTTCCAGCCCGAGCTTGCTCCGGTGCTTGAAGCAGTCTGCCACCGTGCGGGCGGGAGTCGTGATTTTCACGGCGATGCCATTGAGCACATGGACTGCCACGCCTTCGAGGAATGCCTGCGGATTCGTCGAGCGGATCACGTCCAGCGCCGGATACTCGATGCGTGGAGTGACTGCATTCTGCCTGAGCAGGATCGACACCGCATGCGCCTGGTGGCTGCCGATCTGGTGGAAATTCAGTGCGCTGACGAGTACGACCACTGCCTGGGGAACCCTCGCCGCCACTTCGGAAAGTGCCAGATGTTCATCCCAAGGCGCGTCAGGCCGACGATAAAGCCCCCGACTCACCTGCTCCAGCGCTCCGTCCCGCACCGCGCGGGACAGCGTCATGCTGCGAACCCCAGCCGCACGAGCATCCGAGGCCCGCAGAAGTGGCCTCTCGCAGGCCATCTGCATGAGCCTTTCGAACTGGTTGGGTGAAGGGTTCATGTTTTAAGAACAAGTAAACGATAGTTTTTATTGGTGCTATCGCAACAAAAATTAAGGGATCATGAATGAGGCATTGACCGGCTGTTCGCGGAGATCCATGGCGTGATCTGATTCGGCTTTTCCCCAGCACATCGCTGGTCATGCTTCAATTCAGATCATGAGTGAGGATCCCAAGCCCGATCAATTTGAAAAGCGGCTCCGCTTTGGCTGTGGGTTTCTATTTGGATTTTTGGGCGGTGCGGTGCTGGCTGTCCTCCTGATCATCCAATTGCTTCAAGGCGGGGTGGCTTCCTTCAATGGCATCAAGGTGATCGCAGCCGTGGTTGTGCTCGGCATGGCGGTCTTTTGTGGATGGCTGGCGATGAGGCGAGGAGACCGCTTCTGGCATCAAGCCATCGAGTGGGTCGTCGCGTTCATCGGCAGCTTTTGAGCGCCCGCTCCTTATAGGGTGGGATACGATGCACACCAACGCACATCCCCCAGACCATGATCCTCAAGCCGCCGCGGTGTGGCTGCCGTTTGGCTCTGCGACCGGATCTCCGGCAAAGGTGAGCAGGTTTTCCTTGGTGTAGGTCTTCGGCTCGTTCCGCTGGTGGGCACGCTCTGTTAGATAGGAAACCAGATGGTCGCGGTAGGCGCTGAAGAGCGGATCGTTGAGGACCAGTTCGCGCTGGCGGGGGCGGGGGAAGTCGATCTCAAGGATTTCCCCCAGGGTGGCTTCGGGGCCGTTGGTCATCATGACGACGCGGTCGGAAAGGTAGATGGCCTCGTTGACATCGTGGGTGACCATGAGGGTGGTGAGGCGGTTGCGACGCCACAAGTCCAAGAGGACCTGCTGAAGCTCGATCTTCGTCAGTGCATCGAGCATGCCGAAGGGTTCGTCGAGGAGCAGCATCTTCGGCTGGAGCGCGAAGGCGCGGGCGATGCCGACCCGCTGGCGCATGCCTTGGGAAAGCTCGCCAGGATACTTGTTCAAGGCATCGCCGAGACCGACGACGGAGAGATAATATTCTGCCAGTTCACGTCGCTCAGCCTTGCTGGCGGTGAAGTAAACCTGCTCGACGCCGAGCAGGACGTTGTCGAAGACACTCATCCACGGCAGCAGGCAGGGAGATTGGAAAACCATGCCACGATCCGGGCCGGGGCCGGTGGACTCGCGACCTTCGAGGATGATGCCGCCATCGGTGACGCTGGTGAGGCCGGCGACCATGGAGAGGACAGTGGATTTCCCGCAACCGGAGTGGCCGATGAGGGTGACGAACTCGCCGCGCTTCAGGTTAAGCGAGAAGTCCTTCACGATCACCGCCGGGCCTTTCGGGCCTGGGTAGGTCTTCTGAAGGCGGAACAATTCCAAGGCTGGGGCGCGTTCGCTCATGAGATTGGGATTTTGACTTCTTCTTTCTGGAGCTGGGAACGACGGAGTGGACCGTTGCGGGCAGCGCGCTTCACGGAGTTGATGACGGTGAGGTCCTCAGGCAGGATGTCAGGGACTGAGAGCTTGCGGCTGACCGCAGCGGCGTCCTGCTGCTTTCGTGCCGAGAGCAGCGTGCTGACCAGATCGTGGCGGAGTTTCTTGAAGACCGGATCCTGAACGATTTCGCGGCGGTCGCGCGGTCGGTCGATCGGCACGGTGATGGCTTCGCCGAGAGTCGCGCCGTCCTTGTTCGGCAGCAGGGGAATCACGCGGTCGGCGAGGAGAATGGCCTCGTCGGGATCGTTGGTGATCCAGATGACGGTGGTGCGGGTCTTCAGCCAGATGTCGCTGATCTCGTCCTGAAGCGTGGCGCGGGTGAGGGCATCCAGGGCGGACAGCGGTTCGTCGAGCAGCAGAACGCGCGGCTGCATGGCAAGGGCGCGGGCGACCGAGACGCGCTGACGCATGCCTCCGGAAAGTTCCTTCGGTAGCTTCGTCGCCGCGTGCGTCAGCTTCACCATGTCGATGTAGGTGGCGACGTGCTGTTTGCGTTCGGCGGCGGACTTTTCCGGAAAGACCTGATCGACGGCGAGGTGGATGTTTTCCTCCACGGACAGCCAGGGCAGCAGCGAGTAGTTCTGAAAGACGATGCCACGCTCAGGACCGGGCCCGGTGATCGGCTTGCCCTCCATCATCGCCTGGCCGGTGGTTGGCTTCATCAGTCCGGCGAGCAGGGAGATGAGCGTGGTCTTTCCCGTGCCGGAGTAGCCGATGATGGAAACGAAGTCGCCTTCCTCGACGGTCAGGTCGATGTCTCTTAAGACGGTGGTGGCTCCGAAGGACTTGGAGGTGGAGGTGAGCTGGAGCAGTGGCATGGGAAGAAGTTTTAAGTGTTCAGTTTGAAGTTTTCAGTGAAGGCAGTTTTCGGAGGGCTCTTCCCTGAAAACTGGACATTGAAACCTAACAAACTTCTTCAAGCTGTCCTGAATCTGGACTCCGCCAATGACATCAGACGATCCAGGAAGAATCCGATGAGGCCGATGGTGATGATCGAGAGGATGATGTGGGCGAAGGAGTTGGCGTTGTATTGCTGCCAGAGGAAGCCGCCGATGCCGGGCTTTCCGATCAGCATTTCCACTGCGACGATCACCAGCCAGGCGATGCCGAGGGAGAGCCGGAAGCCGGTGAACATGTAAGGCAGCGCCGAGGGGATGAGGATCTTGGTGAGCGTCTTGAAGCGCGAGAGCTTCAGCACCTTGGCGACGTTCAGGTAATCCTGCGGCACGGCACGGACGCCGACGGCGGTGTTGAGCACGGTGGGCCACATCGCGCAGATCGCGATGGTGAACAGCGCTGCGGCATCCGAGGTGCCGAAGGCGGTGCGACCGGAGGCATCCGCGATTTTCAGGCCGCTGAACATCACCATGCCAAGTGGCAGCCACGCGAGTGGCGAAACCGGGCGCAGGATCTGGATGATCGGATCGAATGCCAGGGTGAAGTTTCTGGAAAGGCCTAACAGGAACCCGATCGGAGTGCCAATGAGAAGGGCCAGCAGGTAGCCCTGCACGACGAGTTTCAGCGACAGCCAGGTGAAACGCAGGATGCCTTGATCAAGCTCACCGCGCTTCGCGAATGGCTCGACGATGTAGGGCTTGCTGGCCACCCACGTTTCACTTGGAGCAGGCAGATCGGCGGAAAGCCCGATGCGTTTGGTTTCGGTGACGGTGATCATGTCGCCCCATCCGTCATCCTTGGTGGTGGTCTTGGTGACGGATCTTCCCGAGATGAGCGCCCAGCCGCCGATGCACAGAAGGACGCCGAGGAACGGCAGGAAGATTGC
>JANOKL010000523.1:0-14244 GCA_031419215.1 Luteolibacter sp. | reverse complement strand
GGTCCGCGTTTCTGCCGCGCAGTCGATGATCTTGGAGTGGTTGACGGCGTAGCCCTCGCGCTTCAGCAGGAGGCGTCCTGTTAGATGGCCGAGCATGGTGACGTGCTCGTTTTCCATGGCCCGACAGATCCGTGCGGTCATCTCGTCCTCGGAAAGGGTGAAGGCGTTGTGGACCGAGGCAACGCAGTAATCGAGCTGCGAGAGGATGGAATCGTCGAAGTCGAGCGAGCCGTCCTTGAGGATGTCCACCTCGGAGCCGGAGAAGAGTTTGAAGTCAGTGTAAGTGACGTTGAGCGCGCGGATGCTTTCGATCTGGGCGAGGAGGCGTTCCTCGTCGAGTCCGCGGGCTTGGAAGGACGACTTCGAGTGATCGGCGATGCCGAGGTACTGCATTCCTAGTTCCTGAGCGGCCTCGGCCATTTCCTCCAGGGTGTCGACTCCGTCGGAGGCGGTGGTGTGGTTGTGGAAGGTGCCGCGCAGGTTCTCGATCTCGACGAGCTTCGGCAGGTCGCCAGTTTCCGCAGCTTCGATCTCGCCGCGATTCTCGCGGAGTTCGGGGGCGATGTAACGGAGGCCGAGGGCCTTGTAGATTTCGACTTCGTCGTGAATTTCAGGGGCTTGGCGGATGGAATCCGCCGCCACGGTGAAGCCGTATTCATTGAGCGACCAGCCGTGTTTCAGGGCGCGCTGGCGAATGGCGACGTTGTGTTCCTTGGAGCCGGTGAAATACTGGAGGGCGAAGGGGAACTCGGCGTTCGAGACCGAGCGGAGGTCGCATTGCAGGCCGTTTTCAAGACGGACCGAGGCCTTGGTGTCGCCACAGGCGATGATCGAGGCGACGGGCGGGAAGGTGGTGAAGTAGCGGCAGAGTTCGGCGGGCTCCTTGGTGGCGACGAGGAAGTCGAGGTCGTGGACGGTTTCCTTGGCGCGACGGAACGAGCCACAGACGGCGACGCGTGAGGCTGCGGGATGATCGCGCAGGGCTTCGAGGATGTCATCGACGAGCGAGGTGATGGTGCCGAGACGGAAGGTGTCGGCGAAGCTTTCGCGCTGCTGGAGGGCTTCGAGGATCTTCGTTTGGGTCTTCGCTCCGAAGCCGGGGAGATCCGCAACTTTGTTAGATTCGCAGGCGGCCTTGAGGTCGGCGATGGAGCCGACGGCAAGGTTTTCCCACAGCGCCTTGATCTTTTTCGGACCGAGCCCGGAGACGTCGAAGAGATCGAAGAGGCCTTCGGGAAATTCGGCGCGGAGTTTCTGATGGAAGGCGAGGCTTCCGGTGGTGGCGAGTTCGTGGAGCTTGTCGCGCAGGGCCTCGCCGATGCCCTTGATGCCGTCGAGTTGGTTATCGCGCGCAAGGGCCACGATGTCGCCGTCGTAGCCACGGACGACCTCGGCTCCCTGTCGGTAGGCCCTGATCTTGAAGGGGTTTTCGCCCTTCAGTTCGAGGAGCTGGGCGATTTCATCGAGGAGGTCGGCGAGGGTTTCGCGGGTCATTTAACAGCAAGTTTTCAGGTTCAAGTGTTCAGTTTGAACGGAAGAGGAGAATGACGAATCGTCATCTTATTCATTTCCTAGTCGGCTGACGAATTCGTCGAGGAGGGCCTTGAGACGGGGTTCGGGAGCGATGGCTTTGGGCTGGTCAAAGCCGATCCAGATCGAGGTCGCTCCCTTGGGTCCGAGACGGAGGGTCCAGGCTTCGCGCTCGGAGCCGGTGGCTCCGGTGAAGCACTTGGTGCCAGATCTTGATTGCAGCACGGACTTGGCTTCGTTGGCTCCGTTCGCGGAGAGGGCAGGGAAGAGCTCGGGTTTCGCGGTGTAGACGATTTCTCCGGCGGCGTTCTTGATTTCCCGGATGAGGAAAGGCTTCGGGCGCTTGCCTTGGTTGCCGAGCGTCGAGAGGCCGATGGCCATCTCCATCGGGGTCGCGGAAACGGAGCCGCGGAAGAGGTCTTCGGTGTCAAGGAAGGGTCCGGATATGCCGCAGCGCTTGGCGATGCGCTGGACTTCGGCGGGACCGACCTGGCGACCGGTCTGTACGGCGCTGCCGGGGAGGACGAGCTTGCCGCGCTCGGCTGCGGCGGCGGCGACAAACGGCTCAAAGGCGGAGCCGAGATCGCGGCGCACGCGGGTCCGGTCGATGCGTGAGTCCTTGAAATCGCGACCGCCGATGAATGCCAGCGTGGCACCGGTTTTCGTCTCCAGGGTGGAAGCGGCGAACTGCACGTATTCGAGAGGCTGGCCGGCGACGTATCGGGCGTGGGTCGGGTGTTTCCAGCTCTTTTCGGCCTCGAGTGATTCAACGGCACGCTTGAGCTCTGTTTCCAGCCGTTCCTGCCAGGCGGCGTCGAGCGTCGAGACAATCGTGAGCCCGCCGAGGCGGATGTCCTCGTCATCGAGGATGCCGTCGAGCTCGCGTCGGATCGCCTGAAGCGCGTAGGAAGGTTGGACCTCGCGCTCATCGTCCTTCACCAGTCGGACGGGCGTGGCGATGATGCGGGCCTTGTCCTCGGGCGTGATGAACTTCATCGCGACCATGCGATCAAGGACCTCATTGCGTTGCGCCTCCGCGGCCTTGAGGTTGCGGAATGGTGAGAAGATCACCGGGCCTCGGATGATGCCGACGATCATGGCGCACTCGCCTTCGTTGAGCTGGCTCACGCTGCGGCCGAAATAGGTGCGCGCGGCCTCCTCGATGCCGTGGCAACCGGCACCGAAGTAGATGCGGTTGAGGTAGCCTGTTAGAATCTCGTCCTTCTTGTAACGCGACTCGATTCGAAGGGTGAGGGCGATCTCCAGGAACTTGCGGTGCAGGGATTTCGCGCGGACATCGTAGGTGTTCCGCGCGAGCTGCATGCTCAGCGTGGAGGCACCCTGAGTGAAGTCCCAGTCCTTGATGTTGCGGAAGGTGGCGCGGATCAGTCCCTTCACATCGACGCCCGAGTGATCGAAAAAGCGTGCGTCCTCGCGTGCTTGAAGGGCCTTTACGAGAAAGTCCGGCAGATCCGTCCGCGTGATCAGGCGACGGCTCTCACCGGTGGAGGCGGCGAGCTCCTTGCCGTTGCGGTCCAGGACGACGTTCGAGGCAGGTAGCCGTGCGACCTCATCGAGGTCGTAACGCATGGCGAGGCAGAAGTAGGAAAACGCGATGCCGGCCACGACGATGAAGCCGAAAAGGCTGATCCACAGCGCCCACTTCACTGGAGTGTGGAGCCACGCGGGCATCCACCGCAGCCAGCGGGGTGGTTGGGAAATGGGACGCCAGGTGGACATACGAACGGTGGTGGATTACTCGACCGGGATCGCTTTCAAGGGAGGACGCTGATTCTCCTCTTCGACCGGTTCGGCACGGGGCGGATAGGTCACGTTCGGCTTCACCAGTACTGCCCTTGGCGGGGCCTCGGGGGTTCCCTCCTCGATCGGGATGGCCCTGGCGGGGTGAATCGGGCAGAAGTCGTTTCCAGCGGATGCGATGTCGGCCGGAACGTTGTCATCGTAGGCGGTGCCTGCGGCCTCACAACCGGCGGTCGCCTGCTTGCCCGACTGACGGCAAAGGCGCGCGTTGACGAGCTTGATGTTCGATTTCATCGATCCGGCGCGATAGCCAAGCCGGTCGGCAGTCTTCATCATCTCCACCCACACCGGCAGGGCGAGTGTGGCTCCATAGCCGCCCTGGATGGTTTTCTTCGGTGTGTCGAATCCAACCCAGACAGAGCAGGAAAGACTCGAGGTGTAGCCGCTGAACCAGGCGTCCTTGAAGTCGTTGGTGGTGCCGGTTTTTCCAGCGCAGGGTTTGTCAAAGCCAAGTCGCTTCACCGCGGCAGCGGTCCCGCTGGTGGCCACCTCGACGAGGATTTTCGAGACCGACCAAGAGGAACCTGGGCTGGCGGCCTGGTAGGGAATCTGCGGCGTGGCGTAGAGGACGTTGTTGTTCTTGTCGCGGATTTCCCGGATCAAGTACGGGCGATATCGTACTCCATCGTTCGGGAAAATCGTGTAGGCCGAGGCGACTTTCCATGGGGTCGATTCCCAGGAGCCGAGATACGAGGATGGCTTGGGAGGAAACTCGTCGCCGAACCCAGCGAGTCTGGAAACCTCACGCACCTGATCCATGCCCGCATGGTTGCCGACGCGGATCGACATCGTGTTGCGCGAGCGGATGAGCCCGGTGGATGCGGGATACATGCCGCCGAATTTTCCGTCAGAGTTCTGTGGATGCCAGGTTGAGGGAGCTCCCGCAATCTCTCCACGTCCAATCGGTCCGTCGCTGATCATGGTGTCTGGCCTCAGTCCTTGATCAAAGGCGGCGACATAGACGAAGGGCTTGAAGAGCGAGCCGATCTGCCGCTGGGCCTGGATCGCCCGGTTGAAACGGGATTCATTCGCATCGCGTCCACCGACGACCGCGAGGATGGCTCCGCCGTGGTTCTCGACGACGACGGCACCTCCTTGGATGTAGGTGGGCTCTCCGCGTTTGTCCTCAGGCTGCTTCTGCCAGGCCTCGCGCGTGAGGTGGGGATAGCCGGAGGATTTCTCCAGATCGCCGAGTCGTTTGTTCAGCGCCTCCTCGCCCTTCTTCTGGATGCGGTTGTCGATGGTGGTGGAAATGGTCAGTCCGCCAAGTTCGATGTTCTCTTTTTCCAGGATGAGTTCGAGGTCATGGCGGATGGCGTCCATGGCGTAGGACTCCTGATACTTTTGCCGCCATTTTGGTCGGACTTCCACGGGCTCGGCCCTGGCTGCATCCGCTTCCTGGCGGGTGATGGCCTTGGCGACGACCATGCGTTCGAGGGTGGAGTCGCGCTCGCGCTTGGCGTTCTCCGGGCTGCGGAAAGGATTGAAGGCATCCGGCCCACGGACGATGCCGGCGAGCATGGCTGACTCCGAGAGGGTCAGCTCCGAGGCGTGCTTTTCCAGGTAGATGCGGGAGGCCTCCTCGATGCCGCGGATCTGACGGCCCCAGTTGATAGAGTTCAGGTAAGCTTCGAGGATTTCGTCCTTCGAATAGTTGGATTCGATTCGGATGCCGATTGCGATTTCGAGCAGCTTGCGGTCGATCTGCTTCAGGAGTTCGCCACGACCTTCGCCGAGCTTGAGTTGGAAGATGTCGGACGCGAGCTGTTGGGTCAGGGTGGAGGCACCTTCGCGCTTGCCCTGGAAATTCTTCGTCAGCGCCCGGACCATGCCGATGGGATCGATCGCGCCATGCTGGTAAAAGCGTTCGTCCTCACGGGCGAGGATGGCTTTCCTGAAGGTTTCGGAGACTTGGTTGAGATGGATGACATCGCGCTTCTCGCCATGGATGCGCCCGAGTTCCTCGCCGTTCCGATCCAGAACGATCGTGCGCTCAGGCATCAAGTGGAGTTTTCCGAGGTCGTACTGGCTGGAGCGATACCCATAAACGACGCCGAATACGAGAAGGCCGTAAAGTCCCGCCACACAAGGATATCCAAAAAGCCGAACGAGCGGGCGTAAAGGGTTGCCCAGCGGCTGGGTAAGAACGCGGAAAAGGTGGAAGGGCCAGAAAAAGAGCAGTGAAACAGGACCCGGCGGGCTGTGGATCTTCTCGGGCTCCCGGCGCTGGCGGTTCTTGGCGCTCTTCGACGGAGCTGGATCTGGCGTGTTGCTTTTAGCCATCGCTGCGCGAAACGTAGCGTGACGTTACGCGGGCCGCCATCCTTGATTGAGGATCGTGAGACGAAGTCCGGGAGGCGCGTCGCTATCGAAGCAGAATCATGAAAACACATGCGTTTATTCCACTCGCGGTGGCCTTTCTGATGGTCACTCCGCTGTTGGCTCGGGAATCGGTGAAGTCCCTGGCGGAACTGGAGGCCCTGCAGAAAAAGGTGAAGGAGGTATCCGCCAAAGTGCTGCCGGCGACGGTGGCCTTGGTTTCGGCAGAGACTGGATCATCCGGCTCCGGAGTCGTCACCACGGCGGATGGGCTGATTCTGACGGCGGCCCACGTGATTCAAGGGGCGGATGAATTGGAAGTGGTCTTTCCGAGTGGTCGGAAAGTGACCGGCAAGGTGCTCGGTGCGAATTTATCAAAGGACATCGGCATGGTGAAGATCACCGAATCCGGAGAATGGCCGTTCATTGCCCGAGGTGAGTCGAAGCCGCTTGAGGCTGGAGACTGGGTGGTAGCGCTGGGTCATTCGGCGGGTTTTGACCCCGGCCGCACGCCACCGGTGCGTTTCGGTCGCGTCGTTTCCAAGGGGCCGGGCAACTTCTTCACCACCGACTGCACCCTGATCGGTGGCGATTCAGGGGGGCCGATCTTCAATCTCGAAGGAAAGATCATCGGCGTGAATTCCTCGATCGGGATGTCCCTGAAAAACAACAACCACGCAGGCGTCGATGGCTTCAAGGACGATTGGGACCGACTGCTGGCCGGGGACATGTGGGGTCGTCTTTCGATGAATCCATTCGCCAATCCGGAGATGCCCGTGCTGGGAATCGTCATGGGAGATGAGCGCCTCACCGATGGTGTCACTGTGGCCGGATTCTATCGCCTTTCGCCCGCTGCCGCTGCTGGCGTGAAGGCTGGGGACAAGCTGGTTTCCATCGACTCCACCGAGCTTTCCAGTCGCCGCGATCTGTCCATCTACCTTGCGAAAAAGCAGCCCGGCGACAAAGTGAAACTTGGCATCCTGCGCGATCGTGCAAAGCAGGAAATCACGGTCACGCTCAGCCGTTACGACACCGTTTTCAAGGAACGCTGAATCCACTTTTCAACAAGATGAAACCACAAGCTTCGACTCTGTCGCGCAGTCTTGCCTTGGCGCTTGCCATGTCGCTTTGTGCTTCCGCCCAGGAGGAGGACATTCCCTTGCTCCTGCCCGGGGAGGCCGCAGCCGTCCAGGCGCAGACCGCTGAGATCTATGATCTGTTAGGACCGATTGTTCGCACCGCCGCCTCTTCGGTGGTCTCGGTGGGATCGGCTTCGCCCAACCAGAGCTGCTTCGGTGCGGTGATCGGCGATGGCAACCACGTGCTTTCGAAATGGAGCGAGGTGATCGTTAGCCGTCAGCCGTTACGGGTCATCGACTCTTCGGGCACATCCCGCGTTGCGAAGATCGAGGGAGTTTATGAGGAGGAGGATCTTGCGGTCCTCAAGTTCGAAGGCACGCCACTTCCGGCGGTGAAATGGAATGCGGAGGGAGATCCCGCGCTGGGGCATTTCCTGGTGGCTCCCCGACCGGATGGCAAGGCCGCTGGATTCGGGGTGGTCAGCGTGCTGGAGCGCTCGCTGCGTGAATCAAACCAAGCCTATCTCGGTCTCATGGGCGACATCGACTACAAGGGAGTCGGAGCGAAGGTCAAAACGATCGAGCCGAATACCGGCGTCGCGGCGGCAGGTCTGAAAGTCGGCGATGTGATTCTGAAAGTGGGGGATCGCCAGGTTTCCGGACTCCTCGAACTGCGGAATTCCCTCAACGACAAAAAGCCGGGCGACCGGGTGTCGGTGCTCTACTCCCGTGGAGGAAAGGAAGCGTCGGCGGACGTGTTGCTCGGAGGTCGTCCCCACATTGCGCAGCCGATTAATCAGCGGCTCAAGCAGATGGAGCAGATGGGTGGTGCGGTCAGCCGCGTGCGCGATGGCTTTTCCCGGATCATCCAGACCGACATGCAGATCACCCCGCAGCAATGCGGTGGACCGGTTCTCGATCTCAAGGGAAATTTCGTCGGCCTGTCGGTGTCCCGCACAGACCGAACCCGCAGCTTCATTCTGCCAGCCGCAGAAATCATCGCCATGCTGAAGCGTCCGGCGGCGGATCCGTCCGTGGCGAGGGTGGAAGTCACACGCGACGAGCCGACGCAGCAGGCAGGCCAAGGTCCGCAGCGGATCCCGCGCGCGAGGCCTGTGCCGGATGCGCAGGGAGTGGAACGCATGCGCCGCAATGTCCGGGACATGCAGCGACTGATGGAGCGCATGCAGGAAGAGATGGATGGTCTGGAGGCCCCATGATTTCTCAGGGAATCTTATCCCGAATTGATTTCGACGGCGTCCGAGCGGGCGCCGTCTTCTTTTTTGAATCATGAATGCAGGAAATCATGAGCCGGTGGCAGGGGGTAAACCCGCAATCTCCGAACGGTGGATCCTGCTGTTGCTTGCGGCCGTGCAGTTCACCCAGATCATGGATTTCATGATCATGATGCCTCTGGGGCCTCAGTTGATGCGGGAGCTGGGCATCAATCCGCAGCAGTTTGGCGCGTTGATTTCCTCATTTGCCATCACCGCAGGCGTGGTGGGGCTGGCGGCGGCTCCGTTCATTGATCGCTATGATCGGAAAAACCTACTGCTGGTTTGCTACGCGGGTTTCGCAATCGCGACGCTGATCTGCGGACTCTCGCATACCCCCGGCATGCTGCTGTTCGCCCGCGCTTTGTGCGGCGCGTTTGGAGGCGTGAGTGGAGCCACGATCATGGCCATCGTCGCCGATGTGGTGCCGCCGGAGCGCCGGGCTCGTGGGATGGGCGTGATCATGACGTCGTTTTCTGCAGCGGCGGCGCTGGGCGTGCCGCTCGGTCTGAAAATGGCGCAGTGGTGGCGCTGGGAGGCACCCTTTCTGGTGGTGGCCGCCGTGGCGGGCGTGGTGTGGTTTTTTTTGTGGAAAGCCCTGCCATCGGTCCGCGGGCACCTCAATGGTGAGCCGAAGTCGGTGCGTGATTTCCTGATCCTGCTGAAGGACGGGAACGCTTGGCGCGGGCTCGCATTGATGAGCGCGATGGTGTTCGGCCATTTCACCATCATTCCCTACATGTCGCCGTATCTGGTGGGAAATGTGGGGATGCCGGAAAAGCATCTTTTCCTCGTCTATCTGACGGGTGGTCTGGTGACGGTGTTCACTGGTCCGTGGGTCGGTCGCCTGGCGGACCTGCACGGACGATTCAGGATCTACTGCACCCTTGTAGTGGGGGCCTCGGCGGTGATCTGGACATTGACGAATTCCGGGCCTCGCGAGGTGTGGGAGGTGATGATTCTCTCCGGACTGTTTTTCATGTTCGCCAGTGGTCGCTTCGTGCCGGGACAGGCGGTGATTTCCCTGGCGGTTCCCGCAGCACGTCGTGGGGCCTACATGAGCCTGGTCGGTTGCTCCCGCGATCTGGCTTCCGGCATCACGGCGGCCATCGGTGGAGCAGTGGTGGTGAAGGGGCCGGGTGGTTCGCTGCTTCACTTCGACCGCCTCGGCTGGCTGGCGATCGGAGTGAGCGCGGCGAGTCTGCTGATTTTCCGCAAAGTGCGCTCGGCGGACTAAGACAGATCACAAGCAGATGCGCCGAAAGAGCTCATCGAGCGGGAGCTGCATGCCGATGTAGAAGTCTCCGAAGTCCGCATAGCGCGCGGAGACCTCATCAAAGCGCATTTCATAAACGATGGCTTTCACGTCGATGGTATCCTTCGCCAGCAGGGTGACGCCCCACTCGTATTCGTCGAGTCCGGTGGAGCCGGTGATGAGCTGGAGGATGCGTCCCGAGTAGGTGCGTCCGACGCGGGCATGACCGGCCATGAGCTTACGGCGTGCCTCGTAGTCGAGCGAGTACCAGTTGTCACCACCGCTACGGCGCTTCGACATCGGATAGAAGCAGACCACCGGCCAGTCGGGTAGCACCGGGTAGAGGCGATGCTTGAGGTAGTGGTCCATGCGTTCGTCGAACTCCTTGAGCGCGGCTTCGAATTCCGGAGTGCCCTCGGTCAGCGCCTTTTCCGCAACAAGCGTTTCGGCGGCGTATTGCTCACGCGAAGTGGTGTATTCCGAGCGTTCGGTCTGCGAGAGGTAGGAGTAAACCGGGGAGAGGATGTCTGGCCCGAGTGAAAGCGTGAGCTGCTTTTCAAAGAACGTCGCCTGATGGAGATCGGGCGTGAGCAGCATGAAGCCGATATCGGCTTTGGGCGTGGCGATGGCGAAGGTCAGGAGGTGGGTGTCCTGGTTCGCGCGGATTTCCTGCACCAGCTCGGTCAGCCGGGTCTTGGCCATGCGCTTCTCGTCCTCACCCAGAAGGGACCAGGCGGTATGGTCAACGTGGTAGAAGAGGTGCATGACGTGCCATCCTTCTTTGGGCACGAGCGGGGTCACGGGAGTCTTGGACATGAGGTCAACGTCGGTCGGTGGAAATAGTCAGCTCCAGCAGTTTTTTAAACTCCTGGCGGGAGGAATCGACGCTTGGAGCTTCGAAAATTTCGATCTTCCACGGCTTCGTCTCGCCGGTGCGATAGGCAGCGTGGGCACCCAGGTCGTCGAGCCCGGCGGTCGCCGCGATCTCGATTTTCCCGGAGCCGGCAGACCGGGTCACACCGTCGCCGACGAACTCGCCTTTATCATCTCGGAAGAAGGCTCGGATGGCGCAGGGGCCGCCTTCCAGTTCGAGCGTCAGCGCCGGGATCAGCAAGGTGCCGCGTCGGACGGTTTCAGCGCCTGGACCGGTTCGGACGGGTTCACGCCAGTAGCTGTTGGCATCGGAGATCCGGACGTGGCTTCCCTTGATCGGATAAGAAGGTCGGTCGGCGCGATCCGAGATCGTAGGAACACGGCCCAGCGTAGTGGTGAGGAAAAAGATGGCAGTGGCAGTCAGAGCGGCGGCGAGTGCGCCAAGGCCGATTTTCTCGATTTTTGAGAGCCCCAGACGCTCACGGATCGGCCGGGTATCAATCGGGATCTCGTTGGAAGGGGCGAATTCATCAGCGAGATCGTCGTAATCATCGATGACGGGCGCTTCCGGAGTCTGCGTGAATTCTTCCTGAATGTCTGGTTCCGGCTCGATCTCGACGACGGGTGTGGTGCCGGGTGCAGGAATTTCCCGAGCCAGCGGATCAGGATCAGACCAACTCGTATCGGAATCGTCGAGTTCACCGATGTCATCGGCCGGTTTGCTTTTCCGCAACGGCTCTGCGGCATTCGCCCGTCGGTTGATCTGCGCGGATTGGCGGATGACCGTGGAATCATCGAGCTGGGTCGGTGGCAGGGGGCGCGGAGCCCTTTCGACCTCCTTTGGTGCCTTGGACTTTCCCTTCGGAAGCTTTAGCAAGTCCGGGGCAGGAGTGGCCTCCGGCTGTTCTGGAATCTCGGGCTTCGGACCCTCATCGAAATTCCACAAATCCAGCTCGGAGTTGTCCTTTTTGAGACGACTGATCTGGCGAGAACGCCTTTTCGGAGGCAAGGGCTCATCAGGCGAATCTGGAGTGGGGAGGCTCATGAGGGACAGCGACCACGTCTTTACGGCTCCTGAATCGGCTTGGCTAGTGCGAAAGCCGGATGCACCGCCCGGAAAAAACGAATTGCAACCCGGACCAAGCGAAGCCATCCAAGGGGCAGGCACACTCCCATAGATTCATGGCTGATCGCGAAGACAAGAACACCGAAAACATCTCAGGAAAATTCTACGTCGATAGCCAGTGCATCGACTGCGACCTTTGCCGCGAGACCGCCCCGAAGAATTTCACCCGTGCGGATGACGAGGGCTACTCGTTCGTCTACAAGCAGCCGGAGTCCGAAGAGGAAGTCGCGCAGTGCATCGAAGCCATGGAAGGTTGCCCGGTTGAGGCGATCGGAAATGACGGCAACGACTGAGACTTTCACCCGCCGCCATGAGCGATGACGCCTCCCTCCGCAGGATCCGCGAGGCCATCCTGCGCGAATGGCGGGGGAGTGATGAACCGCTCGATTTGAACAGCCGGGTCTCCCAGCCGGGAAAATTTCTCCGCGCAATTCTGCAACAAGCGGGCGCCAGCGAGGGGATCGACGAGGATCAGGTGAAGTCGGCGTGGAAGGAACTTGCGGGTGACTTCATTTCCCGGCACACCGAGCCAGTCTCGATCAAGGGCGGGCATCTTGTGCTTAGAGTGACCCAACCGGCGATACGTTTTCATCTGGAGCAAATGAAACCGATGCTCCTCACCCGGATTCGTGAGGCACTCGGGGCTGACCGTATCCACTCCATCCGCTTCCAAATCGGCTGAACCCTTTTTCCCATCATGTTCCGCAATCTGATCTTCGACTGGTCCGGCACCTTGGTCGATGACCTCGGCCCCGTGCTGGAGGCCACGAATTCCGTGTTCGGGAAATACGGGCTCGATCCCTTTGACCGCGACCGCTTTCGCCGCCACTTCCGGCTGCCGTATCGGGAATTCTATGAGGAGTTCCTGCCAGGCGTCGCTCTGGAGGAGTTGGAGCAACACTTCCGCCCCGCCTTCCGCGACTCGTTGGTTCCGGTGACGGTGCTTCCCCACGCGCGGGAAAAACTTGAGTGGTGCGCGGACAATGGCATCCGCGCCTTTGTTCTCACCAGCATGGACGCCGAGGCCTTCCATCGACAGTTGGCGGATTTTGGCATGCAGGAATTTTTCGAAGCCACCTACTCCGGCGTCCTCGACAAACGCGACGTCATCCATCGGATTCTCCAAACCCATCAGCTCGATCCAGCCGAAACCGCCTTCGTCGGCGACATGACCCATGACGTTGAGACTGCCCGCCACGGCGGCGTTTCCTCGATCGCGGTGCTGACCGGCTATACCCATGCCGAACCACTCGCTGCCGTCCGGCCGGACATCACGGTGCCGGACCTCGGAGTCCTGCGTAGTTTGCTCGGAAAGCGCACTCAATCCGGTCGCCCGGTGCCGACCGTGGGTGCGCTGATCCGCCACGACTCCGGCCGCGTGCTCATGGTCCGCACCCACAAATGGAGCAACAAATGGGGCATTCCAGGAGGGAAAATCCGACGTGGAGAAACATCGATCAACGCCCTGATGCGCGAGATCCGTGAGGAGACCGCGCTGGAAATCGACCAGATCCGATTCGCTCTTGTCCAGGATTGCATCGACTCGCCGGAGTTCGAACGTCCCGAGCATTTCCTTCTCCTCAACTACATCGCCCGCACCACGTCCACCGAGGTCCGGCTCAACGACGAGGCCGAGGAATTCCGCTGGATTTCGCCCGCCGATGCCCTGTCGCTCGATCTCAATCACCCCACGCGCGTCCTGCTGGTCGAGGCCATGGAGCGCGGCCTGATCGACCCGTGAACACGCCCGCCGACACCATCGAGATCCGCAAACTCCGCGTCACCACCCACGTCGGCGTGCCGGACGAGGAGTTGGCGCAGCCCCAGACGCTGGAGGTTTCCCTCGTCATGACGCCGGGAAATTCATTCGACGATCTGGCGGATGAGATCACCCGGACCGTCGACTATCACGCCGTGGCGCTGGAGATCCAAGCCATCGCCGACCAGAAACCGCGTCGCCTGATCGAGACCCTGGCGGCGGATCTGGCGAACATTCTTTTAAAAAACCATTCACTCTGCCGCATCGAGGTCCTGGTGGAAAAATTCATCCTGCCCGACACCGAATGCGTCGCGGTGAGGGCAATTCGCAACGCGCGGGAATAGCATAATCATTTTTAGAATCCTTAGATTTGGTTCTTGGCATTTAGATGTCCATCACCGATCAATTCTCCCGTTCGTTCCATCGGACAGGGACTTAACAATCCTAGCAACAAGCGGTCGGCATCGACCGCAAACGATGCCGCCAAACCGACCAAACGGCCGGGGAGGCGGTGGCGTATGTCCAGGCCACCTCTTCGGGGATGGCTAAAGGCCATCGCGGTCGTCTTGTTGCGACTTGTTAACTCCCCGTCCACCGGGAAGGACACAGAATCAAACCTTCCCGATGAAACAAATCCCGTTTCTTCTACTCGCTGCGATTTCCGTTGGTTCCCTCCGCGCACAGGAGGTCGATCCACCAATCCCACATGCTCCCGCGCCGTCATCTGAGCCCAGCACCCGTCTTCTCGGAAAACTTCCCGATGGCACACCACCGCCGCCTCAGCCCCCGAAGCCCGGCTTTGTCGCACCTGCCGAGAAAATCCTCAGCACCGACACTTTCCTGGAAGGCGGACGCACCATCACTGTCCACGAAATTGCCCCCATCACGCTCCCTCCTCCGCCCGAGGTCATCGTTCCCGCCGAGCCCAGCCCTGAATTTCGCCAGCGACTCGCCGAACTCCGCGCCAGGCAACCAAAGATCCACCACCTCTCCATCGGTGCCACCGTCTATCGCGAAAAGGACCAGCCCACCCGCACCCTCGTCCGTTACTGGTCTGCCGAACAAAATCAGGCCCTCAACACCGTCGTTTTCTGGTCCTCCGCCGACTTCTCCCTCCTCTCCGGCCTTCCCGGATTCGTCACCTCAGACGGTCGGAAATGCAGCCTTATGATGGCCTGGGGCATCCGCGACGACCAGCGAAACGCCGC
>JANOKL010000522.1:0-11672 GCA_031419215.1 Luteolibacter sp. | reverse complement strand
GTCGGTTTTCTAAATTGACAATCATCCATTATTACATCCTTGATGTAGATTGTCGTAGAAATGATTAATTCATTTGGAAGATTATACGCCATGAAGAACTACCTGGTCGCTTCGAGTCTAATCCTTGTCCTTGTCGGCATCTGCGAGGCGATCGATAATCCGCTACCTCAGTATGCCAAGGAGAAATTCGGTGGGGAGCCTTTCAGTCTTGCGGAGATCGAGTTGCTCGATCGCGCGGGATCTCTGGAGAATTCTCCGACAGTCACTGGCGCCGTGCTTTCCGGACTAAATCGAGAGACAGATCCCCAGAGGACGATTCGGCACCTTCTCATCGAATGGCTCTGTAAAAACAAGGGTGCACGCGAGCACGTCACGCCGCGCGGGCTGATCCTGATCGATGCGAGAGTCGAAGGTGAACTGGACCTACGCGACGTTGACATTCCTTTCCCGATCAGTGCGACGCACTGCACCTTCACCAACAGGATATCTGCCAACCGGGCAAAGCTTCCAACGTTGGAACTCATTGATACGATTGTTAGATCTAGCCAAAATGGCGAGGCCGTGGTGATGGACGGCGCTCACGTCGGTGCCGACCTAATTATCAAGAACGGCACCCGGATACTCGGGGAATTCAGGCTCCAGGGTGCCAACATCGGTAAGGATATCTATTGCAGTAGCAGCGGCTTCATGAACCCGGGAATCGGACGAAGAGCTTTCAACATCGAGGGCGCGGTAATTGCCGGAAGCATCATTCTGGATCGGGCGGAGATCCAAGGAGAGGTCATCATGACCGGTAGCCAGGTACATGGACAATTGATCCTGCACAACGGAACCACGACAACCCACTTGGGATCCACCGCTATCAGGGCGGACTACATCCTTGCAAAAGGCGGAATCCGCATCGGACCTGGCTTCGAATCCAACGCGGAACTGAGCTTCTGCGCTGCAACTGTGTCAGGAGATTTCAGCATCTCCGCCAAGCTGTCACGAAACGGGTCTCCAGCCGCGCTTTGTCTCAACGGCGCCAAGATCGCGGGAAATTTCCGCTGCGACAACAAATGTGAAATCACGGGCCAAACAATGATGCTCAACAGTCAGATCGATGGCAATCTGGAGTTCTCCGCTTGCAAACTTGAAGCCTCCGACTTTGCGCTTCACTCGGAAGGAACCAAGGTGGGTGGCTCAGTGGTCATTGACAACGGCTCTAAGTTCAGCGGCTGTACCTTGCTGCGCGGGATGACCATCGGCCGGAGTCTATATTTCCACGACGCGACCTTCGTTAGCAAACAGGATAACGTAGCGATCAACGCGCATGGTGTCAGGGTCGGCGGCTCACTGGTGCTCAATAGATGCGAAGTCACAGGGAAAGTTCAGCTCATGAACGCTAGAGTAAACGATTCTATCGCGTGGGAAGAAATGATCCGTCCGGAACAAGCGACGCTCGACCTCCAGGCCGCCACTTCCCATACATTCTCCGATGATGGCCGTGGCTTTCCAAGAATCACCTTTTTGGATGGTTACCATTACGACAGGATCGAAGCCCGTGGCCATTCGGATATCCATACCCGCATCGACAATTGGCTTCGTTCTCAGCGCGATTTCACCCCGGACTCGGAAAGATCCGAAAACGCCACCAATTTCATTCCTGGGCCTTACGAACAGCTTGCGAACGCTCTCAAAGCCTCCGGAGACTCCGAAGGAGCAAGGGAAGTAAGAATCGCCAAAGGTAGGGACCAAGGGCGCGCTGCACCTTGGTTTAGCACCAGTGCGATCTGGTTCAACGGGTTTGGGCGTATTTGTGAATACGGAACCAGGCCGGACTATGCATTCTATTTGAGTGTTATCTTTGTTCTGATGGCATCGTATGTCTTTAGCCGGTTTCACCGGAGCGATCTAATCATTCCGGCCAAGATCGAGGTGACCAAGAATCTATCGACCAACAGACTCCAATACACACTTCCTCCGAACTACCCCCGATTCCATGCCATCATGTTTAGTTTGGAAACGTTCATCCCATTCTTCAAACTGGACCAGACCACGAACTGGATCGGAGCGCCGGAGCACCTGGCTAGGGTGAAGTTTCTACGCCTGTTTTTCCTCCCCGTCAAAGGATCCTGGGTCTGCCGAATCTTGTGGGGTTTCGCAATTGTCGGTGTAGTAATGACTACACTTTGGGTCGGCGCTCTCGCCGGCATTTCAAAGTCATGAATTCAGGCGGTATCCTCAGCGAAAAGGCCGACACCACCCGCTCCGTCACCAACCACTCCGGACCTTCCGTCCCCCATACATCGGAAAACTGCTCCGCGCGAAATCCTTCAGCGTCCGCCCCGTCGTCCCCCCCGCCAGGCCGGCCTTCACCGGATTGAGATACACGTAGTCCGCCACCACGCGCAGGTAGTGGGCATCGCGCTCCTCGCCGTTCACCACCACCGCTTTGTAGCGGCCTTGAAAGACATGCCCGCGCCTCAGCCCCGACGGTTCAAGCCCTAGGAAGACACGCCCATCAACCACTTCATCCCCGTCACCAGGCTCGGCTCCGGCGTTTCCAGCAGCAGGTGGAGATCAGGCATGCACCCGACCGCCATCGCCGCGAGCCATAACGCCTGTCCGCTAGTAGCCTGTGGGGAAGACGGATGGTAAACCGCCCGTGCAGCCTCCTATCGAAGCGGTCGTGCCATGGGGAAAGACGCTAGCGGGGGAGGGGAAAAGGCCCAATACTTGAAGTTCGGGGCTATCCCCTTTGACATGACACTACTGACCCATTTCAATGTCTCCGTCCAGGAATGCAGAACGCCTAAGGCGGGCTTTTCAATTCGTTAACGTCGGCGAAGAACTTTCCGCGGTTTCTGGAATTGAACCAGTCTGGAGATATTGACTCGCTAACACCTTCTAAGCTCTTTGCGATCTGAGACTGCAAATAAACTAGTCTTGAGTCCTCGTTCATTGATGCTTTCAATAAGTGACAGATACGTGTGGATTTTCCAAGTAGAGCCAACGCGAAAGGTTCAAGCCCGTAATAATCTTTTCCCGTGTAGACCTTATCAGCCATCTCATAATAGAGATTCGCTAGCCGCAACTGATCGGGTGTAACCCCTTCGAAATCACGGAAACCGCTGTCATTCATGATTGCCGCATAGCTTTTGATAGTCTGTTCTGCTGGTCGCCCCATGATCTCCTCGGCATGAACGATTGCTAATTTAGCGAGGAGAACATCCCGCCTGCTGGTGCGAAGTAAAGTGGTATCGTTTGCGTTAGAGGTAAAATATTTAATGGCTTCCTCGGGCTTATTCCTTGCAAGCAGCACATAGCCGTAGTTCGATCGGGCAAATGGGAATGTTTTGTCTGCCTCAAGGGAGCTCAGGAGTGCGAGCTCTGCATCGTCGAGTCTGCCCTCAATAAAGTATGTGAATCCTATCCCATTCATTGCTCGGGCTTTGAGGCTTGAGGCTGATACCCCTGCGGCTCTTCTGAAATGCGATCTCGCCCCTTCTAAATCTTTCTTATAGAATGCTAGGATCGCTTGAAATACTAAGCTGCTTCCATAACCAAGGCTCCGAAATTCGGAAGGAGGGGATGATTCAAGAAGTTTTTCTACGTCGATAAACTGTTTATTTGCTGCTGTAAAATTGGCATCTTTCTCAGCTGCGTCGGATAATCCTAGAGCCGCCTTCATCATGCATACACCGCGAAAAAATGCTGAAGCCTTGAACAACAGCTCATCGTCAGGATTGGAATCGGCGAGCCCCTTGGCCGCTGCCAAATAGTCTTTTTTGCCGTATCTAATAACCGACTCCAGTAGCGAATTCCATGAATCACCAGCGAATTTTTCTTTGAATCTTTCCAACAAAGTGTCCGCCGATCCGGAAGGGTCAGGTCCGACAAAAGAAAGCTCTAGAATTTGTTGAATTAGAGCGACGCGCTCGATACTCATTTTCGACTCTGCCTTCCCGGCTTCAGCCTCGATCAGTAATTTTGCCTTAGCAAAGTAACTGTATTCAGCAAACTGGAAGAGAGTCTTGGCGAGCTCTTTTTCGATCGTCTCTATTTCCGGACTTTCGGTAACCAACTCTTGAAAGGGAATGGATATGGAGGGACGGTTAAAGGGTAAAAACTTTACAGTCTGATTGAAATTTCCGCATCGCACAATGGTTTTAGTGAAGGACAAACCGCGTTTCAAGGTGTAATCCGGAGATTCTATAGATAGATCAACTTCTTGATCGCTAATCCAAAATCTTGTATCTCTATCCACACGATGTTCTATTTTCACTACCGAGAAGAGTAGTCCAATTAAAATCGAGACGGCTAGCCCCCAAGTCAATAATTTGGTAAATAACGGTTTACTTAAAGTGCGTGTAACGCTCTGTGGGAGCCAGTCTTTCGAGCTTTTGGGAAGATAGCGGGACAAAAATGAAACAGTCGTGCCGACCCCCAGTATAGGCCACATCTCGGTGAGGGAAAATTGGGCGTCAAAATAGTGCCATCCATAGAATCGAATTACTGCGACTAACGCCGCTGTCAAAGCGAGATTCAAAAGGACTCTGGGTATTGGGCGGATAGCGGTATTTTTCGGCATTGCAGAAATTAGTTGAGCGCGTTAAATAGATGGCTTCTGGAGTAAATTCGTATATAATCCGCGGGGGTGAGATCCATGCCTCGATCCCTTATGTAACTAGCCGACGCACTTAATTGCGAGTTCAATACTGCCCTTATTATTGCCATATAGCGCCCAGACGTCGTTTGGGAAACAGTAGAGATATCCAGAACGCTGAATGGTCAAAGGGGTCTTCACGTATTTCGGAAGGCTGGCATATTCATGGGGATCGGGACTTCCGTCATTCGGGACCTTTGAGGCCACGCCGGAATCTTTACCGCTGTCGTTTGCAATCGCTCCCACCATCGAGAACCACGGAAAATCCTCCACCCGCTTGGTCACCAGAAAGTCAGTCGAGGGATTCCCTGTGGCCTTCTTCATAAGACCTTCCATCTTGCCGAGCACGGAACCTCCCGCGCGGACCAAGTCCCCCAGCGTTAGCTTCGAATCCTGTGTCCCCTTCCAGTCACAGGCGTCCTTGCTGTCCAGCCACTCGCCAGTTGAACTGAACACGTACTTTTTTCCTTCTTCCAAGTAGATTCCCGTATCGTTCCAGACGGAACCTGCGAAGATATCCACCGAGCGATTCTCGCCATTCTTCAGGAGGATGGTCGGACGATAAGGCGGATAGGAAATCGGGGATGTCGCCTGCCGGACAAGAGCGCTGGCGTGGAATCTTTTAGCATTCGCGTCCGTCATTGCCTCCATTGATCGTGGCCGCGATCGCAGCTTACTGAATGCACCTTTGTAGGAATTGTGAAGTGTTCCGTTTGCCTGAGGCTTTAGGGTAGCCTGGACACCCTGGCGGAATCCCAACTTCGCCTTTTCGCTTTCTTCCAGCATCCAGAGCAAAGCTCCATCCGAGAGGTCCGTGATCGCATAGCCGCCACCCACGTCGGAATGCACTCCAGGGAACCACAGCTCCTGAGCATCCGGGTGCTGGTCGACATTGCTCCAACGGGTCACCGTGAAGCTTGCTCGGACTTCGTCGATCGCCATCGCATGTCTTGCTGATGCGATGTGAGTGCCAAGCTCTGTATCGTGGAAATGCCAGCGCTCACTTTGATCGAAAAGGTTAAGAAGCTCAAGGTCATCAGGCACCCCTAAGGCTCCGACGGTATCCCAGACTCCAACAAATCGAACCGGGCACGGTTTTCCAGCATGAAAGAATTTCCAGGTCGTCTCGGCCCACTGCCTTTTGTCATCAGCGCGCTTCTCGTGCTTCCTGTAACCGTCTTTGTAAGCACTTTTCACCCGCTCCCAAGTTTCAGCTGGCTTCAGAGCGCGCAAATCCAACAATCCTCTGCCGAGGAATCCAGCCAAGCTGCGGGCTACAAACGCGCCACGGCTGAATCCATAAATAAAAATTTCATCTCCTTCATCGTAGTTCGATCCAAGCCACTGGTAGGCACTGATGATTTGGTTGTCCACGCCAACTCCAACAGCACCGCCCATTATCGCATCAATCTTTCCTGCGGTGCCAACCCCTGGATGGTAGTAAACAAGTTGTTTTACCTTCCCGGCGTCTTCCGGCAGGATGCAGTTTCGTAATTTGACGACATTGGTGGGTGCGGGGATGCCGTTATCTTCCTGATCGGGAGTGTTCCAGGTCCCGTCGTTGCATACGATGAGTCGTTTCATGGTCGATTCAGTACAAGTGGATAAAATTATTGTGAGTGGAATTTGTGACTTCGCTGGCATCCTCGATAAAATCGAGGTGGAAATGGCCGGTGCCGAGGTTGGCGGTGTAGATGGTGGCCTTCTTCGGGCAGATGTCGTTCGACCAAACGGGGGTGCAGGCGTGCTTGGTTCCCTGGGTGACCAGGCCGCTGCCGGCAAAGAGATCGACGAAGGTTGGAAGGGCTAGATTCAGGAGTTCGCTCTAACAGTTTTTGTGTTTGGTGTCAATCTTGGAGACTGGAAAGGATCTACCGCTTTTGAGATGTGATTCGGCGAGAACTGCCCCCTTTCAAGAAGACCTCACAAGACGCCTCACCATCCTGCTCAATCACGCCCCGTCCCCCGCTTACGGCTCCAACGCTACAAAACCCGCCAGTAGTCATTGGGTCAGTGAGTGACCCCAGCACCAGGCCATCAGATCCCTGCCATGACGCCTGTCTGCTCGTAGCCAGTGGCGAAGAGGGATGGCAAACCGCTCCATCAGAAGCCGCATATCGAACCGGCCTTGCCATAAGGAAAGAGGCTGGCGGGGAGGAAAAGGCTCAATAGTGGAATTTTGTGAACGGTATCCCTTTCAGCAGCCTCATATCGAACCGGTCGTGCCATGGGGAAAGGCGCTGGCGGGGGATGGGAAAAGGCTCAACACTTGAATCTCGGGACTGACCCCCGCATGTGACCCCCGCATGGCCAAAGGCAATCCGCCACTCCTTCGCGCCCACCGATCCCCAATCCCCGCAACAATCGACCCCCGCCACCGGTATTCCCCGGATGCGCTCTCTCCTGCCATTTCTATTGATCGTCCCACTCGCGGCCGAGACCTTGGTGGTCAAAACCCAGGCCGAACTGAAGACCGCGCTCGGAACGTTGAAATCCGGCGACACGCTCAAGATCGGGCCGGGCGAGTATTCGGGCGGCCACTCGCTCAGCGGGCTTGCGGATCTCACCGTCGAAGCGCTCGATCCGAAGTCGCCACCCCGGTTCCGCGGCGGGACCAATGCCTGGCAGTTTTCGCGCTGCCCGGGATTGACCCTGCGCCACCTTCACTGCCATGGCCAGACCGGCAACGGCTTCAACCTCGACGACGGCGGTCAGCGCACCGCGCCGGTGAAGGGCGCGGTGCTGGAAGACCTGCGGATCGAGGACATCGGACCGCAAGGGAACTTCGATGCGATCAAGTGTTCCGGCCTTCAGCAACTGCGCATCGAGCGTTGCGAAATTTCCGGCTGGGGAGGCCAGGCCATCGACTTCGTCGGCTGCTCGGACGCCCTCATCCGCGGTTGTCGGATCACTGGCAAAAAGGGGTTCTCCCAACACACCGGACCGCAGTTCAAGGGCGGATCGAGCAAGATCGTGATCGAGAACTGCGTGTTCAAGGATGCCGGTGAGCGTCCGATCCAGGCCGGCGGTTCCACCGGTCTCGACTACTTCCGTCCACCCGGTGCGACGTACGAGGCCAAGGACATTGTCATCCGCAACAACACCATCGAAGGCGGCACCTGTGCCTGCGCCTTCACCGGCGTCGATGGCGCGGAGTTCACCGGCAATACCATCCTGCGGCCCACCAAGTGGATCTTCCGCATCCTGCAGGAAACCCGCGAACCCGGCTTCGCTCCCTGCCGCAACGTCCGGGTGGCGGACAACACCATCACCTTCCGCCGCGCGCAGGTTTCCACCGAGCTCAACATCGGCGAAGGCACCGCCCCCGAGACCTTCCGCTTCGAGGGCAACCGCTGGCTCGCCGAGGACCAGCCGCAGGCCTCCCGCCCGAAGCTGCCCGTCGCGGAAACGAACGGCCACTATGGCGAGCCGACCAAGTAGGACCCGATTACCCCCACGAGGTTTGTTCGAACTGACGCCTTTCGATGAAAACAAAAAGGCGCGGCCTGGTTCGCTTCCAGAACCGACTCGATCTTGCCTCCGATCTGTTCAACAAACGTGATCTCAAAGCCCCCATCCGCTTCCTCGAGACCCCCATGAGCAGGGTCGGCTCTTCGCGCTTGCGCAAAGCCCTCTTCTTTCCCTCCATGAGCGCCATGCGCTACAACCCGATCTGTCGAACCTTCGGGCAGCGGCTCAAAGAGAAGGGCAAGAAATCCATCGTCATCATCGGAGCCATCATGATGAAGCTTCTGCACCTCATTTTCGGCATCCTGAGGTCAGGAAAGCCCTTCAGTCCAAGTCACCTCCAAAGCCCGGAAATCGCCTAAAAATCATTTGCATCCATCACCGTAACTGACCCCAGAGATGTGTCACCTAGAAATGGTCTGTCACCTGGAAATGTCGCAGCACCCTTTATTGTTATGCGATTAGGAGTCGCAAGACTCAATAGAACGCACCTCTGCTTGGATAGGCGTGAAAATTTCCTGTTCAAATGCCCGTTGCAAACGAATGGCCAGTTCATATTTGAGCCCGACGTCAACAATGAGATCGTCTTTTAGATTTTCAAGTTCTGACCAGCCGATGGCCGTGCTTAAGGAAACTGCTTGGAATTGACGAGACTCTAAATCGGAAAGCTTAAATCTTTCTGCAATTCTACTGGCGGTTGAAAATAAATCGCCGCTTGTAACCTTTCTCCTTAGTACCGATTGGCGTGGCTCTGGAAGATTGTCGAGGTGGCTCAATATTTCTGCAACGAGAGAATCTGGATTGGTGCCCATGTCTATTGGTTTGCTGTGACTGGGGGCTGGATTTGTTGATTTTGATCTCGGGACAGCCGGAGATATTCTAACATTGTTTCTGCTTTCTTGGCCATAGGCGTCAATTGCGGCCGCTCCCCCAAAAAATGCCCCAAATAAAACGGCTCCCGGGATTGGAGATATTGATAAAATGTTGTGCCCGTCGGGTGCGTAAGGATACATGAATGCAAAAACTATCGCTCCAAGCCCAACAATAATGGTAACTATAGGATGCGCTTTGGCAAAAGCGTAGCGAAAGAACACAGCTACGAAGATGACTATTGCTAAGAACTTTATCATGTAATTGGAGATTGGATGTCAGAGGAAGAGCGTGCTTCCTACCTTCATGGCGGAGAATTAGCAGTTTGAAACCGGTCTGGCAATGGCTGGCTAACGAGGAATGAAAATGATGGGATCGGAAGAGTTTGAGTTGAGACCGGCAGCTGTCAGTTCCTCGGGGCTGAATTGGGCCATTTGGAGATCGATAGGGAGGAGTCCTTCGTTTGAGCGGATGAAGTTGTCGGGCTTTGCATCGACGATGACGACGCCGTCTTCGGGGCGATACCAGCCGAAATAGGATGAGGGAACGGGGCGAAATCCTTCCTCAACGAGGTAGGCGTGTATGGCTTCGTTCGTGGCGACGCCGTCTTTCTGATACCAGCGCTGTGAGATGACGATGGAGGGTTGGCCGGAAGGCTGGCCGATGATCATGCTGGGCTTGTCGGAGATCGTCACACCTTCCAGGCGCACATCGCTGGAGAAAACTTCGATGTGTAGGGCCATTCGCCGCAAGTATTCGGAGGGTGTGGCGTTCCGGCGACCGAGGCCTCCATCGGCAGGGACCGGAATTTGTCCGTAAACGCCGGGCCAGGTTCGCTTTACGGCACGGTCATCGTGAATCCGGTAGAAAACCTCGTGCTCGCTTGTGCTGTTGGAGACGAGAGGAAGAGAATCGAGGGAGCTGTCGGGAATCAGCGTCCCTTTGGCGAGTGCCCAGTTTTCAAGATTTCCAACTTCGATTCCGAAAGATGCTGGATCACCTGAGCCCTGACCTGCTCCACCGGCAATCTCTTCGGCGGCGCGCTGGAAAGCGCGTTGCTGATCGCGATGGTTTTGGGAGATGGCTGTTTTACTTTCATCGCCGTCAGGATGCTCCGACCCGCCGTTGGTGTCAATGGGGGAGGCGGGAGTCATGGGGAAGTGCCGAGTGAGCAGGGAAGATGTAGAGTTGCTATGCGGCGGCGAAGTCCAGGTCATGAGTGGCGCGGACGGCGGGATTAGGGAGGGTTTCGCCTTTGGCGAGGCGGTGGGCGATTTCGTCGCGGACGATGGCGCAGAGTTCGGCGTAGGTTTGTTCCTGTTGACCTCCAGGACAGCAGCCGCCGTAGTAGAGGTCCGGGCAATAGCCGATGTAGCACTGGTCCTCATCGGACCAGCGGACGAATCGGTGATAGCGGTCTTCTGGGAGCATGTAGGGGAGGTTCAAGTGTTCAGTGTTCCTTCGTCGCCGAGGCTATGAAGGACAGGTCAGTTTTCAGGGAAGAGAGTGAGGAGCCGAGCAGGAGAGAAGAATCGGTGGCTCAGGCGTAGGAGAGCTTGCCTTTGGGCTCGCGGATGGGGCGGCCGAGGGACTCGGCGGTTTCAATCCACTCGGCGATGACGATTTGGGCATTGGCGACGGCTTCTTCGTAGGTGCTTCCGTCGGCCATACAGCCTGGTAGTTCGGGAACTTCCACGAGGAAGGCCTGATCCTCCTTGCTCCAGTCAATGATGAGTTCGTAGCGCATGTCAGTCGAAGAGTTCGGAGTGGCTCCCTGTGCGGATGAAGGTGACCGTGCCGTCGGCAAGCTGGTAAACGAGCAACCAATCCCCACCCAGATGGCATTCGCGGTAGTCCTTCATGTTTCCGACGAGTTGGTGATCGCGGCTGTTTGGCGGTAGTGGCTGGTGATTGGTCAGCAATTCGATGATTTCCAGAAGTCGGGTGGTGTCTCTGCCAGTGCGCTTGATGCGCTCGAGGTCTTTGCGGAACTGCTTCCTGAAAATCGCCTCGCGTTTCATCAGATTCCCAGGGTTGCTCTGATGTCTTCCATGGTGTTGTAGCGTGGTAGACCTTCGTCAGTCTCGTCCATGGCGGCGCGTGTAACGGCGTTGGGGACTTTTTCATCAACGAGCAGCGTGATCACAGCCAGACAGGGTCCAAAAATAGGCTCCGCCGTCGTCACAACCCCGTCGGCCGAAACGGTTGCTTCAATGGTTCTGAGTGTTGCTGCCATGAGAGGAATTTAGTGTGTTTCTGGGTTTTGGCTAGCTTGGAAAGTGGCTGGAATGTTGGCGGCGTATCTTCCCGTGAGGATGTCGGTGAGGGTTTTCCGGGCTTTGCTCATTGGGGGGATGGATTGAAATCGGGGGAAGGACACGTGGGCGGGACGCCCACGCTCCTTGAGGCGACATGAGTGTCGCCACTCCCTTTATTGGCAGGCTTCGCATTCGCCGCCGTTGCGCATGGCGTCGATGCTGCAGACCATTTTTTCCTCGGCGGTGTAGCCTACGCCGCCAAGGCTTTGAAGGCCAGGCCCACCCTTTTCGGGGGCTCCGTCGCGGGCCATGAGGCCGCGGGTTTCCTTGCGGGACTCGATGGTGGATTTCTCGACGTTGGAGGCCTGGAGGGTGCGGAGGTAGTAGGTGGTCTTGAGGCCCTTGTCCCAGGCGCGGCGGTACATGTG
>JANOKL010000521.1:0-25073 GCA_031419215.1 Luteolibacter sp. | reverse complement strand
AGCTTGGTGCGCTGTAAGTATCCTCCGATCTTACCGTCCGGAGTGAGCGAATAGAGTCCAAACTTGACATAAGGACGAGCTCCATCACCGGGACTAAACTTCTCTTCCAAATACTTGCGTTCCTCTTCGTCGATCTCTCTGTAAGTGCCATCGCCTTCAACGTAGATGTAGGGGTAAGGCGTCCGCTTGGAATCCTCTTCAGATACTACGGCAAAAGAAATGTCGCTCGTCAGTTAGTTTTTTCAGCCGACGTTAGAGTGGATGCACCGGCGGTGGGAAGCTCGAAATCAACAAGGAAGCTTATCACCAGTTGCATCTCACGGCTTGTTCGCTACGGGTTATTCCTTGGTGAAAGCATCCCTGTAACGGCAAACACAAGCGTTGCAAAGATTACGTATAGATCGAGGCCGAATCTGATCTCCACCACATTCAGCCCGGGAATGATCGGCATCAGGTGAGTGAAGACCACAATTAGGAGACTGGCAGCGAAAAAGCCGACATGCACGAAAACAGCACGCCGATTGAGAAGGCTCTCAAGTGCAGAAACGATCAAACTGCCAACCAGAAATGCCGCCAGACACCTACCAAAAATCGTTTCGTGACCTGCCATATTCGTGAACTTGCTGTCCGTCATCATCCGCTCCAAATAGGTTACCCAGGGCAGAAATAGTGTTACGGCTGCAACAACAGCCAAGAGGAGCTGAGCCATCCGGACGTTCTGTGTGGTGAATTCGATTGTCTTCATATCTTTAGCGAACGTTATAGGAATGGCGTCGCCGGTGTAAACTCCCAATTTGATCAGACGGCTTCCTCGGCGTCGCCATCTCCGGCTTGTTCTCCTGCTTGTTTTTTGGTAGCCGATGCCGGTCGAGTGTAGCCGAATATCTTTATGTATCCGTCTTCATCAACGAAGGGGATCTTCATTCTAGTGAGCGCTTCAACGAGTTCAGTCTTGTGATCGACCAGCTCAGGATCAACCAATCGTCCACGGCGAATTCGTTCGATTGGGTCGAGTGCCACTAACTCGATCTGATTCATGTTGGAACCGCCGGAATATGCCCACCAATCTATTTGCGAGGGGCCCAGCGGCTCCTGATCATCTAAATATTTGATCAAGCAGTGAGGTTTGTAGATATCACCCTCAAGGATCGCCGTCACAAGCGAGTTCCACTTCGTCTTGTTCATGTGTGAAACCAGCCCTTCGGCTTCGATCTTACGTAGTAGTTTCGCATCCATGAGTTTCTTTGGAGAACGTCAAGGTGTGGCACGGCGGAGAGAACGGCTGCCAGAGCGAAGCGAAAGAAGGACGTTGCCCGCCGTTGCCACTACCGTCTTGTTGTGCTTCTTCATTTGTAGGTGAGGACGCTTTGGAGAGGACCAGCATCTACTTCGACAAAGACGGGAGAATCATCCGCGAACGAAAGTAGATAGTCGCCATCAGAATCAGGAATCAGATATCCAAACCTCTTATGAATATCAAGCAAGGCATCCGCCAAAAGGCTGAACATCGCATCAATATGTGCCCGTGCGTCCACATAGAACTCAATGTGCCCCCGAGGATCGCAGGTCGTAAAACGGCGCTTGGCACCCTCAATCGTGTAAATCACGTCATTCATCGGGCGACCAGCTACCTCATTGTGGTCGGCGTCGATGTGCGCCATCACACTGTCACGAAAATCTTCGAGCCAGTGGTGAATAGCTATGGAAGACGCAGGAATCATCGTCTCGGGCAACTTCCCAACTGCCCGATTCCGCTTGAAGGGGCGGATGTAGTAGGCATGAACCGCAATCGAAAGAGGCTGGAACAACGGATGCCTGTTGTCAGGGCAATGCTCCAAGAGAAGATCGCACGCGGAAAGCGCCTTCTCCATCGAAGTCATGCCGTAGCACAGGAGCCACCAGCGCTTGCGATCATCTATCGTGGGTTCTTCCATTTCTTGCACAACAGGTTTTGTTCGTAGGATCAGAACGCTTGATATCCGCTTTGCCCTACCTTGGTTCAGATTGGCTGGAATCCTTGATTTCACAACGATTTTCTTGGTTCGAGGTGTTGATAGCCGGTGGTTCGGTGTTCGGTCTTGGGTGGGGGGCTGACGGGGCCGATATCAGGGGAAATTCCAGGTTTCGAATCTGGTGCGCCCGGTTCTTTCAGCGTGCGGTTCGATCTCCGGGTTCTGCGTGACTTGCGAGACTGCCCAGTCCACTTGATGAGCAGCTCGATCGGGGAGAGCAGAATTTTACCGTCAATTTACCCACAAGCCAAAGCAGTCGTCCTACGCTCCGAGCATGATTCTCCGCGGACTCCAATGGCTGGCGTGGCTCGCGTATCTTGCGGGCTGTCTGCTGATTCTTAACAACTCGATTCAGGACTATCTTCCGGGTGGGCTCGGGCTCTTCATTTCCGACAAGGGGGAGATCGGCCGGAGCGCGCTGTGGCGGGGCTCGCTTTACGTCCACATCGTCGGCGGGCTGATCTGTCTGTTCGCCGCGTTGCCGCAGTTTTCGAAAAGTCTGCTCCGTAGCCGCCCGTCGATCCACCGCATCGCCGGGCGCGTGTTTGGGATGAGCATGCTGGTTCTCGTCAGTCCCACCGGTTTCCATCTCGCGCTGCATGCCAAGGGTGGGTTTCTCGGGAAACTCGGGTTCCTCACGCTGGCGGTCATGGGCTTCCACGCCACGCTCGCCGGTTGGCGGGCGGTGCTGCCACGGCATCGGGACCTGGAGGCCCACCGGGACTGGATGACGCGCTCCTTCGCGCTGGCCGCCAGTGCTGTCACTTTCCGTGTCTATCACACGCTCGGCTACCTCGCAGGCGTGGAGGCGGAGAGCAGCTACGTCGTCTGCCTGTGGCTCAGCCTGCTCGGCAATCTGGCCGTTGCCGAGATCATCCTCCACCGCCGGAAGGCCACCACGTTTCTTTTCCAACCCCAAACCGAACCATGAAAAAACCAACACTCGTCTGCCTGACCCTCATCACCGGCCTGCTCGCCGCCGAACCGCTCATCCCTCCGATTCTCAACCAGGTCCCGATGTCGGCCCCGGTCCCGCATCCGGCGGCACGGATGGCCGTGGAAACGGAAATCGCCGCGCGCCTCCGGCCCTCCCTGCCCGCCTTCTCGCGGGTCTCACCTCCGATCGTCATGCCGAGCTATCAGGAGCTGGTGAAGGTGGGGGACGAGGAGAGGCTCCCGTTCACGATCTCCATTTCCAATCATTTCCAACCACAATCCGGTGTTTCCGGCTACGTGCGGCTCTCCGACAACGCGATCTTCATCTACCGGCCGGAAAAGACGGACCACATCCGAAGCACCCTCGATCCAAGGTTCGCGCCCGTGAATGGAACGAGGATCGGAGCGGACACGCAGACCTGATCGAAGCGAAAAACGCGCGAGTGGCTGGCCGTAACTACACCTGCGGAGGAGACGCCACCAGCCGCAGCGCGTTCATCACGTCGGCGATGGCATCGGGCTCCAGGGGCGCGGGCACCACGGCCCCGAGCACGAGACATCCATAAGGCGTATCGACCGGGATCACCTCCAGCGTCGCGGACGCGCCCACTTTCACATGGACGTTTCCGGGCATGCCGCCGGGTCGACGCGAGGCCACCGCCAGGCTGCGGGCGAGGAAATGGAGTTTGCCGTGACCGCTTTCGTCGAAAATGACCGCACCCTCGCGATCGAGCAGGAAGACGCCGACTGCCTGGAAATTTCGGTTCAGCCAATCGCGGAAACGGCCGATGCGATCAAGGAAGGGACCGCGCCCATCATTTCGGGCCGCGGGTGCCTCCACCGCCACGGGCTCCGGATCAGGTGGCGAAACCACCTGGGGAGCCACAACGGCAACCGGCACCACTGGAGCGGGAGCCGGAGGATTGGCCACGCTGGGCTCATAACCGACAAATTGTTCGCCGAATCCGGCATCTTGGATTGGCACCGCCTGTTCGCGGACCGGGGCGAGCAAGCGCTCCGCCAATCGCCGGACCTCGACCGGATCAAGCCATGGATGCACCACGTCCATCAGCCGTGATGCGGCGCGCGCTGGCCCTGATGTTCGAACTTTGCCTCGATCTCCACCCGCAGCGCGTCGAAGACCGCCTGGGCTCCTGCGCCTTCCTCCAGCACGCCCACCGGCAAGCCACGGGCACTGGCACGGACGAACAAGCCATCGCGTGGCACCGCCGTGCGGAACACCAGATCGGGAGGCAGCAACTGCCGCAGCGCCTGTCCGGCTTCCAGGCTCTCCGCGAGTTCCTGCTGCACCATGGTCAGCACCACGCCGAGGACCATCAGACGAGGATTCATCACCCGCAGGCGATTGAGGCCTTCCAGCATTTTCGGCACCGAGCGGATGCCCAGAGGTTCCGCCTGCTGCGGGATCAGAACTGAATCGCATGACGCAATGACATCGCCGGTCACGCCGAAGAGGCCCGCCGCCGTGTCGATGATGCAGAGATCAAATCCCCGCGACGACACCGCGCGCAGAAACGCTCGGACGCGCGCCAAATACGATCCGCCGACGCCGCCACCGGCTTCGTAGTCGCTGGCCTGACCACTGGCCACGAGCGAGAAGGTTTCCAGACGGGTCGGGACGATCAGGCGATCGAGCGGAATGCCCGGGTCGGCGAGAAAATCATAAAACCCAGCCAGCAATCGCGACTGACGGGTGAGGGAAAGCCCCACGGATCCCTGCGGATCGGCGTCGACGAGCAAGGTCCTGACCCCTGCCCGGGCAAATGCGTGGGCGAGATTGATCGACAGGGTGGTCTTACCCACCCCACCCTTCTGGCTGGAAACTACGAGACTGGTCACACCGTTTGGGAAATCCGCCGTCACCGTAGCTTCGGCTTGTAGTAGCGGAAGACTTTTCTTCATAATGCCAGTGTCCCGAGCAGTCACCCTCAAGCCCGCAACCGATTTCATGTCTTCGCCCCCCCGCGCACTTTCCCCCGTGCTGGCCCTGTTTGGTTGCGGAGTGCTCTTTCTCTTTCCCTCCGCCTGTCGGAAGCCGAAGCCAGCGGCTGCGATCCCCCCGCCTGTGGAAATCGCTCCGGATCTGACCATCAACCTGCTCGCCAACAGCCCCTCGACGATGCTGGCGGACCAGGGGCAGTCGCCGGTCCATTGGCAACCTTTCCGAAGGGAAACGTTTCACATGGCGGAGCGGGCCAACCGTCTCGTCTTCGGTGTCGTCTGCCACCCCCAGCAGCCCGGCTACCTGGCAGTGATCCGCGCCATCGAGCGAGATGCGGGGCTGGTCCGTGACCTCAACGAAAGCTTCGTGCCGGTACTGATCGATGCCGATGCCTGCCGGGAAACCGGACTCCTCTCAGCCGTGCTCTGCGCCGAGATCAAGCAGCCGCTGGGCCTGCCGCTTTTCCTCTGGATGAGTCCGCAGGGAAATCCGGTGGCCTGGATCCCGGCGAGCACGGATGCAAAAGGGACCGGCATCCGCAGTCTTTTCGATCAATCCAGCGGGATGGTCAGCCAGACCTGGCGTGAGGATTCCGCCTACATCATCCGTAACAGCGCATCGGATGAGCTCGACCGCGTGGAGCGGCTCAGTCCGTTTGCGAAGTGTCCGCCAACCTCGAAACAACCGGCCATCGACATGCTTTCGAGCATCCGCCAGCTGGCCTCGTTGTATGATCCCGGCTCGCACAGCTTCGATGGCAGCGGTTCACTTTTCCCCTCCGGGACGATGGACCTGCTCTCCTTGGCCGCGATCACGCCCGGCCTGCCCAAGGACCTCACCAGCCGCTGTTTGGAAACCACCACGAGCCTGACCCAGGACATCTCCACCAGTGCGATGATCGATCCGCTGGACGGCGGGATTTTCAATTCCCGCATCGGCAATTCCTGGGGGCTGCCGAGTTTCGCACGCGACTGCCAGAGCCAGGCCCGCGCCATTGTCTCTTTTCTGAATTCCTGCCGCGCGACGGGAAATCGTGACACGCTCGGTCAGGCGCTGGCCGCAATGGCCTTCGTTGAAAAACACCACACCACCGCGAACGGGCTTTTCTCCCTCGGGCGTCAAAGCCTCGCATCGCCCGAGGACTGGCTGTGGAGCATGGAGGACCTCGAGAAGATCCTTTCCGGTGAAGAGCTCAACCTGATCACCGCGATGAGCGAGCTGCGCGGACTCGGCAACATCCCCATTGAGTCCGATCCCTCCCGCGAGCATTTCCGGCGCAACAGTCTCGCTTCCAAAATCCCCTCTGAAGCTGCCGCCACCAAGATCGGCCTGAATCCAACCGCGGCGAAGGACGTGCTGGAATCCGCCAGAAAAAAGCTGCTGAAGGCCCGCCAGGTCCGGCTGGGTGACACCCCGAACGACCCCCGCCCACATGCCGCAGCCACCTTCCGAATGATTTCCGCCTACGCCGCCGCCTACACCGCCACAAGTGAAACGGAATGGCGGCAAAAGGCCATCCGCACCCTCGACCGCGCCCGTGAGGCCTTTTCACGCGGACCCTTGTTGCAGAATTTCCCCGGTCCCGCCGACGAACTCACCACCGGCCGCGCCTTTCTTTACGGCCTGGCGATCCAGTCCGCCCTCGATGTTTCCGACATCACCGTCGATTCCCACCGCGCCTCATGGGCGGAGGACCTGGCCACCACCGCCAGCGAGAAATTCCTTTCCGGGGACATGCTCCGCGAAACGGCGCTGGGCCAATCCGTCATCGGCAGTCCGCTGTCGGATCGCTTCATGCTCTTTGATGACTCCACCGTCGGCCTGCTCTCCTCGGCGGAAGCCCGGCTGGCCGCCCGTGGACGGAAGCTCCCCGAGGCCTTCGCCATCAGCATCGTCCCCACTCCCACGGATGCCGTCGCGCGCCCGATCCTTCACACTGACCAGCTCATTGCTGGATTGATTCGCGAACATGCCCCGCTTGTGCTTATTTCTCCGGATGCACCTGAAGCCCTGAAGGAAGCCGTCTGCCGATTGCCCCTGCGTCTGACGACCCGACGCCTGGCCATCGAATCCGACTCTGTTCCCGCCCTCTCTGTAAAAATCGTCTTTAAGGATGGCCGCACAGTGACAGCATCGACCGCAGCCGCCCTTCACGAAGCGCTCTCAGTGCCCACCTACGCCCGCTGATCGCCCAGCCACCCATTTACCAGAACATGAAACGCAACCCGACTTTTTCCGCCCTTCTGCTCGCCAGCCTGATTCCGCTGGCCTGTGCCGACACGATCCAGTTGAAGGATGGCACCAAGCTCGAAGGCAAGATCCTGAAGGAGGACCCGCAGTCCTATCTCGTCGAGGTGATGGTCACGAAGTCCATCAAGGAAGAGAAGACCATCGCCAAGGCCGACGTCGCGAAGATCGACCGCGTGAAGCCCGACGAGATCGCCTTCGCGCTCCTGTCCAAGCTGACCCCTGCCCCGGACCTCCTGACCGCCGGTGAGTATCAGGTCCGGATTTCAAAGCTGGAGAAGTTCATCCAGGAATTCCCCACCGGCACCTCGACTCCAAAGGCCAAGGCCATGATCGATGAGCTCGCGAACGAACAGGCCGCGGTCGCGGAAGGTGGGATCAAGCTGAACGGCCACATCATCCCCGCCTCCGAGCGTGATGCCAACAAGGTCGAACTCGCCGCGCGCACCCTTGAGCTCGCGATCCGCGCCCACGTGCAGGCCTCCGAGTGGCTGCCGGCACTGCGGAAGTTCTCCGACTTCGAGCGTGACTACTCCACCACCCTTCCTTTCAAGGAATCACTGCCCGTCGTGAAGCAAGCCATTGAGGCCTATCGCACCCAGGTCAACGAGACCGCCGCCAGCCTGCCGAAGCGGCTGGAGGACCGGAAAATCGGACTTGAGCGCATGACCTCCGATGACCGGAACGGCAGCACCCGCGCCATCGACGAGCAGAACGCCGGCGTGGAGAAACGCTACACCGACGAGAAGAAGGCCGGCGTGAAATGGGTGACGCCGGATTCCTTCCACAAGGCCTCGCTCGACGACGCCTCGCGCTTCGCCGATCAGGAACTCAAGCGCCTCCAGGCCCTCAAGCTCGACTCGAAGATCGACGCCGGAAAAGCCTGGCGTGACGCTTGGGCCGCCGTCCACGGCTCCGATGCCAAGGCCGTCACCACTGCCATGGCTGACGTCAAGGCCGCCAAGATTTCCCCTGAACTCATCGCCGAGCTCGAAACCATCGCGAAAGACGCCGGACTCATCAAGTGATCCGCTTTTCCCACCCGTTTCCTCATGCAAGCCCGCAAAGCCAGCCGCTCCCGCAAGACTGCCGAAACCGCGATCGAGCTCAGCCTTGATCTCGATGGCTCCGGCGTCTCGTCCATCGACACCGGCATCCCGTTCTTCGATCACATGCTCACGCTGTTTTCGAAACACGGGCTCTTCGATCTCTCGATCAAGGCGGAAGGCGACATTGAGGTCGATTTCCATCACACCGTCGAAGACACCGGCATCACGCTTGGCGAGGCGATGAAGGAAGCGCTCGGCACGAAGGAAGGCATCCGCCGCTACGGTTGCTGTTATTTGCCGATGGATGAGACGCTGGCCCGCGTGGTCGTCGATCTCAGCAACCGCCCGCACCTCGAATTCCGCGCTCCGGAAAACACACCGTCCGCGCCGAACCTGCCGTTCACCCTCGTGGAGGAATTCTGCCGCGCGCTGGCCTCGAACCTTCGTGCGAACATCCACGTCGAGCTGCTCTACGGTCGCGACGGCCACCACATCGCGGAAGCCATTTTCAAAGGTCTTGCCCGCGCCCTGAGGGACGCCTGCGAACGTGATCCACGGGTGAAAGGCATTCCGAGCACGAAAGAAGCGCTGTGAGGTCATGATCGTCGCGCTCATCGACTACGGCGCCGGCAACCTGCGCAGTGTTGCCAACGCCCTGAACGAACTCGGCATCACCCCGCGCATCGTCGCGGACGCTGCCGGGCTGGAAGGTACGACCCATCTCGTACTTCCCGGCGTCGGTTCCTTTGGCGACTGCATGGCGCGACTTGAGGAACGCGGACTCGTTTCCGCCCTTCGCGAGCGCATCGCCTCCGGCATGCCCTACCTTGGCATCTGCCTCGGCTACCAGATCCTGTTCGAGGAAAGCGAGGAGACTCCCGGAGTTTCCGGGCTCGGGATCTTCCCCGGAAAAGTGAAGCGTTTCGAAGAACAGCCCGGCCTGAAAATCCCGCACATGGGCTGGAACTCGGTCGTCCCCACCACGCCCGAATCCGGCTGCTGGAAAGGCCTCGGAGCCGAGCCCTATTTTTATTACGTCCACTCGTATTTCCCCGTCCCAGACGATGCCTCGATCATCGCCGCCACGACCACCTACGGCGCGGACACTTTCGCCGGAGCCGTGCAGAGCGGCGCCATCTTCGCCTGCCAGTTCCACCCCGAAAAAAGCCAGAACGCCGGCATCCGCCTGCTGCGGAATTTCTTCGAGGCTTGAGCGATCAGCCATCGCTCCGGCACTTTATCGCAAGATTTGCATCGATTCTCCTCAGCCGAAATTGCATTGGGTGCCCTGTTAAAGGCCTAGTTGGGCCATCAACGCTTTATAGCTTGCGCAAAGCGAATCCTTTTCCATTCTCCACCGTTGACCTTCAGCGATTTCCAAATCTCCCCCATCGCCGCTGATCCGGCGAATCCCTCATAAACCAGGTATTCCAATCCCCCCATTTCCGGTGTCAATCGAGCCGTGAATTTCAGTCCCAGCCACATTCCCGAACCCATGAACTCCAAGTCACCAGCCCCTCCCTTGCTACGGTCCCGTAGCTGCCGCGCGACCCGGCGACGTTCCTTCCTCCCCGCCCTGCTCGCTGTCACCGGCCTGTTCGCCTCCACGGCGGAAGTCGGGGCTCAGGTCTATAAGCACACATTCGGCACGACGACCATCACCACCCATCCCTACACGGTTGCACCGCTGACCCTGGACGCCAATCTCTCGGGTTCCAGCTGGTCGAATAGCACCAATGCGTGGACCAGCTTTGCAGGTTCCGCTGGGCAGGCAATTGCTCTTAACAACTCGGGCGGAACGCCTTCCCTTACCCTGACATTCTCGGTGGCTTCGGGTTATAAACTCGATGTCGCCTCCATGAGTTTCTGGCGTCAGCGAAGTGCCTCTGGTGCTCAAAACTATTCCGTTACCATCAATGGTGGCGCTGCAGTCGCAACTGGCACTGTTCCAACTGCTGGTGCCGACACAGGAGCTTTGACAGTCACCGGCAAAACTGGACTTACCGGAACAGTGACCATGGTGATGTCGTTATCCGGCGCATCCGGCACTGGAACTTTCCGTCTCGATGATTTCACGCTTAACGGAACAGTGAGTTTGGTTGCAGCCACCGCCCCCGCCGCGCCGACCATCACCACCATCACTCCCGGCGACCAGCAGCTCAGCGTGGCCTTCACCGCTGGATCCGATGGCGGCTCGGCGATCACCAATTACAAGTATTCCACCGACGGTGGCTCGACCTTCACCGCTGTTTCCCCCGACTCCACCACCAGTCCGATCCTGATCACCGGCCTGACCAACGGCACGGCCTACAACGTGCAAATCAAGGCAGTCAACGCGATCGGCGACGGCACCGCAACGGCCAGCACTTCAGGTACTCCACGCACAGTTCCGGCAGCCCCAACGATCACCAGCATCACGCCGGGCAACGAACTGCTCTCTGTGGCATTCACCGCCGGAGCCGACGGTGGTTCCGCGATCACCAACTACAAGTATTCCACCGACAACGGCGCGACCTTCATCGCCCGCTCGCCATCCAGCACCGCCAGCCCGCTGGTGATCTCCGGCCTCACCAACGCCACCGCCTACGACGTCAAACTCCTCGCGGTCAACGCCGCCGGAGATGGCGCCGCGAGCACGGCCGTCAGCGGCACTCCGGCAGCTCCAGTGACGCCCACCATCACCGCGTCTGGATCACTTGGTGCCCTGACCACCACCTACGGCACTCCTTCCTCCAATGCCAGCTTCTCGGTTTCCGGTGCCGCGCTGACCGCGGATCTGGTCGTGACGGCCCCCTCTGGATTCGCTGTTTCCACCAGCCCCTCCAGCGGTTTCGCCAGCTCGATCAACATCCCTCCAAGTTCCGGCCTCGTTCCGATCACGATCCTCTACGTGAGGCTTGGGGAAACTACAGTCGTCGGCAGCTATTCGGGCAATGTCGGTCTCGCCAGCACCGGAGCCGATCCGCAGTCGATCGCCACCACCAGCAGCTCGGTCACTCCGGCCAGCCTGACCATCACCGGCTTGAGCGCTGCACCGAAGGAATACGATGGCACTACCACCGCCTCGGTGACCGGCACAGCGGCATTCAATGGATTGCTCAACGGGGACACGTTCTCCCCCACCGGCTCGGTCACCTGGGAGTTCACCACCAAGACCGCAGGCACGGCCAAGCCGCTGACCCGCACGGGCGATTACGCCACGCCCTCCACTAACTACACGGTCACCCAGCCCAGCCTGACTGCGGACATCACGACGAAAACCCTGACAGTCGCCGATGCCGTCGTCACGACCCGGGCCTACAACGCTGGCACGGTCGCCGCGATCACGGGTGCCACACTCAGCGCCCCCATCGGCCTGGATGTTGTCACCCTTACCAATTCCACTGCGGGCACCTTTGCACAGGCCACGGTCGGAACAGGCATCAACGTCACCACCACCATGGGCCTCACCGGTGCGGACGCCGCCAACTACACCGTCACCCAGCCGACCCTCACCGGGGAGATCACCAAGGCCGACCAGACCATCATCTTCGCCGCGCTGCCGATCAAGTCTGTGAACGATCCTGCCTATTCGCTCACGGCGACGGCGAGCTCAGGTTTGGCCGTCAGCTTCTCCAGCCCTGACACTGGCGTGCTGACCATTTCCGGCTCGTCCGTCACAATCGTCGCCATCGGCACGGCCACCATCACCGCCAGCCAGGCGGGTGACAGCAACTACAACGCCGCGACCTCCGTCGATCAGAGCCAGGTGGTGTCCGCTGTTCCTGTTTCCTGGAATTTCAGCAGTGCCTCGCTTGTCGCGGCGGCAGTGCCCGCCAATGCGACGGTTTCCAATTTCTCACGGGGCAACAACAATGGAACCACCACATTGCTGACCATCACCTCGCCCTCCTCTGGATACTCCGGCGCGAGCGGCAGCGAGAACGCTGGAGCCGCAGCTAAATCCACAACTCTGGATACGGCAGTCAACGGGAGTGCCTACTTTGAGTTCACGGTCACACCCGCGGCTGGGTTTAAGGGACGAATCAACTCCCTGGCATTTGGCAGTCGCAGCACCACCACCGGACCTCGTGCATACACTCTGCGCAGTTCCGCCGACAACTACGCCACCGACCTCGTAACCGGAACATTCGCCAACAACAGCAATTGGGCGCTCAAGTCCCACAGCATACTCACCCTCGATTTCGGCGCGCAGACCACGTTCCGCATCTACGGATACGATCAAGGCGGCACCCCGTCTGCTGGCACGGCAAACTGGCGCGTCGATGACGTGAAATTTGGATTAGTGATGGAAGAGAAGATCTCCACCTCAGTGACCACTGCGCCGACGGCAGCGAATATCACCTACGGAGCTGCTTTATCGACTTCACTGCTTTCCGGCGGAGTGGGCAGCGTGCCCGGATCGTTCGCATTCACAACGCCCGCAAGCATACCAGCGGCAGGAACCGCAAGTCAGTCAGTGACCTTTACCCCAACGGACGCGCTGAACTACAAGAGTGTCATTCTGAATGTGGACGTGACGGTAGTCCCCGCCTCCCTGCCTTCCCTGACCTTCACCGATGGCGTGGTCACGGGCTCCGGAGGAGTCGCGAGTTTCTCCTACGGCTACGTCGGGCGTAATGGAACGACTTACAGCTCGGCCACTGCGCCGACTGCCGCCGGATTCTACACCGTGACCGCGACCTCCACCGACCCGAACTACACCGGCAACGCGAACAACGACTACTTCGTCACCGGACCGATCGCCGGAAACGACAACGTGACCAAGCCCGCCAACAACTCGGCCACGCAGTACACCGTCGCCAGCCTGCTGGCCAATGACACGCGGATCGACGGAACCGGCAGCGTGGTTTCCACCGGCCTTTCCATCACCGCCGTCACCAGCGGCTCCGGAAACACCGCCACGCTGAGTGGCTCGGACGTCCTTTTCACGCCTTCGGCTTCCTCGCCGGAGACCTTTACCTACACCCTGAGTGATGGAGCCAAGACAACGACCGCCACGGTGACCGTCACGGCAAGTATCGTTCAGCAGGACCTCAGCTTGAAAATGACCTCTATCGGAACTCCCGTTTTCGCCGCTGGAAACACAACGGTCACCCACGGATTCCTCGGTGAGCCGAATCAAAGCTGCGTGATCGAATACAGCACCGATCTCGAAGCTTGGACCAGTGCCGGCACGTTCAATGCCGACGGCTCCGGAGTGATCAGCGTCGAATTCACCGCCAGTGGCGATCAGACGACGGCCTGGAAGAAGATGTTCTTCCGCGCAAGTTCACCGCCGAACTGAACTTGAAAGCACTCCCCTGAACTTCAAACGGCTCTGATCTCGATGATCAGGGCCGTTTTGGTTTCATGGAGACTCGATGAATCGGCGATTCCTGAAAGTCAGTCGCCAAGATCGGGCACATGATACCAGACACGAATGATCTGGATCCAGGAACTCCCCGTCTCACCGCCCGTGTAAAGACAAGTTATAGATGCGTCGGCTTCGGGCCTGACATTCGGCAACAGGACGGTTTCCACGTTGACGACCTTCAAGTCCGAGGTGGCCAGCCACTTGTTGGCCCGACCCAACGTGGTGGGCAAATCCTCGAACTTCCTCTTGAAAAAACCCGACTCCAAAAGGATGGGAAAGAAGTCCTTGTAGCCGATAGTCATATCGAGGTGGGAGTCTATTGGCGGGGCTTTGCCTCTTCGGCTTTTCTTTGGATCGTTTCGCCGACCCGCTGAAGCGCACCACCCGTTTTCTCGGCGGCCTTGCGGAGGCCTTCCTCGGTTTTTTCGGCGGCGGTCCTCACACCTTGCTCGGTCTTCTCGATGGCGTGGTCGAGACGTTGTCCGGGAGTCGGCTGGACCAGATCGGTGTCCGGAGCAGAAGGCTCTTCCTCGTCAGGCGACTGGTCTTCCACGGGAATGGCGACCGGGGGGATGACGACCTCGACAGGCGCTGGTTCAGGGACAGGCGCGGCGGCGACAGGAACCTTGGGCACGAAATCGACCTTGGTCTCTTCCTTTTCGCAGGAAACGAGAAGCGACACAAAGGCCATCAACGGCAGCAGGGAATGCGGTTTCATGACGGAATGATATGCGCTTGCCCGCGCCTCGCGTCAAGAAGCGGGCCGCGCGATCAATACACGTCGCGGAGATAGCGCTTGTCCTTCTTGAGCTGGGCGATAAAGGCTGTGGCGTCTTCCTCGGCGAGCTTGCCGTGCTGGACGATGACCGCGTGCAGGGCCTGATCGACGTCCTTCGCCATCCGTGTGGCATCGCCGCAGACGTAGAAGGCGGCACCATCTTGAAGCCATTTCCAAAGCTCGGCACCCTGCTGGATCATGAGGTGCTGGACGTAGATTTTTTCCTTCTGATCGCGGGACCAGGCGAGGTCGAGACGCGAAAGCGTACCGTCGTTTTGGTAAGCGGTGAGTTCCTCCTCGTAGAGGAAATCGGAGGCACGATGTGGGTTGCCGAAGAACAGCCAGTTGCCGCCTTTCGCGCTCGTCGCCTTGCGCTCTTCGAGGAAGGCGCGGAACGGTGCGATGCCGGTGCCGGGGCCGACCATGATGATCGGCGTGTCGCCATTTTCCGGCAGGCGAAAGGCCTTGTTCGAATGCACGAACACGCCGGGCTGGAGGCCCTTCGAGCGATCGGAAAGGAAGGTCGAGCAGATGCCACCACGCTTCCGGCCATAAGCGCTGTAGCGGACGATGGCGACGCAGAGATGGACTTCACCAAGATGAGCCCTCGGGCTGGAGGCGATCGAATAGAGGCGCGGCTGAAGCTTCTTCAGGATTCCCACCAGATCCTCGCCGTCGGTGAAGTCCGCTGGATGATCAATGACGAGATCGCTGAGATCGCGACCCCAACAAAAGTCATCCCAGGCCTTCTTGTCATCGGCCTCGACGAGCGAGCGCAGGAACGGCGAGCCGCTGCGGGCCTGCCATTTCTGAACGATCGACTTGTTGAGCGTGCCGATGTCGAAGTTGGAAATCAGAGCGTCACGAAGTGGGGCCTCGCCGCCATCGGGAAGCGGCACGGTGCCGGGCTTGAAGGGAAGATTGGCGAGGATCAGATCGACCAAGGTTTCGGGATTTCTCGGGAACACGCCGAGGGCATCGCCGACCTCGTAGTCGAGCCCGGAGCCCTCAAGGGAAAGTTCGATGTGATGGGTCTCCTTTTCGCCGCCGGTGTTGAGATTGAAGTTCTCAAGGATCGGCGACGGGAACGGCTTCTTTTTCGAAAAGCCTGCCTCGACCTCCACCACAGGTGCAGCCGTGGAAACCGCCGCGCCCGAGGGAGCGAGAAGGGCGATCACGCCTTCCGACCATTCCTTGAAGGGACCATCGAAATCGACGTCGCTGTCAACCCGCTTGAAAAGCCGGGTCGCGCCGAGTTGCTCCAAGCGGGTATCGAACTCGATGCCGCACTTGCAGAAGTCCGGGTAGTTCGTATCGCCCAGCGCGAGGACCGAGAAATTCACCCCTTCCAAACGCGGCGCGGCATCACCGAGCAGCCAGCTGTGGAAATCGCCAGCGTTGTCCGGTGGCTCGCCATCGCCGTAGGTCGAGGTGATGATCAGGACGTTCTTTTCCTTCGTAAGCTGGCTGCGGTCATAGGCTCCGATGTCGTGGAGTTCCGGCTCGAAATTGCCCTTCTTGAGGGTTTTCAGGAGCTTCTTGCCAAGGCCCTCGGCATTTCCCGTCTGGGAGCCGAAAAGGATCGTCACCGGCACGGTCGGGCCGCTTTCGGCGGCGGCCAGACCTCCGCTGAGGAGTTTGCCAAGGTAGCCGCTCAGCCACACCCGCTGTTCGGAAGTGAAGGGAGCGTCGTCAGGAATCACGATCGGGCTGGTCATTTCAAGAGGTGGCCCGGCTTTAATCGGGCTCGGAAGGTGGGAAAAGGATGGTGCCTTTTAAGCGGAGAGCGTGCCACGAGTTGAGGGAAAATCGTTGCGGCTCAATCCGCGAGAAGTGCGAGGAAACGCGGCAGCACCTTGCGGTAAAGAGTGTTCTTTCCGCCCCGGGCGAGCTGAGCTCCGACGAGTCCCGCGTCGTCATCCGGATCAGCCGGAGCGAGCGAGGTCTGGGCGGTTCCATTCGTGATCAGTTCACGCACCAGGTGAGGACTGCCGGTCGCACGGGAAAGGCGGATGACGATAGTCGGCGCGGTGATTTCAAGCAGACCGAGCGGTGCGGCAGAAGGATCAGCTTCAAGCGAGGCCATGATCTGGACCCCAGCCTTCGACTCCATCGGAAAAGTTTCGGCATTGCCATCGCGCGCGGCGGCAACATCGAGACCTGGACGCCAACCCGCCTGGACGCTGATCCATGCGAGCAATTGCAGGGCGGCTGAACGATGCTTCGGATGATGGACAATGCGGACTTTTCCGATTGAAGGCAGTGCCGAAAGCGCCACCGGATCATCGAACATGCCGGCCAGCGAAAGCCGATACTGCCAGGTGCGGGTCCAGGCGAGGTCCTGCACCACAAGATCAATCGTCGAGGAGGCGACCGCCTCATTCAAACGCGCGAAGTTCGCCGCCGGATCGGCCCACGACGAACTGTCGATCACAAGCCGGTCAATCACGCTGGAAAGCCGCTCGCGAAACACGTCGCTCAACTCACCCTGCCACCAGAAGACCAGCGGAAGATCGCTGTTGAGATGGCCGAAGACCGTATTTCGGAAGCGACCCGTGACGCGACCGGTGAAGGCAAAGGCGATCTGCTCGCAGCACACCGACTTTTTCCCCTCAGCCAGGTGACAATGCGCGGTCACCCACGCGCGGATCGAAGGCTCCTGCACCGTGCGATCAAACTCCACCAGGATCGCACGGCACGCGTGCTCCCGCGTCAGCTCGCGAATGATGGCGGAGTTATGTCGCAGCGATCCGGCCTGCTCCGAGCAGGTGACAAGATTGATCAGCGAGGCGTTGGTGTGCACCTCGTCCGCCTCCCAGAGCTTGCGCAGCTCCTTGTCGATGGAGGCGACAGGCACTTCCTGACCGAGCTCGGGGTCCATGGAGAGCATTGGAGTAAGTGGTAAATGGTAAGTTGTGAATCGTGGAGGAGAGCGGTGGCAGGTCTGAAACAATTCACCACTCACCATCCACCATTTACTTCTTCAAAGCCTGCGCCACGCGTGGCCGTCCTGCTGGAGGAGTTCGTCGGCCTCTTTCGGCCCCCAGGAACCTGCGGTAAAATTCGCCATCGGCGGCGGGGTGTCGCTCTGGTGCCAGGCTTGTTCGATGTGGTCGATGAACTTCCAGGCTTCCTCGACCTCGTCGCGCCGTGCGAAAAGCGTGGCATCACCCGCCATCGCATCGAGCAACAGACGCTCGTAGGCCTCCGGGCTGCCTTTTCCGAAACTGGTGGCGTAGTGGAAGTCCATTTTCACCGGCTCGAGGCGCAGGCTGGTGCCGGGAAGTTTCGAGACCATCCGCAGCGAAATGCCTTCGTCCGGCTGGATGCGGATGACGAGGACGTTGCCGCCGGGAACTCCACCGGGCAGGGCGTTGAAAAGCACGCAGGGCGCGGGCTTGAAATGCACGGAGATCTCCGTGGACTTCTTCGGCAGGCGCTTGCCCATGCGAATGTAGAACGGCACGCCGCTCCAACGCCAGGTGTCGATCAGCAATCGGACCGCGACGTAGGCCTCGGTCGTCGACTCCGGATTCACGCGATCCTCCTCGCGATATCCGGGCACCGCCGCACCATCGATGTGACCCGCCACGTACTGGGCGCGCACGACGTTGGCCGCGACCTTCTCCGGCGTGTCCCACTGGCGCAGCGAGCGGATGACTTTCACCTTTTCATCGCGGACGCCATCGGCCGAAAGATCGGTCGGCGGCTCCATCGCGACCAGACTGAGAAGCTGCAACAGGTGATTCTGCACCATGTCGCGCAGGGCTCCCGCATGATCATAGTAGCCTCCGCGACCACCCTCCATGCCGAGGTTTTCGGCGCAGGTGATCTGGATGTGGGAAATGTAGCGGCTGTTCCAGAGCGGTTCGAAAATGGCATTGGCGAAGCGCAGCACCATCAGGTTCTGGGCGGTTTCCTTGCCGAGATAGTGGTCGATCCGGTAGGTGTCGCTTTCGTGGAAAGTCGCGTTCACGACCTCGTTGAGATGCTTCGCAGTGGCGAGGTCGGTGCCGAAGGGCTTTTCCACGATCACGCGTGACCAGCAACCTTCGGCGGGTTCATTCATCCCTGCTTCCTTCAGGGAAATCAGGATCGGATCGAAGAACTCAGGCGCGCTGGCGATGTAGAACAGGCGGTTGCCCTTGCGTCCGCGCTCCTGGTCGATCGCATCCAGCCGCTCGGCGAGGCGCTTGTAGCCATCGGGATCGGTGAACTCGCTCTGATGGTAGGAAATGTTTTCAGCGAAAGGCCCCCAGATCGCGTCGTCATGCCCGGAGCGGGACACCTTGCGGTTCAGGTCCTGCAGCCCGGCGCGGAACTCGGCATCGGATTTCTCCCGGCGGGCAAAGCCGATGATCTTCACACCGGTCGGCAGCTCGCCATCGACGGCGAGGTTGTAAAGCGCCGGCACCAACTTGCGGTGGGTGAGGTCTCCGGTGGCACCGAAGATCACCACCGTGCAAGACTCGGGGCGGGAACGGGAGACGAGGTCTTCGCGGAAAGGATTGGTCATGCGCGCAGGGGGATTTCAACCCGTTCGCTCCGGGAGGCAAAGGGAATTAGGAAGGAGTCCGACGAATCCTGTTCATGGCAGGAATGTGCCGGGAAGATGGATCCGGAGAAAATGACGAATGTCGAAGCACGAATGACGAATGTCAGAGCATTGGCCCTGTCTCCCACCATTCACCACTTACCATTCACAATTCACTCTTCTACCACGGCAGCGGGAACGCCCGGTTGAAGGCGAAGACGCGGTCGCGGATGGCGTGGAGCTTCGCGGTGTCGTTCGGAGTGGAAAGGGCTTCGTGGATGAAATCCGCCACGATGGCGATGTCCGCCTCCTTCAAACCACGGGTCGTGACGGCGGGGGTGCCGATGCGGATGCCGCTGGGCTTCATCGGCGTGCCGGTGTCGAAGGGGATGCCGTTCTTGTTGACCGTGATGCCGGCTTCATCGAGAGCGTGCGAGGCCTCGGTGCCGTTAAGATTTTTCGTCCGCAGATCGACGAGCATGACGTGGTTGTCGGTGCCTCCGGAGACGATGCGGAATCCATGCTCGGAGAGACGTTTCGCCATTGCCTGCGCGTTCTTCACGACCTGCAGCGAGTAGTCCTTGAACTCCGGCTTCAGCGCCTCGCCGAAGCAGACGGCCTTGGCCGCAATGACGTGCATCAGCGGGCCGCCCTGGATGCCCGGGAAGACTTGGGCGTCGATCTTTTTCGCGAACTCTTCCTTGCAGAGAATGATCCCGCCGCGCGGTCCACGGAGGGACTTGTGGGTGGTCGAGGTGACGAAGTCGGCATGCGGCACCGGGCTTGGATGCACGCCGGCGGCGACGAGTCCGGCGATGTGCGCCATGTCGACGAAAAGGTACGCCCCGACCTCACGGGCCAGCTTGCCCATGCGTTCGAAGTCGATCACGCGCGAGTAAGCCGAAGCTCCCACCGTGATCAGCGCGGGCTTCAGCTCGCGGGCGGTCTTTTCCAGCTGGGCGTAGTCGATGTGCTCGTCGTCGGGCGAGACTCCGTAATGGGTCACGTCGTAGAAGCGACCGGAGAAATTCGCCTTGTGGCCGTGGGTGAGGTGGCCGCCGTGGGCCAGGTCCATCGTGAAGATCTTGTCGCCCGGCTTCAGCACCGAGAAATAGACCGCCGTGTTCGCCTGCGAGCCGGAGTGCGGCTGGACGTTGGCGTGCTCGGCTCCGAAAAGCTCCTTGGCGCGATCAATTGCGAGCTGCTCGACGACGTCGACATTCTCACAACCCCCATACCAGCGACGGCCGGGATAGCCCTCGGCATACTTGTTGGTGAGCAGCGACCCCTGGGCCTCCATCACGGCCGGCGAGGCGAAATTTTCCGAGGCGATCAGCTCAATGTTGTTCCGCTGGCGGCGCTCCTCGGCGAAGATCGCGTCATAAATCGCGGGGTCGGTCTCGGCGATGCGGCTGCCGGAGGACTTGCAGACGCGACGCTCATGGCGACCGCCTTCGAATGCCGTGGCGAGGAAAGCCTCAGCCATCGCGACCGCGGTCGGCACATCGGTGACATTGCCAGAGAGGCAGAGCACGTTCGAATCATTGTGCTGACGAGTGACCGTGGCCTCGGAAACCGTCCGCACGTTGGCGGCGCGGACGTGATGGTGGCGATTCGCCGCGATGCACATGCCCACGCCCGAGGTGCAGGCCAGAATTCCGAAATCCTGCGTTCCATCCGAGACTCCACGCGCCACGAGATTGCCGTAGTCCGAGTAATCGACCGACTCCTTGCCATGCGTCCCGTAGTCCGTGACCTCGTGACCGGCGGCCTTCAAGGCGGCGGCAACGGCTTCCTTCAGTTCAACTCCGCCGTGGTCGGCGCCGAGTGCTATGCGCAGGGTCTTGGTGCTCATGGGATCGCGTGTGCGTTGGATGGAGGCACGGAAATGAAGGCAGCGCCCGAAAAATGCAACGCCGGATGCGCGGAAAACCACTCCCACGAGCCAAATCCCCATAGACGCAGCCGCTTTGACTACGTGCAGCCCTGCTGCCACTTTCGGCCAGCCAGCCTGCTGGCGGGGTAGGCCACGTCAGTTCGCTCTTCCTCCGGCACCCTCGATCTTGTAATTACCCAATCATCCTCATCCAAGCCCTCATCTCTTGAAACTTTTGCTTCTCGCTCTGGCTCTTATCCCCACCGCCACTTTCGCGACGATTGTAACCACTTTCGCCGATGAGGACGACGGCACGCTTGGCGGCGGAACCGGGATTTCCCTTCGTGAAGCCGTGAATTACTCTTCCACTGGCGACACAATCACCTTCGATTCCATCCTCTCCGGTCAGACCATCCGGCTCATCCGCGGAGAGCTTACCATCAATCGGTCTCTCATTATAGATGGCTCAGCCCTTCCCATCCGCATCAATCTCTCAGGCGACAAAACCGGTGACGGAAAATCGACGGACGACACACGCATCCTCAGCATCACGACCGGTGCAGTCGTTCTCGACTCCCTCGTCCTCTCCGGGGGAAACTGCCCAACCGGAAGCCCAGCTACCCTAGGCGCAGGCATTTACATCAATAACTCCACCACCCAGCTCACCATCCGGAATTCCGTATTCAGCTCAAATCACGCCGTCTCCGGTGGCGGAATCTATTTCAGCGGACTCGTGAATTCGCCGAGTTCCACTCTTGAGATTCAGCATTCCACTTTCACCGGAAATACTGCAACTTATGGGGGAGCCATCTACGGCAGGGAGAGCACCGCAAGAATAGAGTTTACCGCCTTCACCGGAAACACCGCCACATTGGGCGGTGGAGGCATTTGGAACCGCTTCAACCTAAGTCTTACCAGTTCCACCTTATCCGGAAATTTCGCCGATCGCGGGGGCGGGATCTTCCAATTCAGCCGCAACCTCAGCATCGAGGGCAGCACTCTTTCAGGAAACTCCGCCAGCTCGGTCGGCGGAGCGATCAATCTCTTTGGAGGCACGACGTCTTTGAGAAACTCGACTCTTGTCGGGAATTCCGCAGAGGGGTCCGGAGGTGGCATCTATTCTACTGCATCCTTTGCAGCCTTGGTTGTAGAACATACCACCGTCTCAAATAATTCCGCCCTCACAGGTAGCGGTATCACCACGTCCTCCGGATTCACTCTCACAAGATCCATCGTGGCCGGAAATATTGGGGAAGCCCCCGCGAACATCGGAGGTTACTTCACCGGCTCCTACAATATTGCGTTAATGGGTGCCTCCCCTCCTGCAAATCCCATCCTTGCCCCACTAGGAAACTACGGCGGGCCCACCCAAACCATGCCGCCACTCACCGGTAGCCCGGCCATCAACGCGGCCGGTTCCTCCACCCTCATCACCGACCAGCGAGGATTCCCCCGCGACGTCCACCCGGACATCGGTGCAGCGGAGTCTCCCGCAACCCGGGATCTCTCCCAGTTTTGGACCCTCGACTCTGATGGTGACGGCTCCCCCTACGGCACCGAGCAGGCCCTTGGCACCAATCCCTCCACTCCAGATTCCAGTAATTTCCGCAATCTCACCAGTCCCACCTTCAACGCCTCCGGCCACGCGATTCTAAAGTTCGGCATCGCACCCGCTGCTCCCGGCACACGTTGGATTTTGAAACGGTCCCCTGATCTCAGCAGCGGCAGTTTCGTGGAAATTTACCGTTTTGATGGCACCTCGGACATTACCGCACCTGGCGTCACCTTTCTCCGCACCGCCACCAGTGCCACCGTCACCGACTCAGATCCTCTTCCTGGCAGGGCATTCTACCGCTTTGAGTCGAGCTACGAACCTTGACTCTGCCCACAGTTCTTCGGGGAAAAGGAGGCCGGACATACGAAACCCAGCGAGCTTGGCCGATTCCAGCATGGCACGCATCCTGCCACCGAACTTCCTTCCAATGCCCGACTCCCACTCTTCCAATTCCACCCTGATCCCCACCCTCGGGCGATGGCAGGTGCTGTTTTATGGCCTTGGCTCGATGCTCGGGGCCGGGATCTATGCCCTCGTCGGCCGGGCGGCGGAGTCCTTGGGAAATGCGGTGTGGCTGGCCTTTCTTGCGGCGATGATCGCTGCACTGCTGACCGGGCTTTCCTATGCCTGTGTCGGCGGTCGATACGCCAAGGCCGGTGGCGCGGCGTATGTGACCCAGCGGGCTTTGGGGAAACCGGCGATCAGCTACATGGTCGGCCTGGCGGTGATGATGAGTGGCTTGACCTCGATGGCCACCGGATCGCAGGCGATTGCGGAGAATTTGGAAAAGGCGCTCGGTTTCGCCCTGCCGATCAAGCTGGTGGCCATCGGGCTCGTGTTTCTCGTCGGCTGCGTAATCTTTCGCGGGATGCGGGAAAGCATGTGGGCGAACATCGTCTGCACCGTCGTCGAGGCGGCGGGTCTGTTGTTCATCATCGTGGTGGGCGTGCGATACTGGGGCGGTGTGAACTACCTCGAAACTCCCGGTGATTTCCAAGGAGTGGGCTCCGGCATCACGCTTGCGCTGGTGCTTCAGGGCGCGGTATTGATGTTTTTCTCGTTCATCGGCTTCGAGGACATCCTCAATGTCAGCGAGGAGGTGAAGGAGCCAAAGAAGGACATCCCCTTCGGCCTGATTGGCGCGATGATCCTCGCCACCTTGATCTACATGGCCGTGGCAATCACCGCCGTTTCCGTGCTGCCGTGGCGGGAACTCGCAGCGAGCAAGACACCTCTCATGGAAGTGGCGCATCGAGCCGCACCGTGGTTCAAGGGCATCGATCGCGTGTATCTCGGCATCACCATCTTCGCCATCGGCAACACCGCCCTGCTCAACTACCTGATGGGCTCGCGCCTGCTCTACGGCATGAGCCGCCAAGGCCTGGTGCCCGCCGCCCTCGGGAAACTGCACGCCACACGGAAAACTCCGCACCTTGCCATCCTCGTGCTCTTCTGCATCGTCTCCGCCCTGATCCTCAGCGGCGGAGTGAAACCGCTCGCAGAAGCCACCGTGCTCCTGCTGCTGATGGTTTTCACGCTGGTGAACATTTCCCTCGTCATCCTGAAACGCCGCCCCAGCGAACCGAGCGATGGCTTTGACGTGCCGCTCTTCGTTCCCATCCTCGGAGCCATCGTCTGCGCCCTGCTCATCGGCGTGCGCGTCCAGGCCGCCTTCACCGACCCCAAGCCCGGCTCCGCCACCGCACCACTCATCGCGCTCGCCATCTTCGCCGTCAGCTTCGTGCTCTATCGACTGATGAGGCCGAAGGACGTCGTGATGGCGGAATAGGATCCTTTTAAAGCCATGAAAACCCTGCAATCCACCCTCCTGGTCGCCGTTCTCACGCTGTCGGGCGTGTCCCTTGCCGCAGAGAAGCCTGATGCCCCCTCCACCGCCGTCGCCTTCCAGATCCACGACGGCTACTTCGTTTCAAACCAGTTCGAGCCCGACGCTCCGACCTCGTTTGTCGTCCTCAAGGATCAGGCCGCCTTCGACCAGGTCTTCGGCGTCGCCCGGGTCATGCGCGACAAATCCCTGCGACTCGCGGCCGATGCCTTCCCTGGAAAAATCGTCGTCGCGGCGATTCATCGCGGCAAGGCCTTCGTGACCTATCAGGTCGAGCACCTGGTCACGGACGGAAAGACCCTAAGCCTTCGCTACACGACGAAATCCGCACCCGCCGACACAGCCGAGTATTCCTGCCCGCTCATCGTTTCCCTGCCCAAAGGCGATTACCAAGCCGTTCAGTTCATCGAGGACGGGAAGGAAATCAAAGCGCTCTCGAACGCCGCGCCCTTCGAAATCACGAGCAAGGAAGCCGACTCACTCACGACGACGATGGAAGGTGAAAAGACGATCTTTTCCATCAAGGGCGCGGGCATCGGGAATGCCAAAGTGCAGCGTTTGGGCGAGGCCTGGCCGAAGGAAGTCGTGCTGCGTGTTTATCTCGGAGGACTGGAAAATTTCTCGATCTCGGATGGCAAGGTGAGACTCTCGACCTCGGTTCTGAGCCACAGCGGAAACAAACAGCTCTCGCATCTCTGGAAGGACGGCAAGGAAGGTCCGTCGTTGGATGAAAAGAGTCCCTATTGGATGGAAATCCATCGACTCGATGCCAACGGCAAGCCCGCCGAAGGCCTGCCACCCAAAGGCGGCTGGTTCGAAATGACCCTTCCGCCAGCCATGCTCAAGGAGTCGAAAACGATCGAGCTGGGCTGGATTGATTTTTATCGGTGAATAGCGAGGCACAAGGCGGCTCACGCGTGG